>JAJDBW010000003.1 GCA_029261155.1 Nitrospirota bacterium | reverse complement strand
GAACGTTTTAGAGCGATTTCCTTGAATGGAGAAGAACAGGAAACTTTAGCCAATTCCGCCTTGGCCCTTCGTTGGCCTGAAGAAGACTGCCCTTTTTCATCCGCTCAAATTCTCGCAGCAAGAAGGCGAGCCGATCAAGGCTCCGACCTTTGGATCGTCTTTAATCGGATTCAGGAGAACTTATTAAGAGGCGGTATGAGAGGAAGAAGAATAAACGAATATGGCAGAACCCAACGGACGACATCGAGGGCGATCAAATCCGTTTCGGAGGATCTGAGATTGAATAAAGCCCTTTGGACCCTTACGGAAAAGCTCGCCGCTTTGAAAGGGTAAATTTCGCGGGCTTGCCCCTGCCGCATCTGTCGGCAGGGGCAAGTCTATGGATATTCTTAATTTCCGTGGGAGTTTTAGAGGAAATTAGGCCTATCTGTGAGTGGCCATGTGAAATGATATGGATTCTATAAGGTTTCTAAAAAATATTACCTCTCTCCCCTTTTCTTTTCTTTTTGAATATGTTTACATGCCCACATGCTTTCATAGAGACATGTGAAAAGGATGACATGAAAACAATAGCGATCATTTCTCAAAAAGGCGGCACCGGAAAAACCACGCTTGCATTGAACCTTGCGGTAGCGGCAGAACGCAGTGGGCAATCCACCGTGATCATCGATCTTGATCCACAGGCCAGTGCGAAAGGCTGGCACGATCATCGGCAAGCGGAAGCCCCCGTGGTGATTTCCTCTCAGGCCTCACAACTTTCCAAAATACTGGCGACCGCAGAGACGCACGGCGCGAAAATAATCATCATCGATACCGCTCCCCACTCAGAGACCTCCGCGCTGACCTCGGCAAGGGCCGCAGACCTCATCCTCATCCCCTGCCGCCCCGGTATCTTCGACTTGAGAGCCATCACGACCTCTGTGGACCTTGCGAAACTCTCTAAAACACCCGCCGTCGCTATTCTGAACGCCGCCCCGCCCCGTGGCACATTGCCGGATGAGGCGGAACAGGCCATCCAGGCCATCGGCTTAGAGGTGTCTCCGATACGTTTAGGACAACGAGCTGCCTTTGTCCATTCGCTCACCGCCGGACAAGGCGTTTTGGAATACGAGCCCAGTGGAAAAGCGGCCGAGGAGATTAATGATGTTTACTTGTGGGTAAGAAAACAAGCCAGCATGTAAACATCCTCGTTTTTTGTTTTTGAGGGGATTCATCATGACAACATGCCACGAATTAAACATGTTGTCATGATGCCATGCAAGCTGGAGGAGACATGAAGATAAAAGTGGATATTTATGGCATGACAGCATGATGGCAAGGCAACAAAGCATCATCACAACATGCTGACATTGAAATTCAGTCGATTTTTTAGAAAACAACACGTCACCATGTTGGAAAGCATGCAAGACAGCATGTAAACATCGTTAGATTGAGGGGTATTTTGGGGTGTTCAGCATGTTTGCAATACAATAAGTTTGCAAGCTGACATGAAGACATGTAGAGTCTCCGCGAAATGAGGCTGAAAGTCGGCCTTTTTTTACATGTCAGCATGACAACATGTTGCTGAGACCTTAAGGCGGGATCGAAATTCAATAGGGGAGGGGGCCATGACAAAAAAAATGAACTTAGCAGAAGCGTTAAGCAAGGAGTCAACCGAGGTGAGATCGGTTCCAAAAGCAAATCCGGTCAAAGAGAAGAAAATGGCCGAGGTGAGAACCTTACGGCCACCGAGCCGGAAGGATAAAAAAGCGCTCACGACCTGGCACGATCCCCATGCAATTAAACAGCTCAAGCAGATCGGGCTGGATACCGATGCCACCGTGCAGGAGATGATGCGGGAATCCTTGAATGATTTTTTCGTAAAAAAAGGAAAAGCGCAGATTGCCTGATGCAGTCACTTCATCCGGGCGGGCTTACGCGTTGTCATGTCAACATGATGACATCTTGATAAGCTGGCATGCAAATCGTTCCGGTCGATAGGGGATGCAGACGATGAAGGACCCGATGAGCAAGAGGGGAGTATAAGATGACGAAAGCCAAAAGGGAAAAGGGTGCGGTCAAAACCCTCAAACCCCCGCCAACAGAGCAGCAGCAAAGTGTCCAGTACAGCCTGTTTACGCAATTTTTCGGTGAGAAAGCGAACTTATCCAATACGGTTGAAATATGGGACGGGGTTCCAAAATACTTTTCTTCCAAACAAGCTCAGACCAAACAAAGGGATGAAAAAGGAAGTTTACAGCCGGTCAATAAAACCTTCGAGTACAAAGGCATTCATTGCAGAGTCGTGATTCAACCTGCTTTTTTAGAACAAAAGAATGGGAAGTTTAAGGCCTTTTATCCAAGCGCCAATGAAGAACTGCTCGAAGACGTACTCAGAAAGTTTTTTTCCGATCAGAAATTAGGTTTTCATGACGTGAAGCAGACCGAAAGTTGGGTCCGTTTCTCGATCTCCATGATCAAAAAGGAACTCTCAGAGAGAGGCAAGACCCGCAGTCTCGACGAGATTAAAGAATCGCTGGAGATCCTTTCCGGCTCCGTGCTTAAGCTCTATATCGAAGACGAAATGGTTTATACAAACCCGATTTTAGGCGATATGACCAAAGTCACGCGGAAGCAATACCTTGAAGATCCCTCCGGCTACTGGATGGCCAGGCTACCCGCCTTGGTCAGCAAGAGCGTCAACGAAGTCACCTACCGTCAATACAATTACGCCAAAATGATGGAGCTCAAACATCAGCCTTCCCGTTGGCTGATGAAGCGCCTGTCACACCATTACGTGAATGCCAGCCACCTGACGTCTTATGACATCCTCTTATCCTCGATCGTTCGGGATAGTGGCTTATTTCCCTATAAACGGATCCCCGATCAAATCCGGAATTTTGAAAAGACACTCAAGGAACTGACGGTGAATAGGACCATCAACCATTTCAAAAAAGAAGAGAAAAAGGGCCGGAATAACAAAATTGAGGACGTCCTTTACAGCCTCTATGCGCATTCCGACTTCATCAAGGATGTGAAAGCGGCCAATGCCCGGAAAAAGAAAAGCCCCATGGGCATCGAAAGCGCTGTGTACGAATAGGGTAGGGGGCCTTGTTTTTTTATAAATTCGCGGAAAGTGATAGGAATAGTTCACCGCAGGTAGTAGGTAACGTTCACGCAAAGTGGTAGGTAGTGTTCACAGAGGTCATAGGTTGGATTCACAGAACTAGTAGGTAGCGTTCACGAAGGTCATAGGAAAGGTTCACAGCAATCATGGGAATCGTTCAGGGCTGGGTAGTAGGTAAGGTTCACGGAGGTCATAGGCATCGTTCATGCCGGGTAATAGGGATGGTTCACGGAAGTAGTAGGCAGGGAGTACCCAAAGTGATAGGAAGTGTTCAGAGCCGTTTTTTAAGCCGAGTTTCCGAAATAAAATGTGTGAAAAAGTGATAGGAAGAGTTCACGGAGGTCATAGGCAGGGTTCACGGCCGGTGAAAAAAGTGATAGGAAGAGTTCACGGTCCTGGGGATAAGCGAATTTTAAGGGCCAAAATTACGGAAAATTGTGGATAAGTCCGGCCATGTGGTAGGAAGGGTTCACGGCTGTTTTTTATAAACTATTGAAATATATGCCCCAATTTGGCGTTTTCGGCTCCTATTCTTTTCTTTCTTATTCTTTTTTATAAATAAAAAATATTTATTCTTTTAAAAGATCTAAATTAAAAACGATAAAAATAAACTCAAAAACATTTTTCGCAGGACAAAACCTCCTACCCTTCGTTCGCTCTGCTCCCTCCGCCCCACGCTCTGCGTGGCCTACTAAGGTGTTCGACACAAAGTCTCAATCTCCATTTAGATTTAAAACCCCTAAACCCAAAAAGAAAGTCGCTACGCTCCTGCATTTAGTAAAAAAACTGCAGTTTTTGGACCAGTATGGCCCCTGGGGGCCTGTTTTATCCCTTTTGGCAAAGGGAGGGCATCAAAAGAGAAAAAAATCGCTCCTGGGGCAAATAAAGCCGTTTTTCATTTACGCCGATCTCAAACCCTGATTTCCAATCTTCCACCCACAATAAAACCGCTTCAAATCTCCTCAGACCGCCCAAAAAAAATTTTCACTAAAAGAAATAAAAAATCACTAATTAAGCCTTGGGCGGTCTTGTCGGGCCACGGTTGGCTTGTTTGATCTAAGCCACTTCTTCTTGAATTGATCGCCGGTCTATGGCAAAATCCCGCAACGACAAATCATGCAGGGGATTAACCGGATTGTGGTCAGGCCAAAATTAGAGAAAAAAAATCTACAACTTACATTTTATCTTTCTCCCCAAACGATGATTCTTTTAGCCCGCCTTAGAAATAAGCCGACCAAAAAGCACAGTTCAGAGAAAACCAAACTTGTCAGAGGGACTTTTCAGCTTTCGGAAGAAACCGAACGCTTATTAGAAACCCTTCAAAGAGACTCAAAAGACAAGGGCGATAAAAAACAAAAAGGCTGGTTCATCGATCAAGCCCTTGATCACTATGTTTCCAAAGGCGGGGACAAACTGTTTCGACAACTTGAAAAAGACAGAGAGGAAACCGGGAAAAAAAGATCGATGGGCTGGTTCGTCGAACTCGCCCTCCAAAAAAAATACAAAAAATAACTGATCCTGCCCTAGAGCAAACCCCTCACCAAAAAAAGACAAAAAAGGCAATCGCCACACGCCCTTTCAGGGCCGCAAATGCGGTGTTTGCTCATATTCCATGAGATATTCCGCGTTGCATCATATCTTTCAAGACATTCCGACCGTATTCCGGTCTCGATTTCGTGCGGAACTCACATGTAAAAAGATGCCTACGGCGTCCTTCGGACATCATTTTCCATGCTTCGCACGGCGATTTAGCTGATAGTGCCCGCTAAATTCGCCTGCTCAGCGTTCGTTCCGCAAGCGGAAACAGCGGTAGAAGTGACCGTTTACATTAAAGAATAATCATAAAGACAAAGAATAAACCCAAAGACACCCCTCTAGAAATTTCATCTTCAATCCATTTATTTTTACTCAGCCCTTTGTTTCAACCGAAAATCGATTTTAGTGCTATAAGTAATTGATAATAAATAATTATTTAAAATATTATTCCGCAGGAACTAGACTATTTTATTTCGCTTGCAGAGTCCTAAGACCCTTTTCCGAATCGGGGATTAAAACCGTCATCCTTAAATACATATTTTAAGAACTTTAGTTTTTCCTTGTTTTAACCTATTTTCCTATTAATTCTCTTTTCCTTCTTTTTCTCCGTTTTTGATCGAATCTCACTTTTTCCTTTATAAACTGTTAATAGATTGGGGATATTCTAATAATTATTCCGCAGGAATGAGTATATCCGTCTTGCTTTTTTATCCTTATTTTATACCTAAATCGCTTAAAACATTTTAAGGAATTATCGCCATCATTTTCTAAAAGCGTGTCGGGTTTTTGTCTCCATCTTTTTATTAATAAGGAAATATATCGGAATGAAATGGAATAAATTTCAAGCGGGGCTAGGGCCATAATAAAATAATTAATAAGAATTAAAAAAACTTAAAAAAAGGGCTTGCAATTCATATTTTGATGTGGTAAACCTCTTAAACATGAGCTTAAAACGATACAATCCAAAAACAAAAAAACTCATTAAACTTGCCGAATCCCAGATCAAGATTCGACTGCTTTCTGCCGACCGCGCCTTTTTGCGTGACCTTTCTCGTCTTCAAGTTTTGTCCGATAAACTCGCAAATGAGCATCATTATAATCATCTAAAGGGCGGGGCGGCGCGGTCTTTAGGACGGCTTGAAAGGGCAGGGTTAATCCAGAAAAAGAAACTGTTTATTCCAGGGTGTGGCATGAGAAATCTGTATCAGTTTTCAAATAAAAAAATAGCGGCGGCTTGGGGCGGGAAGTTGCCGGAGATCGGGGCGAAGCGCAATGCGCTTCACGAATTGATCACCTCGGATCTTTATTATCAATCGGGGCGGCCGGCGGATTTTCGTCTGGCGAATCGACTCACAGAACAAGAGATCACCGCCTTTGGCGGGCATCGACCGGACGCCGTTTTTACAGATGAGGAGACGGGACAGCCGGTCGCGGTTGAAGCCGATAGCGGACATTACACCCAAAAGCAAATCAAAGCGAAGCTGGCCTTATGGCAAGGCCATAAACAGGTTTGGGGACAAGCCAAATTTGTTTCGGCGCATGTCCCGAGACTGCCAGAGATCACGCTTCATGTGTTGACCTAACATTTTTTAGAAATAAAAAGGAGAATTCTTGAAAACAGAAGACTTAGTAAAAGCGGCGCGGGAAAAAGAACAGGCCCGAGATGCAAACACTCTATCCGTGGTCAGTGACAGCAGTTCCTTCGTTGTCCCCGTTGATCTGATTGAAGTCGAAGAACAGGCGCGGAAAACATTCGACGATTTAGAAGAATTGGCTGAAACGATCCGAGAACATGGACAACTTCAACCGATCTTGGTTCAAACGAAACCGAATGGAAAATATCTTTTGGTCGGGGGAGAACGACGGCTTAGAGCCATCCGCGATGTTTTAATGGAAAAAACGATCCGGGCCACAGTCGAAGAGAAAGATCTTGGTTCTCTTGATATTCGATTAAAACAACTCGTCGAAAATAAACAAAGAAAAGACTACCCCCCTTTGGAGCTGGCCGAAGAACTTTCAGAATTGAAAAAAAGACATCACTTTACAGATAAAGCCTTGGGCGAAAAGTTAGGGGTTGACCCTTCGTGGATTACGAAGCAACGCGCACTTCATGACGCCCCCGAGGCCATCAAAGAAAGAATCAGGAAAGGGACGCTCTCGGTCTCGACCTTCTGGAACAATAAAAAACTCATTTTGGAAAAGAAGTCGCGGCAAGTCCTCGTGAAAGTTCCGTATGCCAGGGCGCTTGAAGTCGTGCAGATTCTCCAACGTCTTTCCGGGCAAAGTGAATCTCTTGAGGCAATCAAAATACCCAGCAAGCCCAAGAAAGAAGACCTTTTGAGGATTATCAGCGAGCGGGCTTCTGACATTCTCAAGGACCTTGAGGGGCAAGGGCAGTGAGACCCGTCTATTTGAGTCCTTCACAGCAAACGATTTTAAATCAGATCAAGCGATTGGTTTATGCCACAGAGCGGCAGCTTGAATATTGGTCAGGCTATACCCAATCGACCGTGAGCAAAGCTCTATCCTCCCTGCGGGCGGAACGATTGATCCAGGCCGAAAAAGGGGTTTTGCCGAATGTCTGGATATTGACCCGTTCGGGTTCGCGGGCGCTGGACGTTCCCTTGCCTTCCGGTTTCAGAAAGTCGTCCTGGTCGGTGATGGCCCATACCTGCCATCGAAACCAGTGCGAGATCTTGTTGCGGGAAAGCCATTCCGATTTTCGTTTTTTAGAGAAATCTTCTTTATACCGTTTAGGGCTGAACCCCTCGCATGGAGAACATGCCGGTATGCAAGACGGAAAAATCGTATTCGTCCTCTTGGACGATTATCTCATGGGTTCCGACCGCATTAGTACGACCCTCTCGCGAGGCCATAAGAAAAACGAAAAATATTGCGACCTCAAAGGCGCGGTGAATTGGCGCATGGTTTCACATCGTTTTTTAGTCGCGACCACCAATAAAGCCCAACTGGAAAAACATGGCCGCTGGATCAATCGAAGGGGACTTGAAGCGGAATTGTTCTACCTTCCGCCCCTTTGGGCCTTTTAATAGGAGTCTACATCCTCATGAAACTCATATTAATCATTATCGGTTTTGTGTTCACCTTCGATGTTTTCCTTGCCACCTCCTTTTTCAAATTTTCTTGGGTCTGGCCCGGCATTACCTTTTTGGCCTTCATCTTATCTATAGTTCTGGTCTCTCCGCGCAGAAACAAACGCTCACCCGCCCAAGGCTGGCTCTTGGGCGAAGCTCAAGAGCTTACCGATCCGAACAATCCGGTACCCGTTAAAAAGGCACTCATTAGTAAAAAAGTGCTTAATTTGGGTGTGATTGCATTGGGAGCGCAAGGGTCGGGTAAGACCGAATCGGTGATCTTGGGTCAATTGAAAGCGATCAAGGGCTACGCGCCGGGCTCCGGGTATGCGCTCTTTGATGGTAAAGGAGATATCGATACCTATAAAAAGTTTGTGGCCATGGGCGCAAAACCCGACTTTTTCTTTTCCAGTGAGCTGCCCGGCTCCGGCGCGATCAATATTCTCTCCGGCGAAGCCTCTGATGTCATCGACCGACTGACCACCTTGCTCATCGGGGAGACCAGCACGACAAATTTTTATTCCGACGATCAACGGGCGGTGCTCTCTAGGATAGTACCTCTCCTTGTGAATCTAGGCCGTCCTGTCAATCTGAAAGACCTCTATGTGGTGTTGACTGTGCCCAAAGCGGCCGGGGAGTTGCTCCGGATTGCGCGGGGCTTAGACCTCGATGCTTCTGCGATTCGGTTTGCAGAAATCTGGTTTGATCTGCCCATTAAAACGCGCTTGAAAAATATTGCCGGCATGTTAAATCGCTTGATTCTCTTTACCACAGGGCCGAATGCCGATCGGCTGAATTGTTATCAGCCCGATATCAAGATTGATGAGATTGTTCGAGGGGGGCTTACATTTTATGCCCATCTTCCCCTGACTGAACTCTCTAAAGACGTGGCCGTAGCCCTGATCAATTTGTTTGAGGTGGAGGCCCGAAAACGGCAATTGGGCGGGACCAAAGACCTCTTGGTCTTCCCTTTGTTTTTTGACGATTGGAGCGGGTTTTTTCACGAAGGTTTCGCGCCCTTTTCGGCGCGTTGCCGCTCTGCCGAGATGCCTTTGTCTTTTGGTTTTCAATCCACGGCCCATTTAGACGCCGTGAATCATACCTTTCTAAATGCCTTAGACGATACGATTGCAACAAAGATCATCGGGCGGATTCAAGGGGGCGCAACGGCCAACTATGCGCGGCAGCTCCTTTGTGAATTTGAGGTGGCCGAGATTACACAATCGGATTCCGTCGTCAGAGGGGAAACCATGTCGATACGGAAGCAAGACCGCATCGAGGACAGACAATTGAGAGAATTGAATCCCGGTGAGGCCTTCGTCTCAACATTGGTGGAAGAAGGGGGAAAGACAGTGAACCCGCTTTGGAAGGTGCAACTTCAACGGCCCGATTTTTCAGGATGGGAAGCGTGTTCCTTGCCGCCCCCCAGAACGCATGAAGAAGGCCATGGACTGAACTTTTGGCAAAAATACATGGGCGGGGAAGATTCGCTTGCGCTTAAAAGACGGATTGAGGAAGTTGCCACGCGAAAGAAGAGAAAGGAGGCCTAGACATGCTGACTTGGATTCGTTTAGGCCCGATTTTGGCATTGCCCGTTCTCCTGTTGAACGCCATCGGATTTCTCCCGACCACCTTTTATGATGGGCGGTATTTCGGCGGAGGTCCGATTCGCGAGTGGACATTGAACACCTTTTTAATCCCGGTCTTGGGCTATGTCCAGGCCGAGCAAATCGTCGATTGGTTTCAAGCGGCCAGCATCTTTCAAGAATGTCTTTTATTCGGGATCATGATGATCAACCTCGATGCCTTACTCCTTCCTGTTTTATATGGTTTCGGAAAGGGGACCATGAGGGTCTTCAATTGGATATCGGTAAGAGACCTTGAACTTAAAAGAAAAGCGGCAAGATGAAACAATATTGACTTGAATCCTTACATTAATCATGTTATACCATGATTAATAAAAACGAAGGGAGAATAAAATGAAATATCCAACCCTCTTTATTTTGATGTTCGTCGGCTTGATCTTCGTTCCGATTCCCGCACTTGAGCGCCCGGCGGAGGCGGCTTTTAAGCTTCCGAGTTACGCCAATTCGGGCGGCAACTTAGAGGCGGAGGCGCAAAAAAAGGGAAAACAATTTACGAACACCGCGATGATGATCTCGGGCATCCTCGCCGTCTTGGGGCTCGTCGCGGGGGCCGGGGTCTTGGTTTTAAAAGGCGGGCAGGACGGCAAAGTGGTCTTACTTCGGGCGGGGGGCGCATTGATTATTCTTTCCTTGGTCTTTGCCATCGCGAGAGAGTTCACGAAATGAAGCATCCTTTTATTCTCGCCTGTCTTTTTTTCTTGCTCATTTTTGTTGCAAGCCCTTATTTAGAGCTTGGAGTAGAGGCAAGGCCGCGTATCCCAAGTGCGGGGCGGCTGGATTCCGAAGGAAAGAAACTGGTCGATGCCGTTCTGTTTTGGAGCGGGATTGTGGGGATATTAGGCTTGACCGTGGGGGCCGGCGCGACGATCAGCGCCGGGACTCAGGCGGGTCAAAAGATCTTGATTGGATCGGGGGTATCCCTTCTGATCGGGAGTTTTATTTTTGCAATCGCAAGATTTGTGACGGGTTAAGATATGGGTGCATTTAATGGACGGTTCCAAACGAAAAGCTTGTGGGGGCTTCCCTTATGGTCTATGGCCGGTATCTTTGGCCTCTTGATTTCTATCTTCCTTTCCCTGATCCTGCCTTATCCCTTCCGCGTGTTGACAATGGTTTTAGCGGGCCTTTGTTTCGTCCTTGTCGGCTTGGGTTTTTGGTTTGGAGAGGATCTCTCTTTTATTCCGGTGATGTGGGCGGCGAAAAAAGAAGCCAATCGCGTGACATCCGAAACGTGGACGGAAGAATGATAAAACAATACGCGGATCTATATTCTTGGTCCCATCCGCTCGGTGATCATGTTATTGCCCATCAAGACGGCGCCGTGTCTGTTGGGAGGGGCTCGATGTCGAAATGCTCTCCCAGGGGGAGCGGCAGGCGGCTTGGGAGCGAATTGCCACGGCCTTAAATTATATTGAGATTGGATACTGCGCGGAATCTCATTTCTGGCGGGAGTGGGATTATAGCAAACTCGCCCCCTATCTTAAAAAGAAGCAGATTCGAGGCGGCGCGGTCGCCAAACGCTTGCGCCAGGCCCAAGCCGATCATCTCGCGCCCTTCGCGATGAGCAACCGCGTTGGCCTTGTGTTGACCAAGCTCCCGAAAAAAAGCTTTGGCTTTGGGGTCAAATCGGCCTTAAAAAAACAAAGCCAGGCCGCCAACGATCTATTGGAAAAAGCGGACCTTCTGGCAAGGAAGTTGCCGGGAGGGGAGGTTGCGCCCTTTGAAAGCTATCTCCGGCGGATCTACCAAAGTTATGGTCGGGCGGGATTTCCTAAGAATAGATCTATCCGCTACGACCCCGTGTTTCTCTTGTCGGAACAGATCCTCGCGGCCCGGCCCGAGGTCCATAAGGGGAATGTCCGTATTGCTGGGCAGGAAACGAAAGTCCTGCTGCTGCATATGTATCCCGATGCTGCACCCGCCTGGTTTTTCCCCTTATCGACTTTATCGATTCCCTGCCATGTCTCGCAGATTATTTTCCCCATCGATAAAAAAGCGGCGATGGACCAGAGCGAACGAGAAACAAAAGTCGCGACCGGGACTGCCAGTGATAAAGGGAGGGAAAGCTCCGACCTTGCCATTACCGATCTTGCAAACTTTAGGAGCTATGTCACCCAAAACAGTCTTTCTATCTTTAATAACAGTTTTATTATTCATCTTCACGGTCCCGCCGAGGACTTAAAACGGGAGACGGAATCCATCGTGGATTGGGTCGTCGGCAATGGGGGACAGGTCAGAACACAGGATTATATTCAGCTTCCGTACTTGCGGGCGGGGATGCCGGGCCAGGGCTACAGAGTCCCCATGTTTCGCCCGGATCATGGCGAGCAAGTCGCCAACATGATTCCGGCGCAAGTGTTTAAGGCCGGTGATCCGAATCCAGATTCTTTAAGACTTGGGGTCTCGGGCCAATTGATCGGCTTTAATTACCTCGATCAAAAAGTGGGGCATTCCTTTGTCATTGCCATGACGGGATCGGGAAAAGGCGTTGAAGTCGGCACGCGGATCGCCGAGACCTATGCCCTTGGGATGGACTACTACATTGCGGAAGTGGGCAATTCATACGAATGGCTTGTGACATCCCTTAACGGTCCCGATGCCTATACCCGCATTGAACCGGAAGAAACGGTCGTCAATCCTCTGCCGGCCTATGACTTGGCCGACGAGACCGCGAATCTTCCTTTAAATTCGACGCTGGCCGGAACCACAATCAATGTACTCGCCTTCTTATTAACCGATGGCCGGACCGAACTTACGGTCCATGAGCGGGCAGCGGGTCAAACGGCGTTGCAAGTGCTGTATGCAAAAAAACCTTCTCATACCAATGCGCCGCTCTTGCCCGATTTTCATCGTAAATTGGAACACCTAGAATTAGAATCCAAAGAGCAACAAGCGGCGGCAAAGAGCATGGCCGCGAATCTGGAAAGCTTTTTGGAAACCGCCGAGGGGCGTATTTTTTCCAAAGAGACCAATCTGACCTTGAAGAAGGGGATTTGCGGGGTCGATTTAAAAAACGTGGATAAAGCCAATCCCAAGTTATTAAAATTCTATCTGATTTTTATCTCCCTCCTCTTCGATCAAATGGCCTTTTCAAGAGGCAATCCGGCAACGGTTGTTTTAGACGAAATGCACAAATTTATCGCGATTGCGCCGGAGGCCATAGGAAAGCTTATCCGTGAACTTTCGCGAATGGGAAGAAAAGAAGCGGCATGGGTGATGCCTGTGACGCAAGGGCTTTCTGAAATCGATGTGATCGGGGAGGCGGTCAACTCCATGCCGCTTCGATCTCTTCTCTATCGCTCGGACGATCACAAGGAGATTGCAGAGCGAATCAAGATGCCCAAGGCCCCCTTGGATCTTTGGAAATCCTTTCCTTATCCGATTAATTTTGATTGGCGGCCTTCGATACAGTCTATAGGCGATGAATATTACAATCTCTATTTGACCTTTCCGAATATGATTCTTGATCTGATGAATTCTAATCCGAAGGATCTCGCCATGAAAGATGTTATTGCTGAACAAACCCAAGATCCTTTAGAGCGCTTGCAACGCTTTAGAGCCTTCAAGGAAGAGGTGACGATATGAAAAGGCGGTTGATCCTGGTTTTGTTATCGACAGTCATTTTTTTAAATTTCACTTTCGCTTCCGACGCTGTGATGATCGTGAACGATCCGGCAGCGAATAAGCAGTTGATGGCGATGTGGTCTAAAATGGTCAGCACCTACAAGCTCATTAAGGAACAACTCGACGCCTTTGTCGAGGTCGAAAATACGATCAAAGATAGTTATCAGACCTATGACATGATCTCGAATCTCGATGTGGAAGCCATTGCCGATGATTTTCAATCCGGGGAATATTTTAAGGGGGCCGATGCCTTGGGAAAATTAGGGGCTTTGCAGAGTGAATCCGAAAATCTTGTCGGCGCGGGACAAGATAATGCCGAATATGCCCAGGACTTGGCCCTTCGGATCGGAAATTTAAAACGGCTTGGCATCTTACAGACCCAAGCGGCCGTCAACATCAAAAAGGCGAATAAGGAGCAGCGGCAACGGGATAGCAGCAAGACCGTTGCCGAATCCACATCGACGATGGCCGTTTTGCAGGTCTTGGATCGTAAAGACAAAGAGGCCGAGAAGATCATGCAAATTGAGGCACAGCGTAAGGAAAAAGAAGCGATGAAAGAAACAGCCAATATCTTTAGGGCCTTTCGGAGATCCGATTGAACGAACTGACGCTCTTACTCAATAGTTTAGATCCCCACATTATTTATACTGCCACTCAAGAACAAGCCTGGCTGGTCTATTCGCGCATCTCTCCGGTCTTGCTGCTTATCGCTGTGGCCGTTCGTGTTTTTGAAACCCAATTAGACGGCATGGGGTCTTTGGATAAGTGGCAAAGGGCCTTAAAAGATATGTTGTTATGGGGCACCGTCTTGAGCCTATATTTTGCTGTCATGACCTTGATTAATGGTTTTATGAACGAAATTTTTGCGGTGATATACAATATTGGCAATGTGGACGATCTCATGATCGCCAGCGAAAAATTGATCAATAAAGCGGCGGTCGCAGAGGGGAAAACAGGGGTCCCAAAATTTTTCAATGATTATAGCGTCCCTATGCTTGTAATAAGCGCTTTGTATTGGGGTTCTTTTTTCTTGGTGACGGCGATGCACGTCTTTTTGAAAGGCGCACACGCGGTGATTTATTCGGTCGTCATTATTTACGGCTTGATTGCGATTCCGATTTCAATTACGGCAAACTTTAAACTTTTGAAGGGTTGGTTGCTGCTTTTAGGGGGTCTCATGTTATGGCCGGTGATCGAGGCCATAATTCTTGGGTCGTTTGGCCTCATCTTCCAAGGCGCAACAGCAGAGCTTTTAAAGAATCCAGAGCATCTTGCTCAGGGTATGGATGAGGCCTTTAAAGCTTTTTTTGCGGTTATGAATATTGTAACGCTTGTGATATTAATTGTTTCACCTCTCATTGCCGGGTATCTTGTCATGAATACCTCAGCCCTCTTTCAATTGACGATGCCCTTTATCACCGGAGGGCTTGCGATTGGATTTGCAGGAATCAAGGGCGCGACGACCGCTGGCAAAATGGCGATGAGCGGGGGAAAAACGCTTACTGAAGCGGGAAAACATGCGTCATTGATGTCTGCAATAACAGGGGCCGCTGCCGGACCCATTGGCGCAAGTGCGGGCCTTGGGACCGGGGGACCGACGCCCAATCAAAATCATAATGGCGGTATGGGTCCGATGGGTCCGGGGGGATCGGCACCCCCGCCAGACTCCAATTCAAATTCTTCAAGTGCATCGCCGGGGTCTTCACAAAACGCTTCTAGCGGGGGAGGGCCGACCGCAAACGCGAACCCAAATCCGACCGCAAACGACGCGGAAACGCAGGAAAAAGAGCGTAAGAGAAAAAATAAGACAAAAGGGTTTTTTGCGAATAAACATTTCCAGTCTCAAAAACCCAAAAGGAGTGTTTAATGGCGATATCTAAAATAGCCGGGATGGGCGGGGACGCCTTGGAACAAACGACCGATCGTGTCTCTAAAAAGATTAAAAAAAATGAACTCTTGAGCGCCCACGGTGAAGCCGGTTGGCTTGTGGTTCAATTGCGCCGTTATTCTATTCTAGGATGGTTACTCTTTCTTTTTACCTTTCTTGTCTTATTGGGAGGCATGTTTCTCTATATGCTCCTTCCTAAGCCGGTGCAGGTGGTCAATGAGGCGGGGGTTTATGTCGGGGATATCGATTTTGTCGATGAGGCCATGCGTAGCGATAATGAGATTCTCGTGGGCGGGATGAATTTTTTAACGCATTATTTAAGCATGAACAGCGAGACGATTGTTCACGATTACACCATTACATTGAATACAATGACGAAAGCGTTACGAACGCAATCTCTCGAAGCGGAGAAAAAAGACGGATATATTGCAGAAGTGCAAAAGGCCCGGTCCCGTTCAAACATTCTTTTTGATCAAAAAGAAAATCCGCCACAGATTCTTGAAAGAAAGGGTTTAAATGTGGCCGCACGGTTTAAGGGGATCTTAACGGTCTATCCTCTGAGCGGCACCCCGACGGATAGCCCTTTTGATATCACGCTCTTTATTAACTCGGTTCCACGAACGTCTTTAAAAATACGGGGGTTTGAAATTGCGGCGATTAACGATAATTAGTTTGATTGTCTTTTTTATCTCTGTGGTGAATGTCTATGCAGAGCCCAAGAGAAAGACGGTGACTCTTGAGAAATTCACGAATTTGGTGGTCGAGATCGTGCCGGACTTAGGCACCCGCTTTGTCTTTCCCTTTGTTTTAGATGACCACAAGGAAAGCTACATCCCTTTTACGCTAAATTCGACCAATGTGGTCTTTAGAACGGATCGCCAAAAGGAGCGGAATTCCTTCGTGGTGGATATCGACCGGACCAAGGTTGATGAAGCGTTCAAGGAGAACATGCCCGAGTATCGCGGCATTCTTTTTATTACCGCCGCGGATTACCTCATCACCATTGAGCTGCGGACAACGAAGAAGCTGGATGATCAAGTGACAGATATTATTTTTAAACTAGGGGATTTAGAGCAGGAGGTCTTGATTCAAAAAGTGATCGATAAAAGGATTCTCGCGTTAGAGGCCGATTATCAGCAAGAGCTTGAAAAAGTAGATGCGCTGGCCAGTCAAAAAGTGCTGGCAAAAATCGGAGAACTTATTGTCGAGACACCAAAAATAAAAAATATAAAAGAAGAGGCTATTTTTAACTTCGGGAGGGATGCAGTCGTTTTGTACGTGGATCGATCTGTGACTTATGGGCCTTACGTCTCTTTTGTGTATGAAATTGAAAATGAGGGTGACAGTGGATTAAGCGTGAGCCATATACGGCTTTTACAAACCAATGAAGAACAAGGCGCTTCGCTTGAACTTCCTTCGGAGACTTCCTTGCCCCCTCGACTCATGGCCGATCAAAAATATACGGGTGTGATTTCGGTGACTGCCGATGTCCTATCGGAAGATGAATATTTGACTTTGGAAGCCATCACAAACAAAGGAAAGATCGAAACCAAATGGTAACAATTTTTCTAATTTTGCTCATGCTGATTCCGGGTCCGGCGTATTCAATTACCATTGATGAAGTCAGTGCGCTTTTAAATCTTTGGGACGACGAGCGGAGACAAAAAGCCGAGAATATCGATATTCAAAACCGGAAGGCGCTGATTCCTGAAAGCCCGGAAAAGGAGCCTGAAAAAAAGCCGGAGAAGGTAGGTAAAGAAATCGTAGAAAAGAAAGCGGTCATCATAGAGAAGAAGCCGGAATCAGATCCAAAACTTCCTAAAGAAAAACCGATTAAAAAAGCGACCTCAAAGAAATGGCAGGGCGGTAAAAATGCAGACCGAGGAAAAAACAATACGGTTCGAGGAGAGGGTAATGATGAGGAAATGAATGAAGAAGGGGAGGGAATTTCCCAGATATTTTTTGAAAAAATCCCCGGAGAATACGCTTCACCCCCAAGGTCTGGATATGAGGGGGCTGTTGATGCAGAGGCCCCGCCGAAAAAACAGTTTTTCGGGATTCGGATCGGGACTTGGATTGAAGGCGAATTGAGGCGCTCCGCAACGAATTCCGAACCCGGGCTCATTGAGATCTATACAACGAAGAGCGTGCCGGGCCGAAGAAAGAGCTTACCGGCAGGGACAACCTTGTTCGCGAATAAGGGCTATAACAGTGGAACCAAGAAACTCGATTTACTCGTCGAGAAAGGCATCACCCCCGATGGCCTTGAATTCGAGATTCAGGGGCTTGTCTTCGATCTTCAAAAGACGGCGGGACTGATCGGGATCATCTCAGCGGATTCTACGATGATTGTCGAACGCTCAACCTCTAAAGGCTTACTTGCGGCAGGAGGGGAGGTCGTTAATCAGCTTGGACAAGGGAGTCTTGTCGGCGCGGCGGGATCGGCAGCGGCCGATTCGCTCTTGAACGATACAGGCAATGTGATTGAAGAAAAGACACGATTGAAACAAACGATTCGCTCGTCTCCACAGCATTTATTGATTCGTGTCGAGGAAACCTTTTGAGAGCTTCGATTGTAATGGTCTTCATCTTATTATTGATGTCGTCGATTGTTTCAGCCCGCGATTGGAAAGCGGGGGCGGGTTTTGGTCTTTCGGTCAACTCCGTGGACGATCCAGAAGGGAGTACAGCCCTTAATTTTCAGCCGAGTTACTTCAATGCGATTGGAACGCTTAAAATAAATCGGGATCGGCGACTTTTTTTGCATTTATTTTATAGCGATTTCGATCTGGAAAATAAAAGGAACAAAGTGAGCGCCCAAATCAAAAACTTAGGCTTGAATGCTTCTTATCAATGGCGTATTCGGTATTCAAGGCAATGGAAGCCCTGGTTTGGTGTGGGCCTCGGTTTTTCTCAAGATGAATTTAGAAGCCGCTTTCTGCTGGATCAAGACGGTTTTATTGGCCAGGATTTACCGGATCGGCAGGAAGACGCCGTGAATCTATTGATCAATGCCAGTACGATTTTAAAACGCTGGCTTATGCTAGATTTTGGAGTACATGCACAAATAGACATCCCGATTTCGGGGGACATCACTCGGTTTATGATACTAGGAACAATACTTTATTAGAAACCCTTTCTGTAAACACCAAAGGATATCCAATGTTTAAAAAAATGATCGGTCTACTTCTTTCGATTTCGATAGTCGGCCTTGTTGCTTGCGGTAGCAATGACGGGAACCCGCAACGGCGGGCGGCTTCCTCGGTTGAAGGCTTTGCCGTCGATGCCCAGATTGTCAGTGGAACCGTGACTATTTATGCCTATAAAGATGGTGTGAAAGGGGAGGTGATAGGCTCGACGATTACCGATGAGAAAGGGTTTTACAGCCTCGATTTTGCGGTTCCCGATCAACATATTTTGATCGAAGTAAAAGGGGGATCGTATATTGAAGAGGCCAGCGGCGAATCAGTAAGTTTAAAATCAAGTCAAGTTTTACGGGCCGTGACTTTTTATCGATCTGGAACGTCATTGAGTTTAATGGTCACGCCTTATACCAATCTGGCGGCGGGGCTGGTCGCCTATAAAGTGAAAGAGGGAAGCGGGATCGAAAACGCGGTTACAGAGGCGACCTCAGCCATTTCCACAATGGCCGGAGTCGATGTTTTAACCACAGTCCCCCATAACATTACCGATATCGATAACGTCAGCACAACATTCACGCCTGAACTAAAATACGGCTTTATGGCCGCAGCCATTTCAAGCTGGACGGCAGAGGCCAGTGTATCGAATGGGGCTGATATTCATGCCATATGGAATTCTATTGCCTTGTCTCAGGTCATGTATCGGGACATTTCAGAGGACGGCCTCCTTGATGGAAAAGGCCTTGATTCTGAAACAGGAACGGTCCTGGATCTGGGTTTTGGCCTTGTGTCCTTGGATGCAAATTCTTATCGCTCAGGATTTGCGCGGCACTTGATGGGGATGGTCGGCAGTGCAAAAAATAAAACAGGGGTTACGCTCTCCCAGGCCGTTACCCTTGCGGAAGGCTTAGGCGGTTTGGGCCATCCGATCTTTGGGGGTTTAAGTCCTGAACCGATAGACTCGGAAGGCCCAATTATTACGCCAGCAGAAGCCGAAGGCTTGTTTCATAATGGAGTGTTTACCTTCACTGTAAATGTTTCGGATGTCGTGGGTCTAAAATCGGTTGTTTTCGATATCGATGGCGAAGACATCGATCAAGCTTTAGATCCGGGAAATCCGACTGTTTTGATCAATACGTCCTTATATTTAGACGGCGAATATCAGATCGGGGTAAGAGCGACCGATAATCTTCGCAATGAGAGCTATCGAACCTTTCGGATCAATTTTGCTAATGAGGGGACGGTCATCAATGTGCTTTCTCCGACCACGGTAAACAGTTCACCCGCAGCGCTCTTTGGAAATTACATTGAAAACGGTCAGGGAATTCAATCCATCACGGTGAACGGTTTGCCGGCGGCGCTCGATATAGAAAATAAAACTTGGAGCGTTGATGTCCCATTGGTTCCGCCCAACCCAGGGCAATCGGCGGCCTTTGTCAGAATCCTACCGGTAATCGTTACGGATTCGCTTGGGACTCAGACTAACGCCTTTATTACGATGACGATGGATACGATTCCGCCATCGATCGACCCCTTGTACAGCAACGCCACTTTTATTTCAGACGGGCAGGTATTTACGCAAAAACTTTCCTTCGCTGAATCATCGAATATTCCGATTCGAATCGAGACGGATAAAGTTTCCTTGAATGGCACGGCGGTTCTGGAAGGGCCATTGAATCAGCAGAACATTCCTTATATTCGACTTCACGTCGATGATCCAAATATAAATGGAGTATTTACGCAGGACAATGAGATTAAGGCACAATTACAATATTCCTTGGATGGAAGCATTTTGACGCCTTGGCGTGACCTTCCTCTAATTTTCTGTAGCGTCTGTACCCTGCCGAACTACCGTTTTATAGTGCCGCTCGTTTCCGAATTCCTGCATGAAAATTGGCATCAGGCGACACCGTTACAAGAACATTTTATAGAGGTTTCTATTAAAGATAAGGCGGGAAATACGGCAGTCTTTACCTTTAAATTTTTTGTTGAATTTGTTCCAAAACAGTTAAGCGTCACTTCTTTGAATATAAACTCATTTAATAAGTCCTTTCAAAACCGGCTGGCATTGAACCCGGCGCGGGTGTTGGCAACTGAGTATAAGCTTTTAAACGACACCGGTTTTCCTGTCTTTTTTTCCGTTTCCGATTCCGCAGTTCATAATGTAACTCGAAATATTGAAGAGATGGTCCGTCAACATATAGTCAGACAAACTGCTATTGAGGAATACCAACAGTATTCAGGTAATGGAACTTGGAGCGAATCTCAATTTAGGCCCCATCCAACGATTACAGATCTTACTAATGAACACTACAGTGATGCTTTACCTCCCGTGAATATAGGATCTTGGGTGGTTACGAGTATTGGGCTTGTAAGTATGCGTTTCCGGCCGCATATCATATCGTCGTCTATTTCCGGACCTCTTAACAGGGTCAGATCCGTCTCGGATAGCAATAATTTTCAAACGCAAGGATTTGAGATTTATGATGACGACGGGTTTTTAAAATTAGGGCTTCAAAATTGGTATACAATCCCTCCAGATTCAACTTATACCATAAAAAAATTTGTCCATACCCCAAATTTGCCGGTTCACAATGATCTTGATGTTGCCAATATTAATACCTTCTCGAGTTATACGCCTAGAAGGTACGATAAAAGTATCCAATGGGCAATTGATGACCACTTAAAACTTGCATTAGTGCATGATGTTGGCTTCGAAAGAATTAATGACATGGTTCAATTGAATACCGAGAAAGTCTCATCAATGACTGTTTACACGGTTTCTCGTTGAGTGAAAAATTGTCTAATCAACCCATGTGAAATTTAATCAAACTTATAAATATCAGAAGGCAATTGACGATCCAAGGATGACAGACAAACAAACCCTCATTTCTTCTGAACGCATCAAAGAATATATCCTCTTGATCCGAGGCCACAAGGTCATTTTGGATCGGGATTTGGCGCAACTTTATGAAGTCACTACCGGAAACTTAAACAAGGCCGTCACCCGCAACATCGACCGATTTCCTTCTGATTTTGCCTTTCGGCTCACGCCAGAAGAATATCAAACTTTAAGATTCCAATTTGGAAGCTTAAAGAGGGGGCAACACGCCAAATATCCACCCCGCGTCTTTACCGAACAAGGCGTCGCCATGCTCTCCAGTGTATTGAAGAGCAAACGGGCGGCGCTTGTGAATGTCGCCATTATGCGCACCTTTGTTCAACTCCGTGAAATGCTGGCCACGCACAAAGATCTAGCCCGAAAACTCAATACCCTCGAGCAAAAATACGATGCGCAATTCAAAGTTGTCTTTGACGCCATCCGCCAGCTTATGACCGAACCGGAGCAAAAGAAACGCAAGATTGGATTTAAAGAAAAATAACCCTGCCGCCCAATGATGAACTGGATCGCTTCAGGTCGCCTATCGGCAGGAGACGGCCAACAATCGAGGAGCAGAAAGGGAAAAGACACCCCCGCCCTCCGGGTGACCTTGTTCCCTCCAACACGACATGCGTGCCTTCCGTCACAACGTCCCGACCATCCGCCCCCAGGGGCTCCCCCTGCGCGATCACCTGCCGGCCGGATCCCGACAGCATATCAAAACCCGCACCGCCCTCCTTAAGAACAGGATAAAACCCCGGCTGAAGAAGAAGGAAGCAGGTCCCGCAGCGCCCGCGCCTTCTCTGTGTTCAGTCACGGCCCCCGCAATACCTGAGCATTGGAGCCCTTCAGCCGAATTGAAGACCCTCATTTCTTTTTCCTGCTTGAATCTTTGTGAAAGCAGTTAAAAAGAAATTTGTTTTTAAGGAAAGCCAGGTTACGAAGCAGGAGAGAGAATGACCATCGATCGGACGAGGTATATCGCATCCCGTTTTAGCGAAGTCAGGGGGTTCAAGGTCGTCCCTTATACCCATCAGCTATTGGTTGTCACGGCTGAGGGGAAACGGGCCTTGTTTTTAGAAGAAGCAGATTTCTGGAAATACACCGGGGATCTCATGAGCACCATCATCAAAAGGAGGAAACACCCATGAAAACCTATAACAAAACCACCTTAATCGGCTTTTTGGGGGGCGACCCCAAAGTCCATGAAACCGAAAAATCCAAGCTCGCAGCCTTTTCCCTTGCGACCACCGAACGGAACGCAGAAGGGGAGGACGTCGCCGAATGGCACGACATCGTCACCTTCGGTAAAAGCGCGGAATATGTCGGCGAATACTTTAAAAAAGGGGCTTTCGCCCTCGTCGAAGGCCGGATTCGGTCGCGAAAATGGACAGACAATGAGGGCAATAACCGACTGACCAAAACCATCGTCGCCAACCGTGTCTTGCACATGGAGCGGAAAGCCGCCGAATCGAAGGCCGAAGCCGAGGCCACAGACGGAGAAAACCTTGAGGATGTCCCGTTCTAAAGCGCTTCTTTCTCTCCCTCCTTCTATATAAGGGGAGGGAGAGATTCACCCTTTCGCAGAATTGGAGGATGAAATGATTCAAGGGATATGGGAGGAAAACAAAGTCACGATCAACGGCAAGGCCTTAAGGCCTGATAGAAGCCTCAAATTAAAGAACCATTCGCCCATGGGTTTTTCGTGGAGCTATGCCGGATCGGGACCGTCACAACTTGCGCTGGCCATCCTGCTTGAATTAACGGACGAAACCACAGCACTGACGCTTTATCAAGAATTCAAATGGAAATATATCGCCCCCTTGATCTATGGCCAGGGTTTCCAACTCGACGAGAAAGAAATCTTAAATTGGATCGGAACCATGACGAGCCTAAGTAGTCCGGACTTCCAGGAATAGTTGGACCCTATTCCCATAAAGGGGTAAACGCACGAACCGGAAAAATCGTCGCTTAAGCCTCGCGGTGAATCCATCATATCCTGAATAGAATTATAAGTATATCGTTGACGATATATATCATTTGTGATAAGGTAGTCTATGAATTGGAGCGTTGATTTTCATCCTAGCTTTGCCGAAGAATTTAAAGCACTTTCTGAAGAGGTGCAGGACCTCTTGTACGCAGAAGTAGAGGTTTTAATCGAATTCGGCCCTCAACTGGGTAGACCTCATGTGGATACACTCAATCATTCCAAACATAGCAACATGAAGGAATTGCGATTTTATGCAGGGGGGGGGCGTGTGGCGAACGGCATTTGCATTTGATCCGGAGCGAAAAGCGATTCTCTTGGTTGCCGGAGATAAGTCCGGTGTGAGCGAAGACCGCTTTTATAAAAAATTGATTAAGAAAGCGGATGATCGTTTTGACGATCATCTAACCCGATTAAAGGAAAAACCATCATGACTAAAGGTCCGATACTACAAGAATTGTGGGACAGCCTACCCGAAGCGCGGAAAAAACGAATAGAATCGCGGGCGGCAAAACTGAAAAAAGAATATCATGCCTTGCATGAATTACGGAAAGCCGCAGGCTTAACACAGGCCAATGTCTCTGAAATTCTAGATATGCCACAGTCCAATATATCTCGCCTTGAGAAAAACTCGGACATGCTGCTTTCTACCCTACGGAGCTATGTAGAAGCCATCGGCGGAAAACTTAATTTAAGTGTAGAACTACCCGGTAAAGCCCCGATTGCCTTAGCGGGCTTAGGGGATCTGATAGAAAATCAGGAGCCTGAAAATAAAGGCTCCAGTTATTTAACGAGCCGTAAGCGCAAAGCATATCCCTGAGACAGATGGTGTTCTTGACCTCAGTTCTTCCCGTAACACTCACATTACAAGCTGCTTCAAATATCGAAGGTTTCAAATTGACTTCATTGGTTGTGACAGTGGCTGTGAATTGAAAAATATTTCTGAAGGATGTAGTCTTTCAACCTGATTAACAAAGTCGAAAAAAGGAAAACTCCTCTACTTTGGAGTTTTCAAGAGCCCTTATAATACCCTAAAAAGGCAGCCGTATATGCTACCTCTCTATCCATTTATAGAAACCCCATACTCTGTCCTGTTTAGAAAGGAGGAGGTACTCGAATGACCGAGCCGATTTTTTATGAAAGCAGGAAGCAAGGTATCAATTGGACCTATGCTATCGCAGCATCTTTATACGTCCTGATTATGGTTGGCTGTGCCCCGACACTGAAAACCGTGGCCCGTGCAACCGACCAAACCCAGCTCGCAAGGATTGCCGTGGAGGCCAAAGATGTGAACGTCCGCGAAGCTGCCGTGGAAAAGCTCACCGACCAAACCCAGCTTGCTAGGATCGCCGTGGAGGACAAGGATGGGAACGTCCGCGTAGCCGCCGTGAAGAAGCTCACCGATCAGGCCTTGCTTGCGAAGATGTCTGTGAGGGATAAGAACCCTTACATCCGCCTGGCCGCCGTGGAAAAGCTCACCGATCAAGGCTTGCTTGCGAAGATCGCCGTGGAGGACGAAGAATGGGCCATTCGCAAAGCCGCCATGGAGAAGCTCACCGATCAAACCTTGATCGCGAAGATCGCCATGAATGACGAGAATGTGAACGTCCGTCTGGCTGCCCTAGAGAAGCTCGTCGAAGCGAAGCTCACCGATCAGGCCTTGCTTGCGAAGATGCTTGCGAAGATCGCCCTGGAGCCCAAAGATATTGGCAAAATAACCAATCAGGTAATTCTCCGCCATTGGGCGGAGAAAGATCCCCAGGCAGCGATCCGGGGGGCTGCGGTGACACGGATAACAGACGACAGCTTTCTGATCCACCGGCTGAAGATAGAGCCGTCGGCCGCTGTGCGCTCTGCTATCGTCAAAACGCTGCACGCGGAAAACTCATTGCGCGAAATCGCGACCACGGCCTACCACCGGCAAGAGCGTGAGCAAGCCTTGAGGCTATTAAAGAAAGTTTTTAAAGACCCGGCAGTCGATGTGCAAAGAGCACATAAATCCCTGGCAAGACGGGTGGACTCCCTCGCTGCAGAAAAAGACAAAAGTAAGCTGCTGTCCGTGGCATTGAAAGGCGAGTTTGATGTTCTACGAATCACCGCTGCACGACATCTTAGCGGTCCTGCCGCGCTGGAACAAGCCGCCTTGCGTTCTAGCGACCGCGATGTACTAAAGGTCATTCTAGCGAAGTTGACGGACAAGGCCACGCTGGATGGCATTGCGGCAACTGCGGACGATCGGGCGATGCGTCTGGCCGCTGCGAATAAGTCCGGGAAGCAATCGTGGAAAAAAATCTTTGACACCGCGACCGCTAGAGGCGCCACCGTACAGATGCTCGGTAACGCACTTGCGGCCGTATCGCTCTTCCAAGATGTACAGCCGGACGCCAAAGAGGGCGTACAACTTGCCGCATTAAATCTGATCCGCCTTGGCAATGAATCCCGCATCCCGGAGATGGTAGATTTGCTTGAAGGGTACGGAGACAAAAGGTTGGCTGAAGACTATCTTAACTGCGGGCAACCGGATCTCGACGATGCGGGCCGAGATTGGGCGCGCCAACGCGGGTTTTCTGTCGGCACCGGAAGTGGATCCCACCGCGCCACTTGGCGAAGTGGGAGATGAATAAAACTAAATAGAGAAGGAATTTCCTATCATAAATAATGAGCCAAATACTCATTTCTTATTCTCCGATTTTCATAGCATTGAATTTCACAAAATTAAGATGTTGTCCCGCCTACTCTAATCCTTCCCGTATCACTCACATAACATTTTTCAACAAACATCGAAGGATTCTCCTGGGAATCGATCAAAGCCCACATCTTTCCTAAACTGATGTCAATGTTTTTTCTCTATTTCATAATTTCATAGCGTGATTTCCGGCTCCGTGGTCCGAATGATCGGTTCCTGGGGCCCCTTGCAACTCATTTCAGGAGGAAGCAATCAATATCCGCATGGCTTTGATCGGTTTTTGAGGTTTGTCTCCGTCCGGTAGCCATTACAATCGACAAAGTAAAGTTCCAGCCCTATAAACCATGCGAACTTTTTTATCGCGACCAGGAAGGGAAATTTTCACTAGTAGGAGTATTGGACAGGTTTTGCGGATTGGAGCCGTCCGCGTTCATCACATAGATTTCAGAGTTGCCGTCGCGACTGGTTGAAAAAGCGATCTTCGAGCCGTCCGGTGACCAGGTAGGGTTTTGGTCAAAAGCAGGATTATTGGACAGGTTTTGCGGATTGGAGCCGTCGGCGTTCATCACATAGATTTCTTGATTGCCGTCGCGAGAGCTAAAAAAAGCGATCTTCGAGCCGTCCGATGACCAGGCAGGTCCTGCGTCAGTAGCAGGATTATTGGACAGGTTTTGCGGGTTGGAGCCGTCGTCCGCGTTCATCACAAAGATTTCAGGGTTGCCATCGCGAGAGCTTAAAAAAGCGATCTTCGCCCCATCCGGCGACCAGGCAGGAAAACTGTCACCTTCAGAATTATTGGACAGGTTTTGCGGATTGGAGCCGTCCGCATCCATCACAAAGATTTGGCTGATGCCGCTTCGCGTGCTCCTAAAAGCGATTTTTGTCCCATCCGGGGACCAGGAAGGGTCTACGTCAAAAGCAGGATTATTCGTCAGGTTTTGCGGGTTGGAGCCGTTCGCATTCATCACGAAGATATTGTTATTGCCATCACGGTTGCTCTGAAAGGCGATCTTCGTCCTATCCGGTGACCAGGCAGGTCCTGCGTCAAAAGCAGGATTATTCGTCAGGTTTTGCTGGTTGGAACCGTCGGCGTTCATCACATAGATTTCACCGGCTCTGACAAAAGCGATCTCGCCCGATCCCGGTCCCGGTGCAGTGGCGACTTTCAATTCCAATTCGCCGAGGAAGGGGATGGGGAGGAGTTTTGTTGAGACGAAGGCGAAGAAGTTGCTCGCGCTTGTGTCCGACTCAAGGGCGACCCAGCTTAGGCTGAATTCGCTTTGCCCATCTGCCGATGCCTGGAAGGCGACTTCCTCCACCGTGGTGCTGCCGTCAAGCTGGGTTATTTTCCGGTAGATGTGGATGGATTCGACATTGTAGACCCCAGGGATAAAGTTAATGGTTGTCGGGTCGAGCTTTACGGCGAAGCCGACGATATCGCCCTGGCCGAAATCCGCCCGGTCCACCGTCACTTCTGCTGCGCCGGGGGAGGTCGTCAGTATATTACTTGCAGCAAATTGCGCATTGACAAGACTGACTCCGATAACGCCCAATATCGGGGCAATATTCTGTGAAGGACCCGCTTTAAAATCGAGGCTCAGCTTGTAGTCCGAGGCATAGCTTGCACTTAAAATTTGCCCTTCCACGGGGGCAAGATTAGCGCCGAGAGTCGGACCGGCCTTGAATTCAAATGCGTCAATACTGAGCACTGATAAAACATTAATGAACGGTAAAGCCTGTTGTAAAGCCATTTGTGTCGCCAAGACGGTAGAAGACGGGCCGAGCGACAGTTTTGCAAAGCCAAAGCCGGAGAGCGCCGGTTCAAAACGCAGTTGCGCATCTGGGTTGAAGCCGTCCGGAAGGACCCAGTCCGCCGTGGTCTGACCCGTTACATCGAATGTGTTGATCATCCCACAGGGAGAGGATGCAGGACAGGTCATTCCGATTTCGGTGGTCGCCTCGGCCTCCGCTTTGAGCGTGAAGCCGGCGCCGGCGAATGTGACTTTTCCGCCGACTTCAAAACCGATCCCGACCGGGACCTGGCCGCCAAAGATCAATGCGATGGGACCGCCGATAGGAATTGTGATGCGGATCATTTCACGTTTGCAGCTTGCCTTTGCCTCGAATTGCGCCGTCAAGGTATTGGTGATCTGAAATACCCCTTTTACGCGGCCCTTTAGGGAGAGCTTTCGCAGATCACCGGTCACATCGTCATAAATAATCGGGAGGGAAAGGTCCCGCTCAAGGGTAATGGTCGGCGAAAGGGCATTCAGGCTGAAAAAAGGGCCGGTTGTAAATTCACAGTCAAAGGGATGAAAGGGATTGGCGCTTGTGCCGATCGGCGCCCTCCGCACGCCGGAGCGTATCTCTGTCTCCGGCTTGCCGGCGGCAGGCACATCCGGTTTCAGGGTAAAAAGGAGGCTACCGTCCGGATTGGTTTGGAGGTCGTAAAATTCCGAGACCGCCTCCGGAACGGTAATGGGGGCTGTCTTGAGGTCGATGGTTTCGTTGAATACGAATCGATCGAACATCTCGGAAATCGGGATCACTTCCAAGGTCACGACGACATTCTGCCCCGCCTGTTCGACGGCGACGACGCGGCCGCCGACCGGGGCTTCGCCGGTTCCCAAAAGGATTTCTCCGACAAAGGGCGGAGAGATTCCCCGCAGGGTGACCTTGTACTGAAACCCGAGGCCAAAGGGCGTGGTGCCATCCACCGGCGCGGGATCTTCGATGATTTGCTCATCCGTGACCAAGAGCGCGCCGGCAACCGGCGTGGTCACCAGGGCGATTGCGGATTGCGAGGTCACCCCGTCGGCCACAGCCTTGATCTCCGCGGAGCCAAGCGAACGTGCGATGATTTCTCCGGCCGCATCTATCTCGATTTGATCCGGATGGGAAGAGGTCCAGGTAAAGGCGGCGTCCAATTCTTCATCGAAGGCGTTAAAGGCCTTCGCCTGGAGCGCCCGTGTCTCCCCGACCTCGGTCAACATCACCGTGCCGGGGATGATTTTGATCCTGGCGATTTTCGTATCTTGCGGGACGCCTGCTCCGCCGCTTGACGATTTGTTGTTGCCGCATCCGCTTGCAGTCATGGCGAGCATTGTGACGAGCAAAACGGATAATAGCCGGACCTGTTGCAGTTTGGAAGCCGATTTAGCGATCGTCTGATTCCCGATTAAATAAGGCTTACTAAAATACATATTTTATAAAATAATTATGTATTTTTGTCAAGAAAAAAAGGGGTGGCCAAGTCAAGGGGAGAAAAGTCGACCCAGCTTGGCTGGGCAAGCCTCGCCAGCTTTCGGTCCATCTCCCGGGAAACCGTTTGAAACGCCCCATGCAGCAGGTCATGTGTAAAGGCTACCGCAGTCCCTTTATTTTCGACTCTTCGTCCGCAGTGGTAAAGCGTTTTATTTTTGAGGAATTGTGGGTGTATTCGATAAATTCCAAAGTTTAGATTTTTATCGAATCTAGATGTTGTCTCGCCTCCTCAATTTCTTCCCGTATCAGTGATTCTTGAATCGCATGAATTCATGCAGGCTTACAAATGGAATTTAATATCTTATAACAGCATGATAACTGAAAGCGGGCTTAATCCTATAACGTGGCGGGGGATTGAAAACCTACGTTCTTATTCTGGATCCTTATTGGAGAGTAGTTTACTGTTGATTTCTGCACGGGAATTTGCCCCCACCTTCAACTTGATTGTCTTCATATACCCTTTCACAGTGTGAACGCTGATGGAGAGTTTTTCGGCAATCTCCTGACTTCCGACGTCGGCGACAACAAGGCGGGCCACTTGCTGTTCGCGGCCGGTCAGCTTCCAGTGACGAAAGCGGGCATAGAGGTTATGTTCGTCTTTACAGATCCGCTCCAAGATAAACAGATAGCAATGCTGTTCCGCCTTTCCCTCCTTTTTCTTTGAAGCACCATGTGAGACCTTGATTCCCCTCACGCGGTAGTGCCGCTTCCCACTCTGAAACTGATCGATAATCTCATTCAATAATTCTTTTCCCTTTTTGGGCTTCTTATACAATGCGAGTTGTTTATCGATGAGATGGTCTCCTCCCACTTCCATAACGGCGTCACAATGCGCCATGATGGGAGTGAATATTCCATCAAACAGAAGCGGGAGGAGAGAGATGAAGATTACAACGATTGGACTGGACTTGGCAAAGAACGTTTTTC
>JAJDBW010000020.1 GCA_029261155.1 Nitrospirota bacterium | reverse complement strand
GGTCGCCAACGAGGTGGCCAAATTTATCGTTTATGTGTTTAAAATAATCGACATCGATCATAATGATCGAGAGCGCGCTTTTTAAACGGGAGGCCCTGCCGATTTCCGAGACCATGACCTTGTCGAGATAATGCCGATTGTAAAGCCCGGTGAGCGGATCGCGGATGGATAACTCTTTTATTTTTTCGAAGGCCTGCTGTTTTTGAATGGCGATAACGGCTTGCGCCGACAGCATCCGAAGGCTTTCCAGGAGAGAAGGGGAGGCGAAATCCCTGGGCTCGAAATCGTCGACGTATAAAATGCCTACCGGGCCCATTTCCGAAACGAGGGGGATGGCAATGAGCGAACGGATCCCTTCTTTCAAGATAATTGGATTGCTATAGGCGGGAAAATCGTTAATATCCGGGACCAGGACCGGTTCGTTTCCAGAAAGGATCTGTTCGGTCAGACCCCCGGGCCGGATCGGATAGACGGCGTTTTTGTAAAACTCGGATGATAATCCTTTTGTCGCTACGAGGAAGAGCTGTTGTTTTTCTTTGTTGTAAACCGAAAGGGAACCGGCCGGCATGCCGGTAATGCGGATGGCCCCGGCAACAATCGCCTCAAAGATTTGGTCAGGCGTTTCTGAGGTGGAGAGCATGAGGCTGATATCGAGAAGGATCTGGTGTTCTCCAAGCTGTTTGATGAGCTTAGACTCTTTATCATCGAGTTCCTGGATGACATCCCACAAAATCCGGGCGACCTCCCCCGTGGCCACATCAAAATGAGTATCCGCAAAGTTGAGGAGTTTTGTCTCGATGATCGGATTCCCGGTGAGATCGAAAACCAGGTCAACCGAGAGATTTTGGAGAATGGGAAAAGGGTCTTCTAGAAAGGTCGGGATATTCGATTCTCTGGCCATGGCAATGGCCGGTGCTTCGGGGTTAGGATCCGCGACGCCTACAATTTCGATCCAGTTAAATTGGATGAGTCGGCTCAGTACGGCTTTTCCGCCCTTCCCGGCACCGATAATGAAGACCTTGACCATGGGCTAAGTCTATCGCCTTGCTTATTAATGTCAAGTATCTCAATGTGTTAGCTAATAAGCCAAAAAATATAGAAGAATCCTGATGATAATAACTCAATCATATCGGACCATATTAGAACGTCGGGATGAGCTCCTTTGCCTTCATTTGCTAATTTTTTTGTAATGGTTAGCAAGTTTTGAGACTCGTCTGGCACATTTGAAAGACAGATCACCTCAATATAAATAACGAATTGCACTGGAAACCCTGCATGTTTTAAAAAGATGAAAAAATCTCAAATACGGGAAGACATTGAGGGCAAGGGCGCCATCTTAGATTCTTCACTTTTGGGTGAGCCTTAGGATCACTAAATTCGACTAGAAACCTTCATATTGGTTGCCCTCGGTGAATACTTCCCCGAATCTATTCATCCCAATTGTGAATATATTTGCTGGGTAACTGGCTCAAAATCATACAGTTTCCAATCCACATCTTACGCAATGCTTATTATTAAGTTTCAAATTAGCGCCACAGTAAGTACAAGATATCTCCGCCCCGCATTTTTTACATATTTGGTAATCCAATTCTAGTTTTGTATCACAATGAATACAAAGCTTATATTTTTCCTCAGTTAGGGTACGATTATCTCCTTCATTTACCCTTAGGCCACATTTCTGGTCCGTATAATCCTTTAGCTCCTCAAAAGAATTGATTATTACCTCTTCGTCAGTCGGCTCTTTCACGAGCCACCCATAATTTTTCAAAACTTTATAACCCTTAGGTGCCAGTAGCTTTTGATATACTTCTTCTTTAGAAAGAATTCCATTAGGATTATCCATTTCAATCAGAAGTTGGTCTCGATAATCTTGGCAATTTGGGCAAATTTTTATAAAATAGTTACCGTCATCCCCATACTCCGGCATGATTTCCAATTTCAATTTAGCACTACAATGGGTGCAAAGAATATGCTCTCCGCAAGTAGGGCAAGCCCTATAATCCCGATTCACTTCCGCACCACAATGAATACAAATATTATATTTTGACTCATCAGTTGTTTTATCTGTAAAACAGTCATTTAATTTCCAAGAATATTTTCTGCCTGTATAAATCCGCAGTTCCTCAAGAGAGTAGGATGCAACCAATACCCCGTTCAATTTCTTAACTACCCAGTTGTCTTTTTTCTCTAATGTATATCCCTTCTGGGTAAGCAAGAATTTATACGCTTCCTCTGCACGAGCATTCACATCATAATTCGCTGTGTTATGTTTCTCAGTTCGTGCCAAATTATTAGGCTTGGAAATACTGCGGCTGTTCGCTTTAAAGTATAAGTTTGCTTTCTTCGTATATAGGAGAGATAGAAATAGAATTACCGGTATGAAAACTATGGCGAAGGCAGGTTTAGCCAACAATACTTTCACCCCTAAAATGTTTATACTACCTAGTACGTAGCCTATGGTGATCAGCCACCTTGCCCAATCTTTCCCTTTATATATGTTGACAGCTAAATAAACTGCAAGGATGGCTAACAAAAACGGGAAAAAATCGAAGCGATAAACAATATTTCCATAGCTGTTGACATACATTAGAGCGTCCATAATAGTGTCTAATGCCAATAAGTATGTAAATGCGACTACTACTTGGATTCCCGCTGGGCATTTTTCTTTCACTTTATCTTTAATTGATGATTCTTCAGGTGACTCTACTAATTGGTTTTCTTTTTTCTCTGACTCTTCTGCAGTCGTTGTTGGATGCTGATCACTTTGCATTTCTTGCTCCGTTCCGTTAAGTCGACCGACGAGGTAGCCTTAAGTTGTTCTTATAAAAAATTTTTCTGTATAAGACCCATTATATTGGTATTATGCGGAGTTATAGTTCGAAAATCATAGGTATGCCAGATAAATAAATAGAAGTCAAAAAGAGGACCTTATTTCAAATTAGAAAAGGAGATATTTTAAACGGGCATCGAACAGTTTTTCCAGTCAAGCATGAGGAATGCCATAAGAAACCGTCGATGTTTGGCGAAGATTCCTATGTGAGTGTTACGGGAAGAATTCCTTGTCCCCGACTTGCCAACTTTCGCGTAAAAGTTAACATGAGGCGAGGATTATTTTTATGATTATTTTTCTAGCATTTTGAGGATGTGTCTTGCGAGGTAGTCCTTAATCTCTTTATGTCGAGGAATGGGCTGAGAAATTTTTGTTTCAGAATTTTGATACCAATCATGATTTCCGCCATGCCTTAAAAGGACACATCCCATTTTCTCGATTTTCTTGATCAAGTCTCGCCTTTTCACGCAACTTCCAGTTCTTCAACTTTTCTCACACAAGGAATATTTCCGCTATTCAATTCGTTGTAAACGTCTGTCAAATTATCCTTTAGTTCTTTTTTGGTTTCACCTTGAGTCATGTAGTCAGGAAATTCCTCTAGATAACCCAGCCACATATTTTCATCTTGCCAACATATATATTTTATTTTTTCCATGATTACCTCTATTTTCTATTGATCTCTAAGCCGCTTTTGTGACGCTGATTTTTACGTGTAAGGAAAGGCGGTTTAAGACTTCGACAAGCCGGTCAATCGTAAATCGTTTCAAATCGGCATTGCGTATGCGCGAGATGTCGCCTTCCGATATCTTTAAGATTGCAACGGCTTTTTTCCCTTTCAACTTTTTTTCGTTGAGTGCGCCGATGATCTCGGCGGCGAGATTCGCCTTGGCCAATAGAATGTCGGCATTGGGATCTCCAAAATCTCGAAAAACATTATCACTGCCGCGAACAATTTCGATTTCTTCTGTCATTTTAATTTTTTCCTTAATTCTTTTATCCGGGCCTTGATTAAATCAAGGTCCGGCTTTGGTGTTTGAATGCCTTTTTTTGATTTCTTCTGAAACGCATGAATCACCCATACGTTTTGATCTATTTTCAGTGCATAGACCACCCGAAAAGCATCGCTTCGATATTGTAAGGCAATCTCAAATACGCCCGATCCGAACATTGCCAAGGGTTTAGCAATGTCGGCTTTTTCTCCCTGCAAAGCGATATTAAGGGCCGTTCTTATTTGGATCTGGACCTCTTCAGGAAATTTTAAAAAGTCCTTTCGAGCCTGTTTAATCCACGAGATTTCTCTAATGTTCATCATTCTATCAAGCCTTGGTAAATTTGACAAGCATAAATTCTACCCTTTCCTTTGAGATATATTGCTCTCCCTCCCTCCCCATTGTGCAGGGAGGGAGAGCAAGACCCACCTTCCCACTTAGAACGGAACATCCTCAAGAATCTCTCCGGCGGAGGCCTCGGCCTCGATGATCGATTCGGCGTCTTTCCGCTCCATATGTAAGATCCGGCTTGCGACGATGGTTTTAGTCGATCGGTTGTTCCCGTCCTTGTCTATCCATTTTCGTGATCTAATGCGGCCTTCGACCAGGGCAAAAGCGCCCTTTTTAAAGTATACCCCGACATAATCCGCAGTCTTTCCGAAGGTGACCACATCGTGCCATTCGGCGATCTCTTTGCCTTCGGCGTCCCGTTCTGTCGTGGCCAGCGAAAAAGCGGCGAGCTTGGATTTTTCGGTTTCATGCAGTTTCGGGTCGTTTCCTAAAAAACCGATTAAGGTGGCTTTGTTATACGTTTGCATTTTTATTCCTCCTTTTGATGATGTTGCTCATGAGATCCCCGGTGTATTTCCAGAAATCTACTTCCTCGAAAAACAGAGTCCGTTTCCCGTCAGCCGTGACAACTAATAGCTGATGGGTATAAGGACGAACCTTGAAACCCTGAAAATCGGAAAATCTGGATGCGATGAAATGTACGCGATGACTTAGCATTCCCGATGCTCCTTGACGTGGTTTCCCTTAAAACAAATTTCTTTTTCCCTCTGTCACAAAAGCCTCAGAGGAAAAAGAAATGAAAAGAAGTTCAACCGGCCGGATGACATCGAATAGACAGGGCTTGCAGGGGGCGTGACTGAAACTTGAGAAGGCGCGGCCTCTGCGGGACCTGCTTCCTTCTTATTCGGCCTACCTTGTCCCGAAGGGTAGGTCTCAGTTAAAGATTTTTGATGATCGTGTTTTTAAGAAGTTGTCCCCTGAAAATCCTCTTCCTCTAAAATCCCCACCTGATTTAATCGGATGTGAATCTTCCCATGAAGCCGATCCTTGTCTTTGTTTTCCAGGCTAAGGATCTCTGCGGATTTGCCGCAAAACCGCTCGACTAATTTATTGGCGTCTTCCTCCGTCAAAATAAAAGACGTCTGGCTATCTTGGGAGAGCAATTGAAGGGTGACGTTTTTTAATTTGACATTGTCCATATTATTTAACCTAGAGACTTTTTAAGTCAGCGTGAAACGGTGTAGGTGCTTATCCCTAAGCCTTCTACAATATTCAAAGCGATCATGTCTTCTGCTTGTGCAAAGCCGGTGTCATGGACGGCTTGGACTTCAAGCTGATTGTTAATGGTCCAATCGATCCTTTTGTCATATTTTTTGGGTGTGTAGCTCGCGAAGGCGGCCGCATTGCCGACTTCCGTATCGTTGTAGGTGCTCAATGAGGGCGTGGTGATGAATTTTTCGATGGTATAAGTGGCTTTTGAAGGGAGACGGAAAAAACCGTTCACGGAAAGCTTGCGCTCGCCCTCTGTATTAAAGACCTTAAAATGATCGGTCGCAAAGGTCTGGCTTTCTTGTCCTTGGCTGATCTGGTTGAATGGATGGCCGCCAAGGGATTGGTACAGGGTCGTCACGCGTCTTTGAAAATAGTTCCCCTTGGGTTTGTCGTAAGCATAAGAAGCGATAAAGACATTCCCTGTAAGCGGTCCAAAATAATTGACATCGGAAAGATCGGCACCGGAGACATGAAAAGCATTCCATGACCCCATCACCGTAGACGGCAGTTGATCGGCAGATAAAGGGTGGACGCCCTCTTGTATCGGTGCCGGGACCGAGATCACTTGGGTGTTTTGATTGCCGAAACTGACCGATAAGGAGGAGATAGAAGACCAGGGTTCGTTTGGACTTTCAATTTTTTGAGCTTGTCCATTGATCTGAGGATTTAAGACTTTAAATCGAAATTGCGCCTGCCAGCTTTCTATCTGAAGCTTTTGCGCTTGATGAATGCGGATGGCGTCCTCGAAGGTATTCGTCACACTGTGCGTCGAGAGATCCTTCAAAGAAAAAAGCAGGGCGAAATCCGATTGGTTGGTAATCGCATATTCGCTCACCTGAAGCACCTGACCGTAAAGCAGCGCCCGGTTCGCAAAGGCCGTACTGAATGGATTAATCGCCCTCGAGGTGATTACCGGCGCGGGCGGCGCGAATTCAACAAAAAACCCTAAATCGAAATTCGCGGTATTCCCCGCCCGGTCCCGAATGATGACTTCGATTTTATGCTCTTGGAGCGGTGTCGCCTGATGCCAATCCGCATGCAGGAATTCGGAAACAAGCGGCACAATGAAGCGAAAATTATTGGTTGTGGTAATGACCGGCCCCAGCGAATGCAAAGGCGATAAGATCGATCCATCTAAGGAATACTGAATCTGAGCCGTAATTTCATCCTCTGGCGTAAAAACCCCATTGATATTTGTATCTTCTACATGAAGTACAACATAGGGAATATCTGCATTTCTTAGCGGCCCTTCCAAAACCGCCGTGCCGTTTAAGGACACATGATCCGTCTCGATCCGGATCGGGATATCTGAACTATCCGCAAAAGAAAGCTTTTGCGTAAACGTCTGCCCCCCCGAAATAAATGTTGCATTACTATAAATTGGAGCCGGGTCAAAGAGCGGGGCAATCGTATCCATCGTCAAGACGACGTTTTCGCTCTTGACGATATCCAGATTATCAGTGATATCGATGGGCACCGTTGTCACGAAGGCGGCGGTTTGCTGGGGATTCGGCGGGATGATCGGAATTGTGACACTCCAGGTTTTATTTTCCTGATCGATATCCGCCGGGACCCCTTGCACCATAATAGATTTCACCCCTGTCCCATTGTCGATATAGCTGCCTGATAGGGTCGTAGGAGAACTGTTGACGAAATGCGGAGACAAGACATTCACGCTGGATCCACTGTTGGAGAATTGGATCGCCAATTGCCGATAGCTTTCATTCGCGAGGTTATCGATGGCCCTCACCCCGATGAGATGCGCACCATCCGAATACAGCAGGGTGTTGATTAAAATCGAGGGATGATTCGGATCGAAGGCTTGGCCGATCCCCGTTCCATCCAGATCGAAATGAACCGAGCCCAAACCGACGGCATCGCTGACGGTCACGGAAAAGTCGAGGGTCCCGTTATGGAACAGACCTTCCGGCTCGGAGGGCACGATAAGCGGCCCTTCCGTGTCCAAGGGGATAGGTGGCGTCTCCCCGAAAATGGCGTGCGTCATACTCGACAATCCCTCCGCTTTGCTTAGAATTTGATCGAAGCGAATACCCGATTGATTGGCTTCATGCCCCACCATGGCCAGCATATGACGAGACAATTCCGTTCGATAAGTATTGGGACCGATCGGGACCAAACCGAATCCAAGTTCAATGACCGCCTGGCTCTCGGGATCGATCCCTTTTCCGTCGAGCAGTCCGTCTTCCCGGATGTCCCGATACATGACTTGCGAAAAAGCGATAGAGGTCCAGATATCGTGCGGGTCATTCCCATTTTTCCCGCTGGCCTCGGCGGTCCAGCTTGAAATGCCAGCCGCCCAAAACCCATACACCAACTCGTCGGTAATAATGGTACTGGCGTTTCCCGGATCGGTGATATTGTGGGGCTCTGTCGTTAAAATATCGATCCCGGTCATCGCGGAGATCGCGCTGCTCGCCTCGGTAATTGCCGTTGCTACCGCTGTCCCTTGCGAGATGCGGTATTCGGCCAAACCCGCCGCCAAGTGGGTAAAGGGCGTCACCATTGAATTGACAGGGATTCCCGATTCGTAGAAGGTCAGCGCCCGAAGGACTTGACCCGCCTTCATAAACACACTTTTGCCGCTGGCCTCTTCTGTATAAGACCCGTTTTCAATCTCAATAAGAATCGGTTGATCCGGGGCTTGAAGGAGAATGCTGTAGAACCCGCGATCATCCGTTAAGGCGCTGCCCAAACCCGCCCCTTTTACCCCATTTAAAAAGGAATAGACGACGACCTCCCCCGTTACGATTTGGGCATCGACGGCAAAGCCTTCCACTTCCGCCCCCGCGCGCCGTTGCGGTGCGCCCCCATTATCGGCGCAAGAAACGAGTCCGATTGAAAGCGCGATCAATAATCCGGTTATTTTCCTAAACATTGGGTATCCTTTAATGCTTACAGTAGGGTTAATAGAGAATCGTTCCTAAAATCATAAACCGCGTGATGTCTCCTGAGATGGGGATGTCAATCTGACCGTGTACCCCAAAATCGAGCATCCACCATTGTTTTAATTGCGTACTGGCATTCAGTAATAAATTGATTGCATTGTCTTCTCGATCCGGTAAATCCTGAACAATGAAGCCCCCTGAATCCAACAAAGCCCGGCTTTTAAATTCGTCCTGCGAAAACCCCAAACCCACCCCAAACCAGGGTTTCCATGATCTTGAATGCCGATACCGCCATTGGTAAGAGGTATTCAGCCCTAAGCTTTTGATACTGCCAGACACCTTATTGCCTGTATTATTCAGATTAAAATCTTCATAAAAAAGATGAATAAAAATCCGGGTGTCTCGTCTGGCTGGCAGGGTTACAATCCCATTTAGAAAGCTCAAAGAGGTTTCTATTTCTGTACTCCCCGCCGGATCATCTACCAAAATCACAGAAGGCCCCATCATCAAACCCGCCTTCCACTTTCGATCCCGCGCAAAAGAAACACTCGGAATCATGACAATCACTAAAAGAATCAAAAGGGTTTTCTTTTTCAAAAGGTCTCCTCAATCCGAATCAATAATTTTTGGGGTTGGGACAGAATGGTTTGTTTCAAGGTCTTGGAACGTTCCACGGCCCCGGAACTGTCCTCTAACAAGGATTCTGCCGCCGCTGAGCCTGCCGCCCCCACAAGAGAATTCTGAGCCAGACTTTCAGCCACGGCTCCCCCGGCGGCCAACACCCCTTTGGAGGTGGATCGTTCGACAATCATCTGGGAATCCGCCGAGATATGGCCGATCAGCCCCGCTGCTTGATTCAGGTCAAACACCAGTCCCTTCATTTCAAATTCTTTTCCTTGCGGTGTGATGCCTTTTTCGACGAGGAAATCCTGTTTTTTCGTGCCGGCGTTATAGTTTTTTTGGGCAAATAAGGTGGTGCCTGAAGGCAGTGCCTTTCTATCGCCCCGAATCGTCTCGGTGGTATAGATCTCGATTAATCCCGGCTCTGAACTGCTCGCCGGTCGTCGGAGTTCCGCTTGAATCCAAGTGCCAATACGGATTCCAAACACCCGCCTTTTGTCGGGTTCAACCGCATCGACAAGCGGCTCATAACCGCCGATACGGGGCGGGGCAATATAGATCCCGTCTTTTCCCTCTTCAAAGATCCGGGGGGGAACGGAACCTGCCTTTAAAGGCTCACCGTTCTGTCCCTTACGAACCGGCTCGCCTTTGTTTTGAGACCGATTCACTTCCTTGTCTTTTTCTGCTGTATATTTGTCCGCTTCCTTTGTTTTTGGGGTCTCTGTTTTTCTGTCCTCTTGAGGGACTTCTGTTTTTTCAGGACGCGGGGCTTCTTTTTTTAAGGGTGTTTTTTCATCGGGTTTTGGAAGCAGGCGGTTCAGGTCATTCGTGTTTAAATTTCGTTCCCGCTCGGCTTGTTTTTCAAGGTAGATATTATTCAATTCGTGCAATTCGGCCTTGCTCAAGGCATGACTCGAGACGGGGAAAAGCAGCACAAGGATGAGCATCAGCCTTACCATGTCGCGTTCACATCTCCCTTGTTCGTTGTGATGCGCAGTGTGATGAGATTTTCAGGATCGACATGCCTTCGATTCATCGACACCACACCGTTAAAGATCTGGTCCACCATTAAACGCGGGGGCATGTCCTGCACCGAGTGAATACGCGATGGGGTGCCGCCTTCCTCATTGTTCTGAAGCACTTGAATGCCCGTAACACTCAGGGCTTTGTTTGTCCGGTTTTCAATCTGATAGACATAGGACACAAACCGCCCATACTGCAAGGCCCGGTCTACATACAGCACAATCGGTCCGTCGTCTGATTGAAGTTCCTGTTCTTCTTTGATGTTTTTGACGATCGGAGGCTGTGCGGCCAGTTCCCCAAGCTTTGTAATCACCTTGTCTTCCGCAAGGTCGTCAATCTCAGCCAGACGTTTTTGAAAATCCTTTTCAAGCAGGGCCAGCCGGTTTTGAACCATTTTTTGAAGCAAGAGTTCTTCTTCCAGATCGCCCAGTTCAAAGATATATTCAGTAAAATGTTTCTCAAGGTCGTTGGTGGTCCGAAGCTCAACAGTAATGTTGTAATCCCCGGCCACGAGAAAGAGGTTGCCATAATATTGCGGTAGCGCCCTCCCCCGATATTCTTCCGGCACTTGATCCCCGTCAATCGAGACCACAAAGGTATTTCGGTTTTTGGACCGCTCGGTCTTGAACAGTTTATTGGTCGAAACATTGGTAAAGGGGATCGTACTGTCATTTTCATCCAGCACAAACGGAAAGATGAAATGACTGCCCATGTCCGGCAGAATATCCACGGTCAAATGCGTCACCCGTTTGAGCGTCACCCTTTTGGTCTGCGGTTTGGCCGAGACCTTCAACACCGATCCAAAACAAAACAGTAAACTAATTATCGTGTAGGGCAGTAATTTCAATGCCGGACCTCCTGAGCGATGTACTCGGATGAATCTTCATAAACAGGGTGATGTTAAAGGGATTCTGAACGGGGGCGTTATTTTCTTGAAACATCGTCAAAACCCCCTGATAGCGCACAGCGGTTTCCTGTTCACCCCTGCTAATGATTTCAGGGGGATGTTCCTCCTGATCAAATGCAATGTGTGAACGGGACTTCGCAATTGCGATTTTTTGAAGATAGCCATCCTCCGAAATCAGGCGTTTACTTTCTTCCAATAGATCAGGGCCCATCATGCCGGTGGCAATCGTATAATCATCAAAAATGGTCTCGCTGTTCAAGGAAAGATAAAAATCTAAAAAGCGCATGCCCCCTGTAATGATTTCTGCGTCCAGACGTTTGACGGGTTCTAAAAAATCAATCTGACCCATGACCCGGCCTTCACTGTCTACGACCAGGAGCGGTTTGGGAAGAACCACGCCCAGAAAATACGACGCAAGCAGGACCGCAAAGACGATAAAAAAAAGAAACCATCCCAGAATAGCGAATCTTTGCAGCTTTTTAATGAAAGACTCCGCCTGCCGTTGGTCTTCGGATCGAACCGCTTTTTCGCTTTTAAGGGGGGATGCAGGAAACACCTCTTCCCCATTCTTTTCTGCTTCCTCATTCTCTTTTTCTTTCAAAAGATCAGAATTGACAGTATTTTCATCTATTACATTCATAAAATAAAGTCCTTATGTCGCCTTCTTTTTGCTATTTAAATTTACAAAATGGCCGGTTCTGCCCTTTTTTCGTTTCTTCTCCGCCGCCCGCTGTTCCGCTTCTCTGGCTTCTTCGCTTTTCGGACCGAGGTGACTTTCCTCTCCCCCGCCTGATATCGCCTGAGCCGCCGTTGTTCCCGAAGCCCCGCCCGGCAAGGGCCCGGACGAAGCACGCGACGAGCCGCCCGACGACGCCCCGGACGAACCCCCCGAAGATCCACTTGATCCACCGCCGCCACGGGATTGAGGTCCGCCACCGTAAGACGAAGGACCGGAGCCTCCGCCGGGAAGTGAACCGCTCAATCCGGCACCCCCCTTTGTCAAACCCATCATGCCTCCAAGCGCACCCGCTGCGCTCAAAGTGGCCCCGCCGCCGCGCATAATCGACCGTCCGCTTGCTAATGCAGTCCCCGCAAGGGCCATAGAGCCTGCCGCAAATGGCGCTACCATCGGGAACATGGCATTGCCTCCTGCGAGCACCGCGCCGGTCACGATGGGGGCTGTAATCATTATCATGCCCAGCACAAAATTAACGGTGGCAAAAAAAGCCCGGATTTCCGCCTTGTCTTCCAGTCCCAGCCCCAGCTTCGCTTGTTCATCCAGCATGGCTTGCACGGCTTTAATAAACATATCCCCCGTAAGGCCCATAAAAAGACTTTCCACAATCGGCCACAAAAACGCCGTACCCAGCACAAGCCCCCAGCCCTTTAAGACATTTAATTTTTGTGTGATGGCCATCGGCAAGACAATCAATCCCATAATCAGGGCAAAAGAATAGCTCAGCGCATGAGCGGCCTGTAAAAAAACATAAGTCGTCACCACAAAGATATTCGAAACCCGGTAGATCAGGAAAATGACCAGGCCATGCGGCGTCGTGTCCAATCCTTTGAGTTTGGTGAGCCACTCCGCATCGGTTTGTTTTAGCCCCAGACTGATATCCATCAGAGTTTCAAGTTTTTTTGACAAGGTTTGATAATTTCCAAAATCATTGGTGAGCAGATAGACTTCATTCATAAAAAGATTCAGAAGGGTCATCACCCCGAAATAGGAGCCGATGAGAAACCCGAAGAGGATAAAATCACGGATCGCCTTTTCCCATTTTCCCACACCGCTGACCGTATCCAATTGCGTTTCAAGGGTCCGAATCGCAACCGCAATGACCAATAAAAACGGGGTTAAAAACAAAAAGACGTTGGTCGCCATGTTTTGGCTGGATTGATACACCCCATAGGGATTTAATGATGCAACGAGTAATTCCAGAAACTTCATTGTTTTGCAGACCCCATCAAACCGTAAATACTACCCATATGTGACTCTGTTTTTTGACCTGCTTTTTCAGCTTTCTCGGCTTCAAGGGCTTTTTGTTCCTTTTCGCGTTGCTCAATCGATGCCAGCATCGCAAGAGTTGCCGTGGACTGCGCCGTGATTTGGCTTGAGTCCCTTTCTTTTAAATCCGTCGATGCCTTGCCCATGTTTTCAACCGACGCCATTTTCAGTTTTCCCAATCTTTGGAGATTCTGAATCCGGTTTTTCTGCGAAACCCCAAAGTCGACGGTCGATCCGCCCGTGGACACCTTACTGTCCACTTCATCCTGAATCGCGCCCAGGGTGCCAAAAGACCCGGCACCTTCAAGCACATCCCCCGACTTAAAGTCCTCCGCGAGTTCTTTAAGGTCTAAGTTTGAAAGGGTTTGATAGGTCGAGTGGGCATCCGAAATCATGTTTTCCATCTCGACGGCGGATTCCAGATGCGCTTTGCCCACGGTATACATGGCGGATAATTTTGTAAATATGGCCGTCATCTTTGCGTAAGCCGCCAACAGGGTTTTGTTGGCGGTGACGTCCGTGACCATTAGGGCTGAAGCCTTTGGAAGCGGCGTCACCACAGAAAACAACAGCAGCATTCCGATTAAAAGACTGAACTTCTTCAAATGGCTCTCCCCTCTTTATAGTGTCGAAAGATCCGCAGACGTTCCAGTGGATCTTTCGTGGTTTTCCCAATCCGGTCTTTAACCACAAGATCGTTTGCATCCGAGTTTCCCAGATCCAGCAAAAGGTCGGGAAAAGTCAGATGAAGGTTATGGTATTTTTTACCCACGGATTGAATTGAAGGCCGCCAGTTAAAATCTATGGGATCAGGAAAGTTTCGCCAGATGTCCAATGGAACTTCCGGCATGGACACCCGTTGGGCAATCTCCTCCCATTCCGCATTCCGGTACATGAGACTGCCAAAGTGCATGGAGTTCAGCACTTCTTTTTCAATGGCATCTATTTCCGTCGTGCCCTGTGTGACCATATCGATGTTGCCCGCATTTTTTCGGCCCATGCGGGCAAGCTCTGAAATCAGCCGCCCGATTTCCTTCGGGGCCACCCGCATGAATTTGTGCATTTCGTCCAAGAGGATGGTGGTCGGTGTGGGGTTGGCAAAGGCAAAATGATCGAACTGCAAGGCAATAAAAATCAGATAGAATTTTAAAAGCTTCGGACTGGCTTTTTCCACATCGATTAAATCCACCCCGGTAATGTGATCGCTCAATACCAGATTGGTTTGTTGGGAAAAGATTTGTCCTTCGGTCGTGGAGAGAAAAGAATAGAGATTCTTTTCCATCAAGGACGCCGCCGCTTTTTGCTCCTTGCTCTGTGCATCAAAAATTTCCAGTTGTCGATGAAGATCCGGGAGTGTGGGGGCGGCATAATGATGATTCAGGCCAACATAAAGCATTTGGAGTGCCGTTTGCGCCGCCGCCTCTTCATGAACGGTCAGCTCCAGTTTGCCATTAGTCAAACGCCCATCTATCAGTAAAAACCCCAAAGCCCCCAGGGTCGGACCAATGATATCGGGATGCAAGGGTAGGTCCGCTTTGTGATCGGCCAGCTTGTAGAGCGGCAGAGGATTGACGACGGTCTCTCTGGGATCGATCCGGGTATAGGTGCCGCCAAAACCTTCGACCGTCCACTTATAACACGATCCGATTTCGGCGATGCACCAGTCCATGCCCATTGGAAAACTTTCGGCAATGGTAACGGTTTTATCTTGGCCTTTACCGCTCCCGGTTTTAGCCACCGTAAAGCTGTGTGCGATTTTCCCGGCCAAACGGTTAAACCCGATGAGTTGGCCGCGTTCGCCTAGACGCAAGGACTCCGGGTGTTTTTCTCCCGGATCAAAGACCTGCACGGGCAGCATGTTGGCGACCTGCATCCCTTCATCGGCCCGCCAAAGCAGGTTCCGATAGCCCTGTCCCGGCTGTCCTGTCCGCCAGAAAGGAAGCTGTATCGTCTCTTGTGAGCGGATTTGACCGCCCTCTTCATCTTCAATGCGTTCCGAAATCAGGACTTCGGCCTCATGGTTTTGTTCGGGAGAACCATGTAAATGGATCACAAAACAGTTTTGAAACACCGGCAGTTTATTCCGAACGACGTAGTTTCTGAAGTCGGAAAGATCCTCTAACTTGGTGTTTTGCTCTTCTCTCCCGCGTTGACTCGCGGTGCCTTCCGCAAACTGACTTTGATCTTCGGCCTCTTTTATGCTGGCGTTTCGGTCGGTCGGTTTGATCGAAAAAGAAACATGCAGCGGAATGCTTAAGGACGATAAGAACAAAAACCAACCGGCGAAGCTGTCCGGGTAAAAATAAAGATAGAGCACCTTGCTGTGCGCCCCGCCGATCAAAACATGATCGGAAACTTTATTCGATGGGGCTTCGGTTAAGATCCCTTCCGTCAGGAGATACTTGGGGTCATGCCGATAACGGTACCCTTTATTAAATCGCGCGCGGTCCCCGCTCTGCCGAATCCGGTCATAATACTGCTGTACAGGTCTCATGCTTCCGCCCGGTAACTTTGAGGCAAACCGGGGGGCCGCCTCCAGCAATTCCTTAGCCGAACGGCTGAGCCGTTTTATATAGTTTTTTGCCCCGCCAAAGGTTGAACGCGGCGGCTCTTTTAACAACACCACGCCCACCTCATTGGACATGCCGTAATTGGCCAGATGATCGGCCAGGGCGTTCCGGGTGGCTTTGGCTAAAGGGCTGGGGCGCGGCATTTCCCGGTCCCGATAGTCTTCAGCCAATCTGTCGTCCCAATCACGCCAGAGGTGAAATTCGGCACAATAGCCGGGTTCAATGGTGTTCAGTACCGCAAGAAGCTTGAGTGACGCCATGTCGCGGTCATGGGCCGGACGCATCTCAAAATTGATCCCCGCCCAACCAATATAGGCCGATACGGCCCCGTCCTGGTGGGCAAGGATCGTCTCCCCTATCGCATGACTCCAGGTATACAAATCGGGGTATTGTTTGCGTTTGGTCAGCATCTAGGCATCCGTCCAGGTTTCAGCCGTGACGCGGTTTCTCTCCCGCTTGCTGGCCCGTTTGACAGGCAAAAAAGGCAGTTCGTCCCCGACCCGGATATAAAAAACGGTCACAAACAAACAGAAAAAAAAGAGGGCCAGCGGCAGTAATTTTAATGGCGAAGGCAGGACAAGGATTAAAGGCACGCTGATCAGGATTCCAAAAAACCCGGCAAAGGAATAGACCGGGACATGCCCGATTTTTTTAAGCTTGAAGCGGCTGTTAAAGGCAGGCACTAAAACCCCCCGCTGACAAAACTCACAATCAAGTACAAAGCCGCCACAACGAAGAGACAAATACAGGATCCCTGGATGGTCGCAATGCCTTCGGAATCAAAACCTTTACGCAGTTGTATGGCGCCTTTAATAATCCCAGCCGCCGCCGCGACAATGGTAATAAGACTGATCGGCACCGTGAGGGATTTTTGAGCGGCTTCAATGCCTCCTCCCCAGGCCGGTGGACTCGATGAAAGCAAAAGAAGACCCACCCAAAGGGGATAGGTTTTAATCGCCGGCAATGTCTTCCGGCTAAAGCTTTCCATAAAAGACCACCACACTATAAACCAGCGCAATGATGATTAGCGCGGCCCCGGACCCGATGAGATAGCCCTTTGCGCCTTGTGCATTATTTGACGCCATTTTAATGCATCCAAAGATGATGGACCCGGCACAGACCAGAATGCCAACAAGCGACAGAATGCCTAGAGTGCTTTTTCCCTTTTTGTTCACCGTGCTTACAATTTTGGATTCACTGCCACTCATAAAACTGGGAAACTGGGCATAGGCCTCCCCTTGCAGGCTTGGCATTGAAATCGGCACAGCCACCGCCGTCAATAAAATCTGAACCGCAAAAATAATTGAGAAGATATATTTTTTCATTTTATACTCTCCTTTATATATCTTGGTATACCAAGATTTATTTAAATAATCAAGTTAAATTTTGCCTACCTGACCGCTTGTCTTTTTAATGCCAGATCCTTCACCGTAATCCAGTTCAGGACCTTCATAATGCCGGTTCCAATGCCCAAAAATACCGGCATCAAGACGATGTCCAGATTCAAAATCAAAAGGCTGTACATCACGCATTCCTGAAGAACGCTGGCTTCGTTAAACCACTGCACAATCTGCTCAGTCTGACTGACACTCAATATTGGAATGAGCAGGGTATTTAACATCCATTGACGTATCGGCCCTCCGCCCCAATATCGGCCCCCTTCAAAGAGGGTGGGTAAAAAACCCAAACCATTTAAAAGCAGAACCGGCCCGACAAACACCGGCCAGAATCGTATCCAGGTCAGCATGGTTGATCCTCCTCGTCTGTATAACCCGCCTCTTTCAATCCTTTATCTTGTTCCAATACCTCTTTAATCCGGATTTCCAAACTCTTCATATCGGCCCCGGCCATGTATTTTTCCCAGAAGTTCAATCCGTGACCCATCTCATGTGTCTTTGCGGACGGCAACAATATCTTCTGCCAGCCCGTAAAATCCGGCCGCTGAAGCTGAACCTTCCAAAGGGGATTTTTTGTCTCACCCTCCTCTTCCTGCAAGGTTGAAATATAAGCTTCTCCCGGATTCAGCTCTCTCAGTTGTCTTGGATCGATACGATATTCTTTCCGCATGGACAGGGTTTCGCCTCTCACAACGGAATCGGATTGTGTGATTTCCGGGGTTTCAAATTCACATAACATCTGCTGTACATATTTAGCGGTCGCGCCGCCTTGCGTTCGCATAATGATCTTGGTGGCCACGGTATCGTCCAAGGCGTTCAAAAAGGTATGGCTGACGGCATCCAGATGGGCTTTAGATTGAAAACCAAACGACAAGGGCATTTCGGCGGAGCGGCACCGCGCCGAAAAAGGCGCAAAGCCCTCATGAAAAAATCCGCTCCAATCATCAAAAAAGAGCGGATAAACATCAAGCCCTTCCGTTCCGGCCAGTTGGCGTTTTCGCGCTTCCACTTCAAACATATTGATAATGGCGATTGCGACATCCCTGGAAAAGGCGGTCAAGGGTAAATGGGCGTAAAAGGTCTGCCCTTTTTCAATCATTTGGGAAAAATCGATATCCGGCGCATAACAATTAAGGCGATCCGCATGGGGCCCGGTAATAAAAACAATCAGGCGATTGAGTAAGCCGGAGATATTCTTCATCCGGGTTTTGCTCGGGAGATCAAACCAAGCCTCAGCAAACTGAATGACAGAAGGATCGAGGTTCAGGGCCCGGGAGGCTTTTAAAAGGTCCCGGCCCGCCGCAGGCACCGTGAGGCCCACATAAAGGTCTTTTAAGTTCACGGGCAGGTTCAGGTTCAAAAAGAGCGGCAAAAGCCGTGCAAGCACGGCCCGTTGATCGTCGGCATAAAAGGTGGTGCTCGTGGTTTCTCCGATCAACAAGGTGGTTAAGCGGTCAATCACATCCGATGTTTCGCCGACAAACAGGTTGATGGAATCTGAACCGGGAAGCTCTGAGGAGAAAAAGTAATCGGGTTTCTCTCCCATGGCGACAAATTTCTTATAAGTGTCGATATCCCCCTTCCCGTCAAAAAGGGCAAAACCCGAATGGGGTGAATAGCCCTTGATGGCTTTTGATTGCCCTAAAATGACGGACTCGGTTTTTCCCGTGCCTTGTGCGCCCATAGCAATCACGCCCAGGTTCAGCGCCTTTTTGCTAATCATCGCGTTTTTCACCAGGACGGGATGATTGGGGTCACTCAACTCAAGGGCTTCGCCCAGGACCCAGCCTTGAACGGAAGAGTTTTTCATTTTACGAGGCCGAATGAAGACCAAAGAAACGATAAATAGCGCGAGGCTGACTCCGGGCAAGGTCCAAGACAGATTGAAAAAATATTTGGCGACAAAAGCATCCAGAACAAGCACTGAAACAATCAGCATCAACATCACCTTCATGGCTTTCATCTCAAGTCTCCCTTTGTTAATAAGCCCAAATGGGCGGCACATAGAGCAATTCGGCTTGAAGCCCTTTACGGTGAAGAAAACGCTCATGTCGTTCAATCTGTTTTTCATGGGTGCTTGCGACGATAAACCGCTTGAAAATCATGCTCCATGTCACAGTGTTCTTGAAATCACAGTATTTTTCATTCAAACGGTGCCGCCTTGAAAGCGTGGTGCTAATACGATTCGATCCCATGAGATAGTCGTCCAGAAGCACAAAAACGATCTTTCCCTCCTGACCCCCCGCATGTTCCCCATGTGAGGGATTAAGACCGATACGAAATAAAGCGGGTTTGTCTAAAAACCGAAAATCCGCGTGGGTCTCTCTCAAAAGCATTTCGCATTGATTGCGACGAACAATGTGGGCCATGACGGACCACGACGGTTTTCTTAAACTCCAAGGCAATGGCTTATCCACCACACGCGCACCCGCCCAAGTCAGATTCCAAATATTGGGACGTACTTTTTTCTCCACCCGAACAAACTTCCTCGCGCACAAAGAAGACAAAGCAAGACTCATCGCCGTTTGACTATATTTCCCCCAATATTCAAGCTGACTTTGTGTGGCATACCCCAGACGTTTAAGATGATCTAAAATCACCCGTTCGGCGGGAGACAATGAACCGGGCATCATGAATTTTTATCCATCAGGTAAGCCAACACTTCAGTGGTTCTGTCGCTCAAGATTTTAGAAAGCTCTACTTTTGTCTCTTTTTTGGTGATCTTGATCGGGGCCAAACGATCGCTTGCTTCACAAATTTCTTGTAACAATTTGGCGATTTGCAGGGCTTCGGGTTTCTCAATACGGATAAAAACATCACGGGCTCTACTTTGAAGAATCATTTTTCTGTTGTTAAAAAATGACGCGAGGGTGAGGGACCCTTTTGCGATTCTGGCTTTAATTTCCGGGCTTGCGGCGTGAAGGTTCCGATACTTACAGACCCATGAGGCGCTGACCCCGATCAGAGTACCCAGCTTTTCATCGCTGTACCCGGTGTCTTTTTTTAAATCGGCAAGCTCTTTGGCAAGCTCTAAAGGCGGATACCCCTCTCTTTGCTGGTTGGCGCTCAGTTGCGTGACCCGGATTTTCAGCGGCTCCAATTCACCCTCCTGCAAACTTGCGCGGAGGGTTTTGTATCTTAAAACATCACGTATTGCCCTCAGACGGCGTTCACCATCAATCAGCAGGTATTTTCCTGTGGGTAATTTTCGGACGACGATGGCTTGTAACTGACCCTCTCTGCGGATTGAGTCGCCCAATTCCTCCAGGTTACTAAAGGTTTTTCGGGCTTGATCCCTGACTTCGATTTGATCAATCGGAATAATAAACGCACTTTTGTCCGCGACCACACCTAAAGGACTTGTCGGGATAGACTCATCCGATGTGCTTCCCGCTTTCTCTCGTGCTTTTTTGATTCTCTCTTTAAGATCCAAGAGGCCCCCTTTCTTCTTATTTAAAGAAATTATTCGATAATATGAAGTATGATCTCTGGCCCTTGCGGTACATGGGCGGAAACAGATCGGGGTTGACCCCAAACCTGTTTGCGGCCCTGCCATTTTGAAAGCTTTGTTCTGATTTGTTGTTGGCTATAGTGTCCACTATCGGCTTCTACGGCGACGGCTTCCCCCGTCTCTGAATCGGTAAAAATAGCGTCCGGCCGATGTCCGCCAAAGGTGGTGATTTCTTCCTCGGTCATGCGATTCGCCAGCCGAAAATCTTCCGGCCTCCCCGATTGATAATAAAGATCCGAGGTGATCAATTCGTGAAGCGCATTGCGCTTCGCCCCGATCTCCGGCAATTTTCCGCCCCAGGCCGCCGCTATTTTTGGGTTTGAAAACTGATACAGGTTTCTCATGCCGCACCCTGGAATAAACAGTTTCTTTTTCTGTATCAACCCCGCCTGTTCAAGCCGCCCCAAAGGCCGGGCCGACCCCCCTTTTAAATGCTTATAGTGATTCTCGTTCGCGAGTTTATCGGACAAAACTTGAAGACGGGAAAGGTCGCGCAAAAAGGCGCGATCGGCTGAAAGCAGCCGAATCTTGATGCCGGAGGCAGAGAGTTTTAGGAGTTTTTTTGTCTTTGGATTGGCCTTTTTCTTATCCATGATGAAGGGGTATAGCATATATATTTTCTTATTTCAACTAATAATTTAAATTATTAACTATTTATTTTATACCCGTTTGAATACTGAATAGTCCAAAAATGATTACGCCCCACCCCCATAAAGTCGGCGATAAAATTCATCTTCTAACGAATCGACCCCCTGAAACACATCACATCCGGCTTCGGATTTTAAGAGAAAAGCGCGATAAAAAACTTAATTGGAAATCGCCTCGGAAAGCCAATATAAGGAAGAAAAGTGCAGAAAAAATAAACAATTCCTGCGGAAATGAAGCACATATTTTAACCTATGTTTCAATTATTTACGCAACATTATCTCCGTTTCGTGCCCAAAATAGAAATGGACACAATAAATCGATATAAGAAATATAGATGGCTATATATGATAAATTAGTGATCTTATTAATAACATTATAAGGACCGGAATCTCTCCTCAAGAAAACATGAGAGATAAAACGCCCCAACTGAAAACAAAAATAAACAATTCCTGCGGAAATGATAAGTTATTTTTATCAATAATATCAATATATTACAGAGATTTATTCCCGTTTCATGCGCAGTATTCAGAAAGAGATCACCTCATTGCCTTTGACCTCGTTTCTCAGTACTAATATTTTAGATCTTGTTCTAATAAAAACAGATAATCTTTAATATTTTCAAAGATCTCCGATCATTTTTGGGTTGTGGGAACGAGTGCAGCGCAGGGGAATTTAGCGCGCTTTATCAGCTAAATCGCCATGCGAGGCGGGGAAAAGGATGTGCGAAGCACGCCGAAGGCATCTTTTTACCCACGAGTTCCCGCAACAACTCTGGCAATGAAAAGCGCATAAGCATTTGAATACATAAGGTCAAGGTGTAATATTAATTGTAATATGAGCAAACACCGCGAACGCGGCCCGCCAGGGCGTGGGGCGATTGCCTTTTCTGTCTTATTTGATGTGTAGGGGGTTTCTGAAGAAGGATGGGTTATTTTTTATTATATTTTTTTTGGAGGGCCTGTTCTACGAACCAGCCTTTGGATTTTTTCCCCCCGGTTTCTTTCTGCTCTTTTTCAAGCTGCCGAAATAATTTGTCCCCGCCTTTGGAAACATAGTGATCAAGGGCTTGATCGATAAACCAGCCTTTCGATTTTTTATCGCCTCGATCTTTCGAGTCTCTTTGAAGGGTTTCTAATAAGCGTTCGGTCTCTGCCGAAAGCTGAAAACCATCTTTGACGTTTTTTGTTGCTTCGGGAGTATCGCCGGGGGGGGTCCTCCCCTCTTTAAGACGCTCCAAAATCCACTTACTTTTGGGAGAGATATAAACAGTCAGTTGTACATTGTTTTTCCTGGCTCGGCCCACAAAGACATCCTAAATTTAGAAATCAAGTATTCTCACAAAACAGGCCGGAATTCTGCCATAGACCGAAGATCAATACAACAAGCAACGGCTGGAATCAAACATCCCCCGTACGGCCGACCGGTGCCGGCCAAGGCTGTCTTTTTTTATTTTTTTAATTCTTTTAGGGAAATTTTTTTTGAAGGTCTGAGGCGATTTGAAGCCGTTTTATTTTGGGGAGGTTCAAAAACAGGGACCCGGTTCGGAAAAAATTAGAAAGCGCCCTATTTGCCCCAGGAGCGGTCTTTTTTCTTTTCTGGCCCCTCTCCCCTGCCAAAGGGCCTCAAACACGGCGCTAGGGCCAATTCCGGCCCAAAACATGCAATTTTTTCTTTAGGTGCGGGAGCGTAGCGACCTGCTTTTCGGGTTTATGGTTTTAAAATCAAAGTTAAGATTGAGACTTTGTGTCGAAAACCTTTGAAGGCCACGCGAAGCGTGGGGCGGAGAGAGCAACGCGATCGGAGGGTAGGTGTTCTTTGTTTGTAATTAGTATTTTAAGGTTATCAACAACCAAAATCCGTTTTAAAGATGTTTTATATTGTTTTAAAACGTTTTAGGGCTGAAAAGATAATAATTCTCAATAACTTATGGACATTTTTGCACGCCAAGCCCGGCAATTCGCACGCCAAGCCCGGTATTCTGCACGTAAAACCCGGTATTTTGCACGCGATGCCCGGTTGTATTCACAAGGCACTTTGCACGCTAAGTCCGGTTTAGGTACCCAAGGATTATTTTGCACGCTAAGTCCGGTTGTATTCACAAGGCACTTTGCACGCTAAGTCCGGTTTAGATACCCAAGGAATATTTTGCACGCTAAGTCCGGTGATATCCACAAAACGCACTTTTGCACGCTAAGTCCGGTTTCTTAATTCGCTCCGGTATAGGTAAAAATAACATTTTCGGCTTTACCATTTTTCTCGAAACGCACCTCATAATCTGGTAATGGTTCATCCTGCAAAACGCCTATAGCTTTTTTCAAATCACTTTTAAAACTTCTAAATTCTCTTGTACTGCCGCTGCGCTCGTAAAGTGTATCTATGCTGTATGTGGCCACGCTCTTCCCGGCGGCTTTCCGCGCTAATCGGTGTAAAAAACGGTGATAGCCTTGATTAAGTAAAAAATAATCATTATGAAGTGTCAAAACAGTGGGATTATCGGGCCTCACAACACCATCATAAACCCAGTTCGGAATATCAATTGATAACTCGGAAATGTTACCTGTTCGGGTTTCTGTGGCGATTTTAAAACCCCCTATCAAACTAAACATGCCAACGCGCCGCCCCTTCCCAGCGCCATGTTTTTTAATGGAAATTTTTGTACTGCTTAAACGCTCTAAAGTGGCCTCAAGTTGCTTATAATTCTTTCCTCCATCATCCCGCCGGCAGAACTTTAAAAGCTCTGATACTGGCGGTCTAATTTGGCGAGGAGGCAATCGCGCATCATGACCTTTTTTTATTTCTTCCTTGACTCGCTCCATTTCGCGGACAAGATAGGACACGACAAAAAGGAAAACATCATAATCAAATATAGTCGCCATGCCGCATTCAGTACCGCCCTGCACGGTGATAAGCGCCCCGTTCAAATCATATTTAATAGGCTCAAAGCGCGGTTTTTTCCCGAGCCCAAATGTAGCAATATCCATGAGACTATAATCATCTTTATTTGATATATCCGATATCGTCGGCGAAAAGAAATTAAGTTGTTTATCACCTTTTGGGGCTTGTCTGTAATTCTTGTTCATGCGCTTTATCCGCGCCGCAAGCTCCGGGTCTTGAATGTGGGCGGCTTCTAGGTCGCTCCAGGTCTCTGCACCATCGGAAAGATATTTTGTTTCTTCTTCATTTTTTTTAATCATTATGCAATTTTCCTTAGAATCTGAAAACTCCTAGAACTTCATATCATATTTTTTCAATAAAAGCTCTATGGCTTCCTCTGCAAGCTCCGGTGCTTTCTTTCCTTTGACCTGTTTCTGTGCGAATACGACCCTATCAAAAGCCATTGCATAGGATTCCTGGATATAAAGCCCTTTAGTGGCTCTTATGGGTGCTGCGGCTTTCTTTCTCACAAGTTTCGGGGCGTCATTATTTGGCGGTTTTCCTGTCTTGGCCAGTTCTTCGGCTCGGATCTCTTCTTCCTCCATCCAGTCGGCACTTTTATCACGCGACATTTTGCGTCCTCCCCTCTTCCTCCAAAACTTCGGCCATTAAAGCCCCTAAAATCTTCATAAAATCGCCACGGCGGTCTTTGACCTTGTAGGCTTTGTTCATTTCAGGATCAAAAATTGTCATTAACTGAGCATCAGCACGACTAAAAACACCACTTGAAGGAATTTCAATAGCGCCTTTTTCTACTAATCTTTCGGCCGTTGCCCGTTCTTCTGCTCTGTGGTGCTGGGCATCTGTCACAACGGTTATAACTTGTTTTCCTGCTTTCTCAGCCAATTTTCGCGCGTCTACATATGTTTTATATTGTGTTCGAGCCGGCTTAACTGGCATTAACACAATGCGGCCTTTCGGAAGTTCCCAATCACTGGCCTGATGGTCGATTAAAACCAAATTTGCATCGGGCTTTTCCTGCGGAATGCTTGAAATGACTTCAAAGGGTAGCCGCCCGCCAGCATATATCATTCTCGAAGTCCCTTGCGGGTCTTGGCATATCACAAGCGGTTTTAAACCCATTTCAACGGCGGCAGCCGCTAAATTAATGGCAATCATTGATTTACCTTGACCGCCTTTCGGATTCCAGATGTTCACAAGCTTAAAACTCATTATTTATGCTCCTATATAGTTCAAAACATATCTAATTATATAAATATAGACATATAGAAATTTTAATCTATAAATTTACATAGATATATAAACCTAATATTCTATAAATATAATGCTATAGACATTAAAAGTTTTAAACTCCTATAGCTATACTTATCTATAGGTCTATATCTATAATTATATATAGCTATAAGTGCTATAGTTGCATACTTATAACATATTAAAACTATAGAGTCTATAGTTATAGAGTATTATTATTTCATCTTGGAAACAGCCGACCTTGTCAAAGTCGGCCCTAAGATTTTTAATTTTCATTCGGCATCATGATGGTGATGACAGGTTCTTCATCGTCACCCGGGAGACATACGGCTTTTAACGCGACGGGAGGATCCTTGTAACGACGACGGCCACTTATTTTGAAAAAAAGGACTGAATCACTGGATCCTCTGCTATATTGAATCGCCACGCTGAGGACGTAAACAATACCCGAGGACCAGCCGATTTCATTTTGAGGTTTTCCAGCAGGAATACGGACATATTTTTGATACACAGAAGCGGTGAGAGCAACAGGGTAGGGGATACCCATTTTTTTTGCGATTTCGGTGGTATCGAATAACAGCCCGTCGGCTATGGCTTGTTTTCGGGTCTTGGCTTGGATACCGTTTCCACAATAATCGTCTTCGAATTGAAAAGTCATTTCCATGATGTCCTTTTTGAGTTTAAATTAATCGATTTCAAAAGTATATAAACCCGCCGACGTTTTAGGCCTGGGTGGGGACAGGATCGTCTAAAGGACGAAGGTATCTCATTTTATGGTCCTCCATTGTATTTATTCTATTTTGGTAAATAGCGCCGATTAAATCATCCTTTTAAGGCGGCAAGCTTTTCGGTCAGCGTCCATAAAGCTTTATTCAATCTCAGGTCCTCCGAAACGGATTGGATCGCCCGCGAGGTCGTCCTTTGGGTCCGGCCCTGTTCGTTTTTCCTTCGGCCTCTCATGCCGCCCCTTAACAGGTTTTCCTGAATTCGATTGAATACGGTCCAAAGATCGGATTTATGATCGTCTCGTCTACGGGAGGCAAGGATTTGAGCGGGTGAAAAAGGCCGGTCCGCTTCAGGCCATCGGAGCATTAAAGCCGACTCGGCAAAAACTTCTTGCTCCTTGGGCGCAAGGGTCATGGCTCGATAGTTTTCAATCTGATTAAAAACCTTTGGGGTGTCTTCGACGATTTCATAAACGGCGTTAATGGCGTCATTGACGACCTGGCCGGTGTGCCGGATGCGATGATTTTGAATCGTGCTATCTGCAACGACCATTCCGTTAGAACAGACAAAACGGAATATCCCGGCGTGAAGCTGAAAGGAGGACGTGCCGTCATGGGCATTCACCAGGACGATTTCAGGGACCAGATCATTGACGGCCACATTTCCTAAGCTTTTGTCCATGTGATCGCGGTGCCGGAATCGGATCATGTGTTTACAGAAATCTTTACGATCCGGATTTCTAACCTTTGTTTCTTTTGCCAAGACGGGCAACCATCCTTGATTTTTGAATCCGGTGACGACAGCGGCCGTGGGGATAAATTCATAGCGTCCGCTGGTCCGACTGGAGGCCTGATTCGCAAAGATAGAGGGGCAGCGTCCCCGCAATTGATCGTTATCTAGTTCTTGTAATTTTCCGAAACCATAGGCCCTTGAATGTCTCATGATGTTATCCTCCTTTGATTGTGATGGGGATGGCCTTAAAACCAAATTCCTTCCTCCCCCCGTTCACAAAAACTTGCGGGGGGAGGAAGGAAAGGAAACGAAGAACGGCTGAATGACACGAATAGACAGACATTGCGGGGGACGTGACTGAAGGCTTGATCAAAGGCACGGCACTCGCCAAGGCTGCTTCCTCCTAAATTCAGCCCACCCTCGGCATTAGATCTTCTTAGGAGGCAGTGCAGGATTTAATAGGCTGTCGAGATCCCTCCGGCGAGATACCCTTCAGGGGGAGCCACTAGGGCGGAGGGTATGACTTCGAGCACCGCGTTATAAAAAGAACAAGGTCAGCAGAGAAGTAGGGGAGATCGTTTTGACTTTATTGGGATCTTTGGCTAGAGTCCCTTGATTAATTTTCGAGAGGTATTAACAGGGGAGGGAATGAGACACATGACGAAAGCTGAATTGATCGAAAAGATTTCAAAGGCCACCTCTAAAAGCATGAAAACAGAAGTCACAAAAAAAACGGTCGATACCATTTTGACTGAGGCGTTTTCAACGATTGGGAAGACGGTTAAGAAAGAAGGGAAGCAAGCGATTCCCGGCTTTGGCACCTTTAGCCTGACCAAGCGGGCCGCAAGGAAGGGCCGTAACCCTCAAACGGGTGAGGAAATCAAGATCAAGGCTTCAAAGTCGATTAAGTTCAAACCTTCGAGTACTTTGAAAGGAACCTTATAGAAGGGTGGCCTGAAAAAGGTTGAAGCCGGTCCCGCAGCCGGCGCGCCCTCGCCCAGCTCCGTCACGTCCCCTGCAAGCCCGGACGGTCTTTTGTTTTTCAGGCGGTTTCTTTTTGATTGCCCCCCGGTTTTTTTGAGGGGGGCAATCTGTTTTGGTCGGGACGGGTAGGGGAGTGAGGTGGAATTTTAAATCTCGTATCGAGCATTGAAGTAACGCAGCACTGGAGCAAAGGACAGGCGATATGCCGTGTGATTATATCAAAGCACTAGATCTCGCACGCGATGGGCATTGGGATGAATCCCATAAGGAAGTTCAGCCTTATACCGATAAGTTATCCTGCCTCATCCATGCCTACTTGCATCGAGTAGAGGGCGATTTTAAAAACGCCAACTATTGGTATAAAAGAATAGGGATAGGTCCACTGACCAATAGCTTAGAAGACGAGCTTACTCGTTTATACCGATTGGCGAATGCTGAAAAACCGACGGGGTAAGTAAGGCCGTCTTACTTGCTCAGTTCTTCCCGTAAGGTTGGTTTTTTATATGTTCCAATCTGTGCAGGGTTTCAAATGGAATTCGCAAAATTTTGGTTGAATCCAAACTTTTTGACTTTTTTATTTTCCTATGTCGGGTTAAATCCCATAAAGGTACCAAATCCGCCACAGGATTTCCTGTAACGTGTTGTAATACTGAACTAATATAATATTTGTCCCTCCCAATTCTCGCCTGATTTTATGCCACTAGTTTTGGGAGACAGATTTTAAGACTCCGACCGGATCAGCGGAAAGACATTACTGGCAATGTTATCTCAGGAAGGAAATGGTGCATGGCGCTGTTTTATTAATGCTGTGAGGCCATAATCTTACGGATAGTGGTTCATATATTGGTACGTCATTTCTTGTCCTGCAATACAGAATCATGAAAAACAAAAAGTGGCGGTTTACGTACCTTTATGGGATTTAACCCTACTTGCAGCTTACACCGCGTTTCGCAGTATGAGGAGGTTCCATGTATGTCATATGAAAATATATAAGTCAATTTAAAGAAAAAGATACGGTTGAAAAAAACTAAAACTACATGTTATGAATTGACCTCGGTTTTCTAGACAGTCTCTTGTTTCACAAAATATTACCGATGGTTTTAGAGATGTCCGATTGGTAAATAACTAAAGATTTATTTAGGGCAGAAAAAATGAAAAACTTAATAAAGTTATGTGTTTTTTCAATCCTATTCTTCTCATCACTATTAAGCGGTTGTGCTTCGAGCAGAAATTTAATAGTCAACAATGAAACTGCTGCGGCTAATAATAACGAGTATGCTCGAATTCATCTATTTCGAGAAACTGGCATAGGTGGTGCTGCAGCAAACTTTATAGTTATTGATGTTGGAGAAATTTATGGAGATACTGGAAATATAGCAACCATAGCAAGAGAAGACCCTGCTTGGTTTGACATTCACTACATGTCAGGTGATCTTATGAATTTGAAAACAGGAGTTGTAACTAAAGGTATTTGGAAGGGAATAGGAAAGAAAGAGGATCTCTGTGGATACGATGTGTCGGAAATTGTACCGCCCCACGCCTTCAAGGGTATTATGCTCAAAGATGTTATGCCAAAATTCAAGACTACCTGTCCGAAACTTAACGGCAGGTACATAACCATAGAAGGTGATTCTATTCAAACGAAAGATCTGGAAATATCCAAGCCTATATTAGATAAAGTAATGGACTGGTTGGTTGGAAAAATATTTAATACATCAGAAATTAGGGGCATTGTTTATAACTATCAAAAATTCACAGCTATCGGAGAAATTTCCAATAACGATGAACTTATATGGCAAAGGCCCGCTGGGAAATTATCTCTACAACTTATAGGGTGCATTGGTGCATGCGCGGGTTGGATTGGTAGAATTGGTTACGGCATTGAATATCAAGTGAACGCAGGACAGGACTATTATCTCTACATGGATCAATTATACGTAATAAAAGACGTACAGTTATCACCGCGTGAGTAAATAAACCCGCCCAAAGGGCAGTGCGACCCTGTAAAGCATTTTATGTAACTGCTTTTATGGTTAATTCATTTGAAAGCGCTCTTTGAACTCCATCGCAAAACGGTTGAGTGCAGGTTTCCAGTTTTTAATCGGCATTGTCTATTTTTCAGACGCCTTCATGATCCCGAGATAAACCAACTTAAAAGCCGATTCATCTACCGATAAAACGTCCAGAAGAGAGGACTTCAGACATCAATCAGATGCGGATTGTTCTTGTATTATTCAACTTCTATTTAATGTTAATTGGGGAGAGGATTATGAGACCATATTTGAAAACGTTAACCATAATAACAACCTTTATCTGCGCTGCCAGTTCTACATCGGGCCGCAGGCTCACTAACGCGGCCAAGAATGGAGACTTGCAGCAGGTCAGAGAACTGCTTGCTAACGTTGGTTTCCTGGTTATTGCGCTTATCCTTGGCGCCTGTGCAGGTCGTCCGCGTCCGCAACCTCCTTTATTAATTGCGGCATATAGAGGACAAGTGGACGAAGTTAAAAAACTCTTGAAAGAAGGGCATGGTGTAAATGCTGGCTCCGGCGGGTATTCAGCGCTTTTTAACGCCGCAACAAAAGGGCATAACGAAATAGTTCGTATTCTATTGGAGAATGGTGCAGACCCAAACCTCGTCACAAATAAAGGTTTCACAGCATTGCATGTGGCATCTAGATCAGATTATCTGGAAATAGCTTCACTGTTGCTAGACAAAGGTGCAGACCCAAACATTAAAAACACTGTAACCGGTCTGACACCATTATTGTATAGCCTTGAGGCCAAATTATCTGAAGAAACATTTGAATTACTTAGCAGGTTTGGAATTTCCAAAGAACTAATTTTTAAACATCGGGAGAACCCCAAAAAATTATTGCAAATAGCACTTCCTATTATAATGTCAACTGAGGGTAAAAGTAATTCCATAAGAGACATAATCAGAATTAGCCAATCGTTACATGCAAGGTCCCCATCAATAGCATTAGAACTAATAAAAAATGGCGCGGAGGTTAATGCTCGATCTCCGTTGGGCCAGACCCCGGCAATTCTTGCGGCATGGCTAGGAGAAATCGAGGTACTTAAGGAACTGATAAAAAGTGGGGCAAATCTGGAGCTCCAGGACGTGGAAGGCACCAGTGCATTGGTTGCCAGTATTGTCAATAGGGATCGTGAGATAATAAACTTGCTCTTGAATAATAGTGTAAGCACAACCTCAATAACCACTAAGGATAAAATCACGTCCCTGGAGCTTGCATTTATAATGGAGGTTCTTTTAGAGGGAAGCATCGGGCTTGAGATTATCGAAAAATTAATCGCTCTCGAGAAAAGGGATGAAGTCCTGCGGAGAGTAAAAGAAATGTCAATTGAGACTAAGCGACAAGATATAACCGCACTCATAAATTAACCTGCCTCCTAACCGTTCCCAGTGTAAAGAGAGGTGGCGCTGGAAATTCGGACAGTCCGTTAAGTGATAAACTTGCCCAACCAGTGCCGTGCAGAGAACGGCCAACAGAGGAGCAAGCGCATGAAAAGGACGAGAAGGAATCACGCACCTGGGTTCAGCCTTGGCTGCGATCAAGGGCGATAAGACACTGGCGGAATTGGCGGAACAGTTCGACGTTCACCCGAATCAGATTTCGGAGTGGAAACAGCTGTTACAGAATTCGGCTGCCGATGTGTTTGGCGGCACGCCGAAGGCAAAGACGACGGAACCGGACATCAAGGTGCTGCATGCCAAGATCGGACAGTTGACGAGTAGTACGATTTTCAATGAGGCAATACGCTTAAAAGCAGGAGTCCATTCACGACCTCCTTCAAGGAGCCAAGAGCATCTCATCAAAAAGGTCAAATCGCATAGGGTGAAGTTACAAAAATTGCCAGCAAGAGTGAGCAGCTATTTTCAACATCCAAAAATCGATTATGCGGCATAATAGCTCTTTTTAATTGCCAGGTTAATAACCTTTTAACAAGATTTAGATGGACAGTATCACAGGATTATTTATAGGCTCTGTAAATACGCGGTAGTGGTCACGTTCTTATTTCCGCTACCGATAAAACGTCCAGAAGAGAGGACTTCAGACATCAATCTGATACGGATTGTTCGTGGAATATTCGACTTCTATTCACTGTTAATACTGGGGGGATTATTATGAGACCATATTTGATAACATTAACCATAATAACAACCTTTATCTGCGCAGCATGTTCTACATCGGGCCGCAGGCTCTCTATTGCGGCAGCTAATGGAGACTTACAGCAGGTAAGAGAACTGATTGCTAAGGGCGCTGACGTTAATATGGGTATTGGAAGTAACATAACAACGCCATTAGCTTACGCATCACAGGGGGGTCATCTTGAGGTTGTCAAACTACTTCTGAACGCCAATGCTGATGTGAATAAAGTACGCAATAACGGTTATACGCCATTATTTTTGGCATCACAGGAGAGTCATCTTGAGGTTGTCAAATTACTTCTGAACGCCAATGCTGATGTAAACAAAGCCCCTAGAGACGGAACTACGCCATTATTAATGGCATCATGGAAGGGTCATCTTGGGGTCGTCAAACTACTTCTGAACGCCAATGCTGATGTGAATAAAGATGATAAACACGGTTTTACGCCATTATTTTTGGCATCAAGTAAGGGTCATCTTGAGCTCGTCAAACTACTTCTGAACGCCAATGCTGATGTGAATAAAGGTGAGAAAAACGGTCTTACGCCATTATCTTTTGCATTAGGGATGGGTAATGATGATATCGTTGCCCTTCTGGAAAGGTACGGTGCAAAATAATAATACTAACTTACATAAAGATTACCCGTTAATCCGCAATCGGTTGAAACAGCAGGCATCTGGACCTATCCTAACTATAATGTAAGGTGTTCCGACACCAGGAGCTTGAACGAATGACACCCGATGAGGCACATTTCAATCGCCTGAATCTTCCGAAAAGTGGCATGATGAAAGAGATTCAAATTCAGGGTTAAATCCCCAAATAAGATGGGTTAAATCCTCAAGATAGAAAACCGGGACCACCGGGGAAATTTCAAAGAAGGAAAAAGGAGAGAAAAGCTTGAGTGGCATTTAGTAATAGGTTCTCTATCTCTTGAAAATCTTTTCTTGTTATCTTCTCAATAATAGGGACAGACACGAATGGCGCTAGTTTAAGGTCTTTTTGCATGAGAAAATGCCTGAAAATATTGTTGAAAATTGGCATAATGTCTTATGCGAAATATAACACTAATGCTCCCAGGATTTCATCTGCAGACGCTGCGTCGAAAGCCTCGTTCAGCTCAGCAGAAGCTTGCAGAAAAAATGGCTTTACTGAGACAAAAATCCTTCAAGCAAATCGGTGCGGTCTTTGAAAAGTTTATCCCCTACTCGCTGCTCAAGCCGGAGCAGATAGGGGCCATGAGTCGCAGAAGACTGTTCTCTAAGGAGAACACCTTCTGGGCCTTCTTCAGTCAGGTGCTGGATGCAGACGGAGGCTGCAAGGAAGTGATCCGCAAGCTTCAGTCTTATGCCTCCATCAAGGGAGTCAAGGTTCCTTCGTCTTCGACCGCTTCGTATTGCACGGCCCGTAAGAAGTTGGATGAACGGATGCTCTCTGAAATCCTTGAGCATACGGCAGCTCGGCTTGAGAAAATACCGGAGGCCGGCTTATTGAACGACCGGCGAGTCATTGTTGTCGACGGCACGGGAGTCAGCATGCCGGATACGCCGCCGAATCAGGATATCTGGCCGCAGCCGTCATCACAGAAGCCGGGGTGCGGATTTCCGACGGCACGTATCTGCGCCTGTTTTTCATTGGAAAGTGGTGCCTTACTCAGTTACGCAATCGGCAATAAGAAGAATCACGAACTGCCGCTATTCCGTAAACAGTGGAAGACGTTCAAGCAAGGAGATATCTTCCTGGGAGACAAAGGGTTTTGTAGTTATTTTGACATTGCAAACTTGGAAAAGAGGGGCGTTGACAGTGTCATCACCCTCGCTCGGAGAGCACCGGTCAGGGCGGCAAACAGCCTCAAAAAGCTCGGACCGGATGACCTGCTGATCACCTGGAAGCGTCCCGTTTATAACGCCAAACTGTCGTATTCGACAGACGCGTGGGAGAAGCTTCCGAAAGAGCTGATATTGCGCCAAACCAAAGTCACGGTGAAATATCCGGGATTCAGAACTCAGAGGTTTTACATCGTCACCACCCTGCTTGATGCTGCACGATATCCTGCTGAGGAGCTTGCCGAACTTTACTTCAAGCGGTGGGATGTCGAGCTGTTTTTTCGCGATATCAAGACGACCATGGGTATGGATATCCTGCGGTGCCGAACGCCGGAGATGATCCGAAAAGAAATCTTGATGCATTTTATCGCCTACAACTGTGTTCGGCGGTTGATGTACGAGGCGGCAGAAGAAGCGGATGTTGAGGTTCGAAGGGTCAGTTTTAAAGGTAGTTTGCAGGCGCTTCGCAACTGGGAACCGCATTTAAATCAGGCGAAGGTCAGGAAGACAGAACGTTTCAGGCTAATCAGTGACCTGTATGACGCGATGACCAACACACCGATCAGACAACGCCCAGGGCGCAGTGAACCTCGATGCATTAAACGACGACCCAAAAATTACCAGTTGCTGACCTCGCCGAGGCATGAAATGAAGGAGATTTTGCACCGAAGTAGGTATCGTGTTGCGACCGCTTAAACTAGCGCCATTCGGGACAGACACTATATTTCTTTTCGCAAGTTCTACTGCAATTCAATAACTTTTGGACTCACCCAAAAGTAAAGAGTTTTAAGATAAGCTGAGATTTTTTTCTATATAAAGTTCCTCAATCATGAAACGCATATCTTCCTTTACCCTTCACTTTTTTTAAAACTTTTTTTCCGAAAAATCCAGCGAGGACCGAAACCCTCAACAGGCTTGCCCCTGCCGACAAAAGCGACAAGGGCAAGCCCGCGAAATTTACCCTTTCAAAGCGGCGAGCTTTTCCGTAAGGGTCCAAAGGGCTTTATTCAATCTCAGATCCTCCGAAACGGATTTGATCGCCCTTGATGTCGTCCGTTGGGTTCTGCCATATTCGTTTATTCTTCTTCCTCTCATACCGCCTCTTAATAAGTTCTCCTGAATCCGATTAAAGACGGTCCAAAGGTCGGGGCCTTGATCGGCTCGCCTTCTTGCTGCGAGAATTTGAGCGGGTGAAAAAGGGCAGTCTTCTTCAGGCCAACGAAGGGTCAAGGCGGATTTGGCTATAAAGTGTCCTGTTCTTCTCCATTTAACGAAATCGCTCGAAACTCTTCGATCTGATTAAAAATCTTGGGGCTTTCTTCGACAATTCGATACGCGGCTTCGATGGCCTCTTCAACCATTTTTCCGGTATGCCGAATACGTTGGGTTGCAATTGTGCTCTCCGCAACGATCATTCCGTTTTCACACACAAACCGAAATACCCCGGCATGTAGCTGAAAAGAAGAGGTGGCATCGTGGGCATTGAAAACAACGATTTCAGGCACAAGATCATTGACGCTCATTATTCCTGTATTTTGATTCATCTCGTATTGGCGACGGAATCGAATCATATGTTTACAAAAGCCTTTATTCTCTGGATTTCTGACCTTTGTTTCTCTTGCCAAGACCGGGAGCCATCCCTCTTTTCTCAGTCCTGTAACGACTTTCGAGGTGGGGATAAATTCATAACGGCCACTGGTATGGCTAGAGGCCTGATTCGCAAAGATAGACGGGGAGAGTGCCCGCAATTTTTCATCGTCTAGTACTTGTAAAGTGCTGAAACTATAGGGTCTTGAATGTCTCATTTTTGATTCTCCTTATTATGTGTTGTTTTGTTGATTTGAAAAACAGCGATCAGCGACTCGATCTCCGGCGGTCCTAATAAAGTCTTCTTCTTTAAAAAAAAGGATCGTTTTCCGCTATGCTCAATGACTTTTAACTGACGCGTAAAAGGGGCGACCTTGAATCCTTTATCCTCCTCAAAACTTGAAGCGATAAACCGGGCGCGGGATGGGGTCATCTTGGATTCTCCTTGACGTGCTTTCCCTTAAAACAAATTTCTTTGAAACCGCTTTCAAAAATCTTTAAGCGGTTTCAATAGAAATGAAGCCCTTCAA
>JAJDBW010000019.1 GCA_029261155.1 Nitrospirota bacterium | reverse complement strand
CAGAGAGACTATTATAAGGCCATTGAGGTCGTTCTGAGGAGAAGTCAAGAAAGCGCAGAAGATGGATTGGGAATGACCAATTTCATCCCAATCGCAGTAAACAACTGAACCAAAAGCAGGATATGTTACGTATAGCTACTGGTATTCGATGTGTTTTGACTGTGAGTTTGCATTGAAAAAAAAATTGAAAGATGTAGGTTTTGTCGGAAATCAGAAACGATAATAAGGGAGGATGGCTTGCCCAACATGGCTTAGAACACTGCTTGAAGGTCCACAGCAGATTTTTTCTTCATTTGAGTACAGCTATTCGGACAACGGGAAAGAATACAAGGGGACGGATGAGCAGGCCTTTGTGAGATTATGCCGGGAAGCCGGTATGGGTCAAAAATTTACACGCTGCAAGCGGCCTCAGACGAACGGTAAGGCGGAAGGAGTCATTCGAACCTTGATGGAGATGTGGCACAGAAAAGAACAATTTACGGATAGAAAGCAAAGACAGATCAGCCTGTTGCCTTTCATTAACTTTTATAATGCCGCCAATCCCCACAAGAGCATTGGCGGCACGACCCCTTATGAAAAGCGATTTGAATGCTTTTATGGATTAACAAATGTGTAAACTACGCGATGTTTTCAAATAAATAAGATGTTATTTTTCTCATTTCCCTAAGAATAATACGGTGATGGTTCAGATTGCCTCGATTTTGCTGTGCTGAATCGTCACGAGAGGGTCTTAGGTGTTTGAGAGGGGGCAAGTTGATTCGAACGGAGGCGTATGTGTCTATACGTCAGGGGAGAAGCGTTCTGATGAGGACTGCTTATTAAGGGCTTGAATTCTCCTAGTAGAGTCAAAAAAAGCCCCACCGACCTTATGGTCTGGTGGGGCTTTTTCAATTCAATAAAATTCTTTTTTAGGAAACTTTACTGACGTTAATGGCTTGTGGGCCTTTCTGGCCTTGGGTTTCTTCGAATTCGACTTCATCGCCCTCGTCGAGGGATTTGTAGCCGTCGCCGGCGATACCTGAGTAGTGGACGAAAAGATCTTCTCCACCTTCACGAGTGATAAATCCAAAACCTTTGCTGCCGTTAAACCATTTGACTGTTCCTGTACTCACTGTTTGTTTCTCCTACTTATGTTATCAGCACGCTGCTGACGAAATGTCCAACATAGACTCAATCAGCAAAAAAAAGCTGCAGCACAATGAAAAGCGCTACAGCAAATAAAAATTTCCCTGTTCACTTCCTACGATGGACCTATACTCTTATATCACAATCGTTCTTTGAGTACAATAAAAAAAGCCGGAGGCTTTAAACCGAAAAGCTTCCGGCTTTTGAGGCCAGGCGATCGTTCCAAAGGCTCTTCCCTTTCGTCCGAGGCGCTTGAAACACGACCCTGGGTGCTCACGGCTTAACGCAGTGCGAACGCCGCTTGGGGGTGCCTTCAAACGCTTTACGCACTTAAAGTGCGACGGATTGTCGAAGGTCGACAGGCGCCGATTGGAACGATCTTGGCTGCAACGTGACGCGATTGACCGAACCTGAGGCAATACGATCAAGCGGGTTACTCTTTCTCTTCCGATACGCCATGCGCACCGGCGAGGCAAGCGTCCTTCCTTCTCTCGTTTCGACAGGCCGACTGATCGGCACCGACGCGACAGTTCCTGTTTGCTTGCTTCATCCTCAATTTTCATCATAGGCTTTTCGATGGGGAGGAATCAAGAGGTAGGCCTAGAAATTGGTGGAACTTTCAGCCGGTGTTCTCCCGAATGTTGCGTTGACTTTCGGAGGTAGTGCGTGTTATTAATAAGGCGCTTTTATTGTATGAGATGTACGTAGGCAACTCAGGGCTGTAATCCATACGATGGTTGCAGCTTTATTTCGAGTCCTTCCTTTCGCTGGGTATTTAGCCGGGTATCTAAAAGCAAACCGACTCCGATTCTATTTTCACAAGCTGCCTTAGTTGTTGCTCTGTCCGTGTGAACTTACCCCAAAATCTCTTCAGGTAAAACGTTAATACAAAAAACCCCAGGTTGATCTTCTGATCGCCGATAGGAATAGGAGCTTTTATTCAATGGAGCAATCTAGATGTACCAAGTAGAAGCGGCTCTAAAAACCCAGAAAATTAGAGTATTAAATTATTTCACCATCATTCTTTTTCCAATCATTTCGATTGCGACCGTAATCGGTGTGCCTCTTTTCGGATATCTGTATGGCTACACCTGGCTCGATTGGACACTCTTTGGCATTCTTTATGTGGCCACAGGCTTAGGGATTACTGTCGGCTACCACCGCCTGATCTCACACCGCAGTTTTACCTGTTCCACGCCGGTGAAGATTGCTTTATTAATCGCGGGAGGATGCGCCTTGGAGAACTCGGCCCTCAAATGGTGCGCCGACCATGTTCGACATCATGCCAAGGTCGATCAGGAAGAAGACCCCTACAACGCAAAAAAGGGATTTTGGTACAGTCATGTCTTATGGATCTTTTTGAAAGATCCTTATGCCGATGACAAATACACGGCCCTCTTCAACAAAGACAAATGGGTGCTCTGGCAACACCGCTACTATCTTCCGATCGTGATCTCCGGTCTGGCGCTTCCTTTTTTGATCGGATTTCTTTATAGCGGTTGGATCGGAGGCTTCGGCGCCTTCATGCTGGCTGGAATGGGCCGGACTTTTGTGGTTTTGAATTCAACCTTCTGTATCAACTCAATCTGCCATATCTGGGGAAAACAGCCGAGTGGCGCTCTTAACAGCAGCCGAGACAGTTGGTGGATCTCGCTCATTACTTTCGGAGAGGGCTATCACAATTATCATCATAACCATCCTCGCGATTGGCGCAACGGGCCTAAATGGTATAACTTCGATCCCTCCAAATGGCTGATCTTCAGCCTCTTCCTTGTTGGGCTGGCGAAACCCGTCCTCTAAGTTTTTAGTTGTATGAATTTGGAGGAAGCGATAATCTTTATTGGCGAGCTTGAGATGACCCAAGGCTAGACCTTAATGGGCATCGTAATGGTTCTTTATTAAAGCAGTTAACATCGGTTTCAATTAGATTACCCGCAACTGCTTTCAGAAATATTCATACTTTAATTTTATACACTAATTCACGCGTTCAATTGCGATTCGCCTTTGTAAATCACCAAATAATGTGTATTCATCCTGCTTTAAATAAAGAAACATCTGATAAAATACAAAGGTTCGTTCACGTCCGATTGACCCTCAGTGGTTAAAGATCTCGGAGTTGATAAAAACACTGTAAAATCTCGAGCATCAAGGCCTACCATTAAAAATAAAAAAGTAAGGAGTATAAATGAGTTCGGTTGGTTTGAATTCGCGTCGTAGGGGATCACGACCGCATCAGCGTTCGGGTGAGGCGGCACGCAAGGCTACTTCACCTGGTGAGAAGAAATTTCTTGCCGGTACAGCAATAAACCCGCATCCGCGTATTGTTCTTGAGAAGGGTAGTGATGATTTGTCCGTCCGTGCACTTGATCTGATTTGTCCAATAGGAATGGGTCAGCGTGCTCTTGTCGTGTCATCGCCTGGGTCGGGTAAAACAACATTTTTAAAGAACATCTGTAATGCTGTAACAAACGGGTATCCGGACATGAAGGTCTATTGTGTCCTTGTTGATGAGCGTCCCGAAGAGGTGACTGATTTTACGCGTAGTGTGAAAGCCAAGGTCTATTCTTCGTCTATGGATCACAGTCATGAAAATCATATTAAGATTGTCGAAAAGGTGATTGCTGAAGCCTATAAGGAAGCAGCTATTGGGCATAATGTGATGATCTTGCTTGATTCCCTGACGCGCTTGGCGCGGGTCCATAACGCACAGCAGCGAAGTGGAGGGCGTACGCTTTCTGGGGGAGTGGGTGCCGGCGCACTTGAAGTCCCACGCCGTATTTTTGGTGCTGCCCGCAATGTAGAGGGACTGGGCTCTATTACGATCCTAGCGACGATCTTGGTCGATACAGGCAGTGCGATGGATAATGTCATATTTGAGGAGTTTAAAGGCACGGGCAATATGGAACTGGTCCTCTCAAAAACACTGGCGGATATGCGGGTGTTCCCGGCAATCGATATCTTAAAGAGCGGGACTCGGCGTGCTGAGCTTTTGTTTGAGCCGGAAGAGTATAGACGCCTTGAATTATTGTACAGGGGATTGGCAACGATGAACAGCGTCCCCGCGATGGAAAAGCTACTGGAGATGCTTAAGAAATATCCGAGGAACTGGGATCTTTTAGATTTATTTAAGGATGCTAAGGTAAGTTAGGGGATATTATTTAATTGTAAGAAATATGCGCGTTGTTTACAGAATTTCAGGTATTTTATTTCTGAGGAGGTTCTGTAGACATGGTGATGCACAAGCGGATCAGGTTAACGCCGCTAGATCGACAGGAGATCTGGCGTTTGTGGAAAACAGGGCAGTGGAAGGTCGCCGTGCTTTCCGATCATTTTAGGGTATCGAGACCAACGATTTACAAGGTTCTGGCGCGGGCCAGGACACAAGAATTTTCTCCGCGCCG
>JAJDBW010000018.1 GCA_029261155.1 Nitrospirota bacterium | reverse complement strand
TTACAAGAGTATCTCAATGAATTCTGTTACCGGTTTAATCGAAGACAATGGGAGTCCCAACTTCCCAATCGACTTTTAAGCCTGTGTGTGCAACATACACCCGTTCTGAAGCAAGCTGTGAATTGTTAAGAGGCAAGTTAATAAATGAAGATAAAACAGGGACAGGACGATAGGAGTTCTATAGTGCAACCCCGAATTTTCATTTGTTTATTGTAACAATCGTCACGGCATCACTCCCTTCCCAAGGATCGCCGGGGCGAAAAGTTGAGACATAAGCGGATGTTTTGAGGTAGTCGCGCACCGCCGATTTTAGAAAACCGCTCCCGTGGCCGTGAATCACGGTCACATCCCTTTCGTCGGACAGTATGGCCCGATCAAGAAAACGCTCTAAACGCGCAAGGGCCTCCTCGACGCGCTCGCCATGGAGATCGATACGGGGTTTAAAGGCATCGGACTGCAATGATTTCCCTTCCTATTCTATAAAGATTTAGGCTTCCCTTGCAGATTTTCGAGTAGGGCTCTAGAATTGAGACCACCTCATCGCGGTAAAATAACATGTCCGCCTAAATATCGGCAAGACCTCAACACCGCTTCACTTTTTGATAATAAAGGAACACGCTCGAACAGGCGCGATTAAAAAATGCTCAGCCTTCAACAACTCAAGGCCTTAGTCGATGAGATGCAGTCGGAACTTGTCGGCGGCCAAATCCGCCGAATCGACCAGCCCCACGCTTGGAATATTGTATTAGAGATCGAAAATAAGGGGAGCCTGCACCTGCTTCTTTTTTCAACCCACAGGCATCATGCCCGTTGCCATTTGATCACCAAAAGAGATCTCAACCCCTTATCCCCGCCCCCATTTTGCCAATTGCTACGCGCTCACCTTCGGTATAAAAAAATCCTTTCGCTAGAAGCGCTTGAGCATGACCGTATCGTTCGCCTTCGTACTGCATGGCAAGAGGGAGAAGCCGCATCTGAAATAACCTTGCTCGCAGAACTCAAGGGGTCGGACTCAAATCTCCTTCTGCTCAATGCCGAAGGCAAGATCTTTGGCACACAATATACTTCACATCGACGGAGCCTTTCCCTCGGGGCGTCTTATCAGGCGACAACAATAAAACCACCTCTACTTCCTATTACAGAGATGCCTCGGCTTGCTTCACTAAACGCCTCCGCCGAGCATTTTTTTCGAGCATTGGAAGAGAAAGAAACCCGAGAAACGGCAAAACGCAACTTGCTTTTTAAATATAATCATGAGATTCGGAAGAACCACCGTCGTTTGTCCCGCCTCTCCACGCGTCTTTTGGAGGTCCAGGCCGCCTCGCGTTTTCGAAACCTTGGAGAAATTCTCAAGATGCATCTTCATGAAATCGAAGCGGGTGCGTCTCAATTTCAAACATCCGATCCGAACGACCCCGATGCAAAGCCCGTCCTCATCCCACTTAACCCCGTCTTATCGCCCACCGAAAATATGGCCCAGCTGTTTAAACAATACAAACGTGGAGAACGAAATATAGGTGCTATTCAGTCGGCGATCAAAATCGTCCAAAAAAAGATAGCGCAATTGGACACTGAAAAAGTAAAGGCGATGACAGAGGAGGCTGTTGTGAACGCAGCATCCACGGCATATCCGTCGGCAGCAAAAAAGAAACGGAAGGAAGAAAAAGCCGGTCCACCGCGCTACCGATCTGCGGATGACATCATCCTCATTGTCGGGAGAGATGATCTCGAAAATACATGCGTCACGTTTGAGATTGCACGGGGCAAGGACCTCTGGTTTCACGCCCGTGGTGTACCCGGCGCGCATCTTATTGTTCGAATGGGAAGGCAAAAAGACCTTCCCCATCAAAGCCTTCTCGACGCGGCAACGCTCGCACTTCATTTTAGTCGATCAAAAGAAGACGGCAAGGGGGAAGTCATCTACACCCAGAAAAAATATCTTCGAAAGGTAAAAGGCGGAAAGCAGGGAGCGGTGCTATGGACTCAGGAAAAAACAATCCACATTGCGATAGAACCGCAACGACTGGCCCGTGTTTTAGGAAGTCGATGGTGAAATGATAATGGCTTGCTCTATATAGACCCTATTAAACGAGAGTTGTGCGGTTTCTACCGAGGACCTTTGACTGGTACATGGCCTGGTCAGCCAGGTGGATTAATTCAGTTTTGTTATCTGTGTGCTCGGGAAAACCGGCGACGCCAAAGCTCGCCGTAATCTTGAGCGAGAGTCCCTTGTCTTTCAGAAATTCTGTTTTTAGGACCGCCTGCCGCACACGCTCGGCCACCTGGCAAGCTCTTTTCATATGGGTCTCTGGAAGAATGACCACGAATTCGTCCCCCCCATAGCGCGCGACGATGTCGACCACGCGAAAACAGTCCCGAATAATCCGGCCCATTTCGACAAGGACCTGACTGCCGGCAAGATGACCATGACGATCGTTGACCCGCTTAAAATAATCAATATCGATAAAAATAAGAGAGAGCGAAAGACCGTAGCGCTTGCACCGACTCAGTTCGACATCCAAGGCGCGGCCAAAATACCTCAGATTGTAGAGCTTGGTAAGGTCATCGGTGGCGGCAAGGTCAGACATGGTTTGATAAAGATCGGAACGCGCAATGGCAAGCGCCGCCTGTTCGACCAAGTTGGTTAAAAGTTGGAGGTCATGGGCGTTAAAGCAGTCCTCGCCAAGCCGATTCAAGAGTTGGAGCACACCGATAACGCGATTTTTACTGAGTATAGGCAGGCATAAAAGAGAACGCACTTCAATAAAAGGATAGTTCTTTTTCAGTTCGGCCCGTTTTTTCTCGGCATCCGAAATCAAAACCGGAACCCCCTTTTCAACCGCTCTCCCCGCCGGTCCTTTTCCGATTTTGTATTCGATGTTTTTGATGCTTTTTGCTGTGGTCTTCTTTAGGATTTCATAACGAAGAACTTCCTGTAGTTCGTCGCATAAAAGAAGGGAGACATCTTCGCAGCGGACTAATTTCCGTGCCGAAGCGTGGATCACCCGAAGGACTTTTTTAAATTCGAGCGTCTCCGCCAGCGCCTTGCCGGCGTCCATAAAGTAGGAGAGCTCACGCGTTCTTTTTTTTAGATCTTGGTTAAGCTGCCTATTTTCTTTACGAATCAGTTGAAGCGGAGAGAGCTTGCGTGGCGAGCTGGGTGATTTTTTTTTTGCATTTTTGGCTTTCGGTTTACCTGCCATGGCATTTCTTATATTTTTTCCCGCTCCCACAAGAGCAAGGATCGTTTCGACCGATCTTCTTTCCATCACGATGCTGGGTTTGCGGCGGAGCCGCTTCGCCTCGATTCATTTGCATGGCTTGCTCTTTGGGAAAGAGCGTCGCGACCGGGCGTTTTTCTTCGTTAACGATCTGGACACGGAATAGGTTTTCAATGGTATCCGACTTAATACGATCAATCATGTCACTAAACATTTCGAAACCTTCTCTTTTGTATTCGCTTAGCGGCTCCTTTTGACCATAACCTCTCAATCCGATACCTTCTTTGAGGGAGTCCATCGCAAGCAGATGGTCTTTCCAGAGGGTATCGATCATGCGCAGAAAGATTTGTTTCTCGATTGTGTTACTTAATTCTTCTCCAAACTCGGCGCGCTTTTGCTCATAAAGTCCCTTTACTTTTTCAAGCAGGGTTTCTTTCAATGCTTCCCGCCCAATTTCGGGAAATCCGAGCGCTTCTTCGTTTAGGCTCATTGCAAAATGGTGAGACAATCCTTCCAACAAACCGGTCGCATCCCAAGATTCGGAATAGGACTCCTCGGGGCAAAACGTATCGAGGAGCATGTCGACTTGTTCTTCGATCATCTCTTCGATATCTTCGCGGATCCCCCCCGGCGAGAGCACTTCACGGCGGCGGTTGTAAATAACTGTACGCTGCTTGTTCATCACATCGTCATATTCGAGGAGTTGCTTACGGATGTCGAAGTTATGCCCTTCAACCCGTTTCTGGGCCCCTTCGATTGCCTTGGTCACCATCCGATGTTCGATAGGCACGCCCTCCTCCATACCCAGGCGATTCATCAGATTTGCAATGCGGTCGGAACCGAAAATGCGCAGCAGATCGTCCTCTAAGGAAAGATAGAACCGGGAAGAACCCGGATCGCCCTGGCGACCGGATCGTCCACGCAACTGATTATCGACACGACGCGATTCGTGACGCTCCGTTCCGATAATGTGCAAACCCCCAAAATGAAGCACCTCTTCTTTTTCTTTTTCGCTTTCGTGTTGATATTGCTCGGCGATTTTTTCCAAGGCTTCGGGTGTGGCATCGGGATGCTGCCGTTCATATTGCTGGACGAGAAATTCGGGATTGCCGCCCAAAAGAATATCTGTACCCCGCCCCGCCATATTTGTGGCGATCGTCACAGCCCCTTTTCGTCCGGCTTGGGCGATGATGTCGGCTTCTTTTTCGTGAAATTTTGCATTCAACACAGAATGGGGAATCCCTTGCCGTTTCAAAAGCGCCGATATTCTTTCTGAAGTTTCGATAGAAATTGTCCCCACCAGCACTGGTCGGCCCACCTTGTTCATCTCCATAATTTCTTCAACTATGGCCTCGAACTTTTCTTTTTCGGTGCGGTAGATAACATCGGAATAATTTTCACGGATCATTTTGCGATTGGGGGGAATAACGATGACTTCGAGATTATAGATCTTATGAAACTCGGCCGCTTCCGTATCGGCCGTTCCGGTCATGCCACCTAATTTATCGTAGAGGCGAAAATAATTCTGGAAAGTGATCGATGCGAGCGTTTGGTTTTCGTTGGCAATCTTAACCCCTTCCTTCGCTTCCACGGCCTGATGAAGACCATCGCTCCAACGCCGACCGGCCATAAGGCGCCCGGTAAACTCATCGACAATGAGGACTTCTCCATCCTTTACGACATAATCAACATCGCGCTTAAAGAGGGCGTGCGCCTTAAGCCCTTGGAGAACGTGATGAACCAAGGAAATGTTGACCAAATCGTAGAGATTTTCAACGCCCAATAAGCGTTCGACCTTGATATTGCCATCGTCGGTCAGGGTCACCGTTTTGCTCTTTTCCTCTATCGTATAATCATCCTCGAACTTGAGTTGTGGAATGATCTGATTAATCCGATAGTAAAGCTCGGTGGAGTCTTCTGAAGGCCCGGAGATAATCAGCGGCGTTCTGGCCTCGTCGATTAAGATGCTGTCCACCTCGTCGATGATGGCGTAATAGTGCTCGGGTTGAACAAAGCTTTTCGGATCGAATTTCATATTGTCGCGGAGGTAGTCGAAGCCGAACTCGTTATTGGTTCCATAAGTAATATCGGCACCATAGGCCTGCAGACGCGCTGCATCCGGGATATCGTGTTGAACCAATCCGACCGTCAATCCTAAAAACTGATAGACCTTGCCCATCCATTGGGAATCCCGCTTCGCCAGGTAATCGTTCACAGTAACAACATGGACACCCTTGCCGAGCAAGGCATTTAAATAGACAGGAAGGGTGGCAACAAGCGTCTTTCCTTCACCGGTTTTCATCTCGGCAATCTTTCCTTCGTGGAGGACGATTCCGCCTAAAATTTGAGAGTCGAAATGCCGCATGCCTAGCACGCGTCTCGCTGCTTCACGGGCCACGGCAAAAGCTTCTGGTAAGAGGTCATCTAGGGTTTCGTGGGTCGCTTGCGGTAATTCAGGATCGGGAGTCCCCTCCTCCCCGAAGACACCCAGCCGCTTTCGAAATTCAAGGGTCTTTTCACGCAGGGCCGTGTCGGAGAGGTCGGCCACCGAGGCTTCAAAGGCATTGACTTTTGCAACAAGTGGGTCGAATCGCTTCAGCTCCCTGTCGTTGCGACTTCCAATCACTTTTCTAACGATATTGCTTACGCCCAACATGTTTTTCCTCTAGGTCGTTCTTAATCCGTCTCGAATAAATCGTTCAGAAAGAGACCATTTTAGATTCAGGGTGCTCATCTCTGAAAAATACCCGGTTTGTGTTTAAAATGTGTAGGCTTGTACCCAGACAGCCTGACTATAATGAATCAAATCGTGATTGGATCAGCCTTCATATTTTAAACGATTTCAATCTGTAGGGTATTGTAGCATAGGCTTTTTTTTCTTGCTATTGTAAAAAAGCCCCGGCAAGAGCTATCTCGCCGGGGCTTCAGTCAATCAATAAAGATCCACCTTATTCGGGTGGATTGACATTGGCTGCCTGTGGGCCTTTTTCACCCTGTATCACTTCAAATTCCACAGCCTGTCCCTCGGTTAAAGTTTTAAATCCTTCTCCCGAAATTGCAGAGAAATGAACGAAAACGTCGCCGCCTCCTTCTTCTTGTTCAATAAACCCATATCCTTTTTTTTCATTAAACCACTTTACTTTGCCTTTTACCGCCATCGGACCCGCAAACCTCCCTTTTTCCAAAATGACATACAGAACCGGTAAATCATCTTGGTGTTGATAATCCAAGAAGAAAATGAAATTTCATAACAATAGAAACATCATTCTTCCTTCTTGCTTCAGGAGAAAACTGCTCTCCTGGTAAGTTTTTAGTTCAAGATAAATTTCATCGGGTTGATCGCAACTTTGTTCACATAAACTTCGTAATGGAGGTGCGGTCCTGTAGAAAGTCCAGTGTTTCCGACATAGCCAATGACATCTCCCCGCTTTACCTTTTGCCCGACTTTGACTTCCGCTTTTGAGAGGTGACCATAGTGGGTCACGGTCCCATAGCCATGATTTAGCTTAAGATAACGGCCAAACCCGCCATTAAACCTGGCGTAGGTCACCACGCCAGCCGCAGGTGCAATAATCGGCGTTCCGGAGCGGGCGGCGATGTCAATTCCACGGTGCATTGCAAGGTGCCCGGTAAAAGGAGAGATCCGCTTACCGAATTCGGAACTCAGCCAACCAGAGGTTGGCCAAATGGAGGGCGTTGAGGCCCATAAAGATTGACGGTTTTGTACAACAGTTTCTAATTCTTGGAAACTTTGTTCTTGTTCAGTCACTTTGGTTTGGAGAAAAGCCAAATCCTGCTTTACGGTTTCGCCTAAATCAGGAGCCGAAAAAGAGGGATGCAACTCTTCCGCGCCTCCCACGCCATAAGACTTAATCGTTCCTTTAGGTGGACCGATATCGGTCATGACCCGCAATTTGCGGTCAAATTCCACCAAGCGAACAACTTGATCAGTTAAGTCATCGATCTGGCTGGAAAATTTTTGGATCTGGATGTTTTGGGTTTTATTATTTTTACGAAGATTGCTCAGTTCGACGAGATCTGAGCGCATCTGATAATGCCGAACAGACAGTCCGGCAAAAATTAAGAGAAAAGCGGCTGAAAAACCCAAGAGAAACTTAAGCACCCCTTTTCTGATCGAAAAGCGGTAAGGTTCCGATGTGGTCGAGCCTGGAAAAATTACAATGGTATAAGAACTTTGAGGTTTCCCCATCCCTAACTCCGGACAAGCCGCAAGAAGATAACACAGGTACCTTGACAAGTCAAGATAACAACATAATCTGAACTCCCCCAGATGCTAAAGACTGCGATAGGAGATCGATCCGCGATTCAATGCAACACAATGTATGGAAAAGACGACTGAAATAACCAAGGCTTCGTTAATCTCATTTCTGCAAGCATCTATAATCAAATCGCTCAGAGCTCAGTTTCATTTCTATTATATCGGCTCTTTTCGGAATCCGAGACCCAAAATAACGATTCTATTAATTTCCTTAATTTTTTATACAAGCAATCGCGATGCTTGACATTAATTAAGCAATAGATAGACTTAACCTATGGTCAAGGTCTTCATTATCGGCGCCGGGAAGGGCGGAAAAGCCGTACTGAGCCGTTTGCGCCAATTTAACTGGATTCAAATCGCAGGGGTCGCAGACCTCAACCCCGAAGCCCCGGCCATTGAAATGGCCAAAGAAGCAAATATTCCAACCTTTCTGGAAGACCCTTTCCCCCTACTTAACAACCTCTCCGTAGACCTGGTTTTCGATTTAACCGGAAACCCGATCGTTGGGACAAAACTCCTCAACTTTCCAGATGCTCAATTCGATGTGGCCACGGGCGAAGTCACCCAGATTTTATGGAATGTTATTCTCGAACTCGAGGACAAGGAGTCCCGGATCATCCAGCAACTCGGAGAGCACCAGATTCTCCTCGATATAAGCCTCATGCTTTCCAGCTCCGAAACACCCGATCAAATCTTTGAAGCCATCGTCGCAGGCGGGGTCCGCATTACGGGCATGCCGGCCGGATCGCTTTCGGTCTATAACAAAGAAAAACAGCAGCTCTTTCTCGTGGCGACCAAAGGGTTTTCATCTGAGTTCTACAAAAACGCCGTCTATCCGGTTCGGCCTGGTGGGTTAACCGAACATATTCTTTCCAAAAACGAACCGATTTTGGTCCCCGACATCAGCGACTTTCCCGCCTTCAACAATCCCATTATCTTAAAAGAAGGGATACGCTCACTCATTGCCATCCCCCTCGTCTCGGAGAAGGGGCCGGTCGGCATTTTATACGCCGACGATTTCGAACCCAGAAATTTCCAATCCTCTTCTCTCCTGGAAAGCCTGCGGATGCTGGCGGCCCAGGCTGTCATCGCGATTCAAAAACAACAAGCCTTCGAAAAAATAAAAGAACTGTCCATTCGCGACCCACTCACCGGACTTTATAATCGACGTTACCTTAACAAAGTTATGGTTTCGGAAATTGGCCGAGCTTCCCGCTTAAAAAGCCCGCTTTCGGTTATTTTAGTCGATGTTGATTACTTTAAACTCATCAACGATAAATTCGGCCATCTCGTTGGCGACCACGTCCTCCAAGGCCTATCTAGCTGCTTCGAATCGATTATACGACCCTATGACGTCCTCGCCCGTTTTGGCGGCGAAGAGTTTCTGATCCTCATGTCTGAAACGGACGAGGTTGAAGCCGTGGCCTTCGCCGAACGTCTTCGCCAGGCCACCGAAACCGCCAATTTCCTCCCCAACGGCTCAACACTAACCTGCAGTTTCGGGGTCTGTACTTTTCGAGACATCCAAGGATCGACCCTTTCCCCCAAAGAACTCATTCGTTGCGCAGACGAAGCCCTATATCTCGCCAAGCGGGAAGGACGCAATCGCGTTCGTCTCCACAGAAAATAAGCTGAACCCCCTCGCCCCGCTGTCCGTTGAATCCCAAGGCCTCGCCCTGATAGACTGTTGCAAGTGTCGACAAGGATCTATCGCCTTCTCTCAAATGGGACGATAGGTACCCCACGCTTCATCTTCATCGCCCATCATATTGTTGAAGGTTTTTATATTGTGGATAAAGGGATCTGTGCCTAGAAGGCCCTGTAGATCGAATAGCGCATGGCCTGGGAGTCAAAAATGAAAATAATAGTGCTGATTTTCCTAGTGGCGATCTTTGGCGCAAGAACTTCCAATTCCGCTGCCTTCTCATTTAGCAGTCCAAAGGAGGGGCATATCATCGCAGCGGGAACTACCCTAAAGGTTTCAGTAGACCCCGGAGACCTCCCCCCGCTATTCGGCGTCTTGTTGATCTCCAATCAGGGCATCATAAAGGCGCACCTCGATTCGTCCATGCCTTTCGAATGGACGATCCAAATCCCTCTGAATTTCCATGGCCCCTTGACACTCAGGGCCATCGGTCGGCGCTATATTCCTGTCCCAAACCCACCCCAAACCTCAGTCACAATCCATGTCGTCTTTGCGGTGCTTCCTTTGAATCTTTATCCCGATCAAAATGACGCGGTGCCTCTTAGGCTTCCCTTCTCCCTGCGCGATCGAGGATTGATCGAACAAGATCCGCCTTCGCTAAGAGCTGATCTCGATTCGCACTCATAAGCGTAATATGCCCCATTTTCCGGCGGCGTTTAATTCTGTTTTTTCGATAGTGATAGACGCGGCACCCCTCAATCTCCAACAAGGTGTTCAGGCTTTTTCCCGTGGCTAAAGCCTGAATCTCCGCACCTAATATATTGATCATCACCGCAGGCGAAAACAAGTGTGGCGGTAATAAGGGGAGCCCGCAGAGGGCCCGCAATTGATGCTCAAACTGCGAGACCGAACAGGCGTCCATAGAATAGTGCCCCGAATTATGTGGACGCGGGGCAATTTCGTTAATTAAGAGGGTGCCGTCTTTAAGAAGAAAAAATTCGATGCAAAAAACACCCACGCCCTTCAGCGCAGTCAAGACCGCTTCAGCGAGTGAAGACACCTTGTCGGCGAGGCCGGCCTCCATCTCTGCAGGCACCCGACATTGGCGAAGAATTGCCCCTTCGTGACGGTTTTCCACCACCGGATAGACCACAACATTGCCGACTTCATTTCGAACGGCGACGACGGAGAGCTCGCTCGCAAAAGGAACCCACTTCTCCACAATCCATCCGCTGGCGCAGTCATGGAGCAAGGGCCCAAGCGAGGCCATGTCTTTGAGCCGCTCAATCCGCCATTGCCCATGTCCGTCGTAGCCTGTGGTCGCCGTTTTACAAACAACCGGGAGCCCCAATTTTTGGATCGCGCGCTCAAGTTCTTGAATTTGATGGACATGCAGGTAGGGAGTGACCGGGAAGCGATGTTCTGTGAGAAAGTTTTTTTCTGCGATTCTGTTTTGAAAAAGAGATAAAACCCGGCTGCCGGGATGCACGGGCATTTCGCTTTCCAGCTCGGCAACGGTTTCGACGGGGAGGTTTTCCCACTCGTAGGTCGCCGCCTCGCAGTGGCTTACGAAAAGGGATCGAGCCTCCGGATCATCGAAGGCCTTAGTAATGCGAATATCGGCCCAGGCATGGGCTGGCGCCTCCGGATCCGGATCCCAAACAGTGACAAAATAACCCTGTCTTTTTGCCGCGAGGGTAAAAAAAGTCCCGAGCTGTCCTCCACCTAAAATACCGATCTTGTGACCGGGCGGAATCAAGCCTAGGCCTCTTCGAGTACCGAGCGGGTCAAGGCCGAACGATAAGAAAGGAGTTCTTTTAAGACAGCGGGATATTTAAGCGCAAGGATTTCCGCAGCCAAGAGGGCGGCGTTTTGCGACCCACCGATGGCAACCGTTGCCACCGGAATGCCGCGCGGCATTTGAACGATGGACAAGAGCGAATCGAGACCGCGTAAATGCTCGCTCGGGATCGGAACGCCGATAATCGGAAGCGCCGTTTTGGCAGCCAGCATCCCGGGAAGATGGGCCGCCCCGCCAGCCCCCGCGATGATGACCTCAATGCCTCGACCTCTTGCCTCTTCGGCATATTCAAAGAGCAAATCCGGAGTACGATGGGCCGAAACCACCTTCAATTCACTGGCGATTTTCAAGGCCGATAAGAGATCGACCGCTTTTTCGAGTATGGGAAAATCGCTCTTGCTTCCGCCCACAATTCCCACAAGCGGGCCTTTTTTCTGATCTCCATTTTTCGATCGGTTCGACATCTTATTGTCCCCGTTTATTTTTGCTTAAATATAGGTATTCTAACCCTGAAACGTGCATGATCTAGACTGAGGAGGGGAATGCGAAAACCTCGAGACTAAAATAAGAAGGCGAACTCAATAAATATCGCAAGCCGGTTCGCTTGGAATCGCGATCTCTCTTCAGGGCAGATATCGCGTCAAGGCAAAATCCGAATTCTCATTATTGGCGTTAAATACCGCGCCACCCGCAACGATTTTGCCATCGACCGATTGAATGAGGAGGCCATGAACCTCATCGATCCCGGCGCCTAAGGGCGAGATTTCCTTCCCACCGGTCCCAAAGGTCGGATCCAAGCTCCCATCGGCTAAAAACCGCGCCAAGGCAAAATCACGGTTATTTTCGACACTGTAAACAAAACCCCCGACGACGATCTTGCCGTCCGACTGCGCAAGCACGGCCAAGGCCTGACTGTCGTTGTTTCCCGCATCACCGATGACAGCCGTAACAATCCCGCCAAGGCCGAAACCGCTATCCAAGCTGCCATCGGTATTGTAACGGACGATGGAGAACACGCCCGCTGGCGTTCCGGTGATTGTTCCGCCGACGACAAGAATTTTGCCATCCGATTGAATCATCATGGCATTGGCGACGTCGTGGCCTGAGCCCACAGGCGTCATCACCATTCCGTCTGTATCGAAGGTCGTATCGAGGCTGCCATTTGTATTATAGCGCACCAGCGCAAAATCGAAGTCACTTCCATTCGAGGCCATGCCCGCTACCAGGATTTTTCCGTCGGATTGGACTTGAACAGCCTTTCCAAAGCTGCTGCCTGTGCCGACCGCCGTGCTGAGTTTACCGTCTCCATCGAAGGTGGTATCCAAAACACCTGCCGAGGTATAACGCGCCAGTGCGAAATTATTATTCACCCCAATAAACGCCGTGCCCGCCGCAACAATCTTTCCATCCCCTTGCAGGGCAAGGGCATTGATGGCATCGTTACCGGTGCCAATCGCGGTGGTGAGCTTCCCATCGGTATCGAAGGTGGTATCTAGGGTGCCGTCGGCCAAGTAGCGGACCAGAGCAAAATCGTTCGTGGATGTCATAAAGGCCACGCCACCCACCACGATCTTATCGTCGCTCTGAATGACTAGGGCCTGCGCGATATCGTCTTTTGTGCCGATGGCCGTGCTTGTACGGCCATCCAAGATCCCGCCACTGTTATAACGTGCGAGGGCAAAATCATTATTCAGGTTACCTGCCACACCAAAGGCAGAACCCGCGGCGATAACATTCCCATTCGATTGAACACCGATTGCCTTGATTTCATCGTTACCGTCACCAATCGTGGTTGTAAGGCTACCATCGACATCGAACGTACTATCGAGGCTTCCATCGGTATTGTAGCGCGCCAGGGCAAAATCCGTCCGTAAACTGCTTAATGTAAATCCCCCTGCGACAATTTTGCCATCGCTTTGAATCAGCAGACCGCGCGCCTCATCCGCGCCGCTGCCGATTGCCGTGGTCAGCTTGCCATCTCCATCAAATGCAGTATCGAGAGTCCCATTGGCATTGTATCGCGCCAAGGCGAAATCGTTGTCGGTTCCATTCGAGGAATACCCGACCGCAACGATTTTTCCATCCGAAAGGACATGAAGGCTATTAACCTGTTCACTTCCAGAGCCGATGGTCGTGGTTACTTTTCCGTCATTATCGAATGTCGTGTCCAAGCTCCCGTCGGAATTAAACCGTGCTAACGCAAAATCATTATTGCTAGGATTTGCTGAGTAGCCCCCCGCAAGAATCTTGCCGTTAGCTTGAATTAACAGACTCTTAGATTCCTGGGCACGGTTCTCTATTACACTCACCTTCCCACCTGTACCGAAGCTCATATCTAGAGTCCCATTAACGCTATAACGAGCAAGAGCAAAATCGCGCAACCCCGGGTTGGTAAGGCCTCCAGCAAAACCACTGGCAACGATCTTGCCGTCGGTCTGAAGGGCCAACCCGTTAAGTTCGCTCCCACCAAAGTCGGTCCTCACAACACCTCCTGTTCCAAAGGTCGTATCAAGAGCACCGTTAGTATTATAACGGCTCAGGGTAAAATCATTTTGTGAAAGAAAAGAAAAGCCCCCCGCAACAATTTTACCGTCGCTTTGAATCACCAAGGCTCTCATTTTTCCACCACTTCCACTCGTACTCCCAACCGAAGTCGTTACCTGACCGCCAACACCGAAGGCCGTATCCAGAGTCCCGTCGCGGTGATATCGAACCAGGGCGAATTTGCTCTTTATGCCGGTTAAGACGAAGCCACCCAAGACAATTTTCCCGTCCGTTTGAATGGCCATGGCCTGGGCTTCGCTCGCGCTACCGAGATCGGTCGTCACCTTACCATTGAGACCAAAGCTCGTATCGAGGCTTCCGTCTGCGTTGTAACGGACCAAGGCAAAGTTGTTCTTCGTCCCGTTTAAAGAAAAGCCCGCGGCGAGAATTTTTCCATCGGATTGCAGCTTAAGGGCATTCACGCGATCGTTTCCGCCAAAAGCAGTTTGGACTTTGCCGTTGAGGCCAAAGGTAGCGTCGAGCAAGGAGGACACCACGACCGTCGCCGTGGCTATTTTTTCGGGATCGACGACACTGGTCGCCACAACGTGGAAAGTGCCGGAGAAATCAGGCGCGGTGTAAAGCCCCTTGCTGGAAACGCTTCCGCCACTGGAGCCTTCTTGAATCGACCAGTTGACAACCGTATTTCCGCTGCCGGTCAACGAAGCCGTAAAGACGGCCGAGCCACCCGTCGGTAAAGTAAGGGTCGCCGGGCTAACGGAGACGGCAACAACCGTGGGCTCCACATCGGATTCGGGAGCAACCTTGTCTTCAAGACAGCCGGATAAAAACCCGGTAGCCAGGATGAGGAATAAAATCACACCAAATCTCTTGAAGGACAATCTTACTCCTTATCTTCTAAGGGGAGAATGGCTAATGTCCAATCGATATGAAGGAGATCGGAACCGCCTTCTTATATTATGTAATAAATTCACGGCTTAACTATCATTCTCTCAAAAAAATGTCAATATCTAAGGCGGGCTGGCCACCTAAATAAGCGCTTGTCGGCTTTTCTTTGAATCGAAACGAGAACACCCTGCTCCCGATAGACCTTGATTCCAACAAGACCTTCAACTTATACTGGCGAAAATTTGAGAGCATAAAGCGATGCAATACCTAATCTATGTCGGTCTGTTCTTTCTAGCGACGATCTTTTCGCCCTTAGCCGCTGAAGCTGCCGAAGAGACACTTAAAGAAAGCCCCACAGGCCTGAAGTTTGTTGATCTAATCGAGGGATCGGGCGCACAGCCAAAAAAAGGCCAACAGGTCTGGGTCCACTACACGGGATGGCTCGAAGACGGCACAAAGTTCGACAGCTCCTTCGATCGCAATGAACCGATTTCCTTTCCCCTGGGACAAGGGCGGGTTATCCGCGGATGGGACGAGGGCCTTGCAAGCATGAAAACCGGTGGAAAACGGCGACTCATCATCCCGCCACGCTTAGGTTATGGCGCGCGCGGTGCCGGCGGTGTAATTCCGCCCAATGCCACGCTTATCTTTGAAGTCGAACTCCTTCAAGTCAGGTAAAACGAATGGCAAAGACACTTTTTGAAAAAATTTGGGAGGGGCATGTCGTCCATGAAGAAGCTGGCAAGCCCTCACTGATTTACATCGACCGGCACCTGGTTCACGAGGTGACTTCTCCGCAAGCCTTTGAAGGCCTCCGGATGGCCAAGCGACCCGTCCGGCAGCCCGCTTTGACTTTTGCCACCATGGACCACAACGTCCCGACCACCGACCGCTCGCAACCCATCCGGGACCAAATCTCGGCAAAACAGATTGAGACCCTGACGAATAACTGCCGCGATTTCGATATCACGCTCTATGATTTAAAAAGCCCGCATCACGGCATCGTCCATGTAATTGGACCCGAACTGGGATTGACACTTCCCGGCCTGACGGTGGTCTGCGGAGACAGCCACACCTCGACGCACGGTGCCTTCGGGGCCCTCGCCTTCGGCATCGGCACAAGCGAGGTCGAACACGTCCTGGCTACCCAATGCCTTCAGCAAAGCCGGCCAAAGACCCTGCTGATCGAGATTGCGGGCGAACGGGCACAGGGCGTCGAAGCCAAGGACATCATCCTCTATATTATTGGTCAGATTGGCACCCATGGCGGCAGTGGCAGCGTGATTGAATATGCAGGTGAGGCCGTCCGCGCCCTGAGTATGGAAGAGCGGATGACGGTCTGCAACATGTCGATCGAAGCCGGCGCGCGGGCTGGACTCATCGCCCCGGACGAGACCACCTATGCCTACTTAAAGGGTCGGGATTATGCGCCCGACGATTACGAAGCAGCCTGTAAAGACTGGAGCACGCTTCCGACGGATACCGGCGCAACCTTCGACAAGCGCTTCCATTTTGACATCACCGCGCTCGCCCCCCAGGTTACCTGGGGCACCAATCCGGGTCAAGTGGTTTCGGTGGATGGCCGTGTCCCCCTGCCCGCTGAGATGGCAGACGAAAACGCCCGAAAATCCGCCGCGCGCGCCCTGGAATACATGGGCCTAAAAGAAAACACCCCGATTGAGGACATCGCCATCGACCACGTTTTTATCGGTTCTTGTACCAACTCCCGGATCGAGGACCTGCGCCGCGCAGCCCAAGTGGCCAAAGACAAACGGGTTGCATCAAGCGTAAACGCCATGGTGGTGCCCGGATCTTTTGCCGTGAAGCAGCAGGCGGAAGCGGAAGGGCTCGATCGCATCTTTAAAGAAGCCGGCTTCGAATGGCGCGAATCGGGCTGCTCCATGTGCCTCGCCATGAATCCCGATAGCCTCAAGCCGGGCGAACGCTGCGCATCGACCTCAAATCGCAATTTCGAAGGGCGTCAGGGCCAAGGCGGACGGACACATCTCGTCAGCCCCACGATGGCCGCAGCGGCAGCCTTGGCTGGCCATTTCGTGGATGTACGCGAATAGCGATTTAAGAGGAAAGTAGCCCATGGAACCTTTTAAAACCTTAAAGGGCATCGTCACCCTGCTCGATCTGCCAGATGTCGATACCGATCAAATCATTCCGAAGCAATTTCTCAAACGGATCGAGCGAACCGGCTTTGGTCAATTCCTCTTCTACGACTGGCGCTTTATCGACGGGGAAGGGCTCAAGCCTGATTTTGAGATGAACGCGCCGCGCTACCAAGGCGCGTCTATCCTGGTCGCCCGCGCCAACTTCGGCTGCGGCTCCTCGCGGGAACACGCCCCCTGGGCCCTGCTCGACTATGGCTTCCGTTGCATTATTGCGCCTTCCTTTGCCGACATCTTTTACAACAACTGTTTTAAAAACGGCATCCTTCCGGTGTGTCTTTCGGAATCAGATGTTGAGACGCTGTTTACGCGGGTACGGCAAACCCCCGGATACACCCTGAGTGTCGATCTAGAAAAACAGGAGATCCGTTCCGATGACGGCTTACGCTTCGCTATCGAGATCGACCCTTTCCGGCGTGACTGCCTACAAAAAGGCCTTGATGACATCGGCCTAACGGTTGCGCAACAAGATAAAATCGCGCAATACGAGGCCAAGCGTGCCGCCATTGTCGGCGCCGCACTCTGATGCCCTGACCTCCCCCAAACCCGCATTAAGTCCAGGTCAGATCCTAGGCTGTTAATCCCTCAGCATAAGAACCGGCAAATTTCGGCTATACTTATCGTTTTAAACAATAAATCGGCAAATACGACCAGTCAGCGCCCTCATTGCCTCAAACCAGGACAAGGCCTTACCCCTTAGGGACTTAGGGGTGATTTGGGATTGTAATTTTACCGGTGCCTATGGTATGGTTCCGACTTCGCGTGCTTAGGCACGCCTTGGAAGCAAAGAGACAAATACTCACGCTCCGCTATCGGGCAAGGTCCCTGTTGAACTAGACATCACAAGCCAACAGGTCGCCCGATTATAAAAAGAAACATAGGAGCGGCGGATTAGACCTAAAAGGAGGTAACAAACGTAATGCCAATCATTGAAATGAAAGAACTTTTGGAAGCCGGTGTTCATTTTGGACATCAGACCAAACGCTGGAATCCGAAGATGGCGAAATATATCTTCGGAGAACAAAATAACGCCTGCATCATCGACCTCAAAAAAACAATTCACATGTTTAGCGCTGTACATGAATTTGTGCGTGAGTTAGCGGCCCAAAAAGAGGCCATCCTCTTTGTCGGCACAAAAAGGCAGGCGCAAGACATTGTCAGAGAAGAGGCAGAGCGCTGCCAGATGTACTTCGTCAACCATCGTTGGCTCGGCGGCATGCTCACCAATTTTACAACGATTAAGCAAAGCATCAAAAAATTAAAACGTCTCGAATCGGCCCAAGAAGACGGCACCTACGAACGACTCCCTAAAAAAGAAGTCATCATGCACGAAAAAGATCGGGTGCAATTGGATAAAACGCTGGGTGGCATTAAAAACATGTCTCGCCTGCCTGCCGCTGTTTTTATCGTCGATACCATCAAGGAACATACAGCGGTGCTCGAAGCCCGGCGCCTGGGTATTCCGGTGATTGCCATTGTCGACACCAATTGCAATCCGGACGAGATAGACCACATTATTCCCGGAAATGACGATGCCGTTCGTGCGATTCGATTAATTACAAAAAAAATTGCAGATGCCGTATTAGAAGGTCAAATGGCGCGGGAAAAAGAAGCCGCTTCTTCAGCGGCTCCTCCGAAAAAGCCCGAGGCCGCAGTTGTATCGCCTGACGATATGCCCCCTGCGCCCGCAACTGAACCGGTCGAATCCCAGACACCGGCCTAAGTGAACCGGTTTTCATTCACAAACTGAAATAGTACATTTGTTAAGGAGATTCAGCATTGGGCGTTAACACAATTAAAACCCTCCGCGAGAAAACGGGCGCGGGGATCTTGGACTGTAAAAAAGCGCTTGAGGAATCGGGCGATGATTTGGAAAAAGCGGTCGACTTCCTTCGACGCAAGGGCCTCGCAAGCGCCACGAAAAAATCGGGGCGCGCCACGGAACAGGGCAGCGTCGGGTCCTATATCCATTCCAACGGCAGCATCGGCGTGTTAATCGAGATTAATTGCGAAACCGACTTCGTCGCACGAAACCCCGAATTTCAAGAACTGGTAAAAGATCTCGCCATGCAGGTTGCCGGATCCAGTCCACCGCCACGTTATGTGCAAGCCGAGGAGGTCCCTGAAGCCCTCATCGCAAAAGAAAGCGAAATATACAAGGCCCAGGCGGCAGAATCCAAAAAACCAGCAGCGGTGATCGAAAAAATTGCCGAAGGAAAGGTGAAAAAGTTTATCCAGGAAATCTGTCTCCTCGAGCAGGCCTTTATTAAAGACCCGAACATTACGATTAAAGAACTCATCGCGCAAAAAATTGCGAAGACCGGCGAAAACATAAAAGTTCGTCGATTTACACGATACCGTTTAGGGGAAAGTGAAGGCTAGGGCGACGACAAGAATCATGTCACTTGCCTCAGGCGACTGAGGCCGCTCGCACCCGATCTGAGCCCTTTATTCCTATATGAATGTAGGATTGCTTTGCGAGATCGTATCAAGATGACATCCCACCGCGCCTTACGTTCCATTTTAAAACCGCGAACCTTTGCCCTTTTCCTCCCACTCCTTTTTTTCGTTCTGAGCCTCTCGGCCTGCAGCGATGTCCCGAATTCCGCACCCGCGCCGGAGCCTGAAGCCTTCCGCTTTGGCGGCAGCCTCTACGTGACGAATGGCGCAGACGGCAGTCTCCTCGTCTTCGACGGTCAGGATGACGATGGGGATGGGACCGTCAATAATAATGACCTCTGCCCAAGCACCCCTTCCGGTTCATCTGTGGATTCCAGCGGCTGTGCCGCGTCCCAGAAGAATGCAGCGACCATTAAGGCCACAAACACACCGACCCCGCGTCTCCAAGAAGGCAATATCACACCCACTCGCCGCTATCCGGAATCCGTCGCGGCACCCAGCAGCATTTTTCTCGACCGGGTGAACGACACCCTCTATGTGGCGAATACAGGACAAAATGCCATCGCCATCTACGAAAACGCCAGCACCCTCACACCGCCCGTTGCGGCAACGCGCGTCATTGTTGGCGACAAAACCCTACTCGACAAACCTTTCGGCGTCACCTACGATGCGGTCAACAACAGAATCTTCGCTGCCAACCGCGACTCCAATTCCGTCGTCGTTTTTGATCTCAGTTGCGCAGGCAGCCTGGCGGGGAACATTGCCCCTTGCAGGCGACTGATTATCGCAGGGCAAACTCCGCCTAGTTTTCCTCGATCCCTCGCCATCGATACCTTACGAAACCTTCTCTACGTTTCGACAACGGGGAATGACTCCATCCTAGTTTACGAAAACCCCGGAAACATTGGAGGTTCACCGGCGCAATGCATCACGACCTTCGTTCCCTGCACCGCAGCCCCGAACCGTGTCATCGGCCCTCACAACAGCAACGAAGACGCCAGCAAACTCGAACTCCCCTTTGGCATTTATATCGACAACCAAAACGACCGACTCTATGTGGCGAACACCGGCCTCAACACGCCAGCGATCTTAATTTACGAAAACGCAAGTACGCGAAATAGTGCGAGCGGAGAAGAAATCCCAGAGCGTGTGATTGCCGGACTGAACACCCAACTGACCGTACCGGCCGGGATCGACGTCGATGTCGATACTGGGGAGGTGTATGTTATCAACAACAACAGCCCGAATAACCTAAACCAATCCGCAGGCAACAACGTCGACAGCCCATCGCTGGTCGTCTTTAACGACATACTCAATGCCTGCACCACCACAACGCATCTTTGCAATCTTACCCCGGACAACCGCATCGGCGGAGATGTCAGTCCCGAAGCCGGAACGACCCTCGCGAGCCCCATTGGCGTGGCCATCGATCCTCTACGCAAAATCACCTACATCGCAAACACGGGCGGGAATAACATTCTTTTTTATGGCTTGGCCGGGAACATAGGGCCTGTAAAATTGAATGCAGGGGTAACAACACAGGGCGGCAATGATCTGTTTCCGCAAGATGCGACAAACTTAGAAGAACCTAGCAGTATTTTCTACGACGATGGTCTAGATCGCCTATATATCACAAACTTTGGCAACACAAATAATTTAGCTGCGGCAATACCCATCATCGTTTATGACAAGGCGAGCACCTTAACTTTTTCCAATACCCCACCCAGCTGGACAATTGGCAAGGATCCCAGCTTATCTGTGATGAGGGGAATCTACCTGGACAAAACGAGAGGATATCTGCTTACCTTAAGTGCTTCTCCTCTCTTAAACATGAGTCAAGATGGGTCTAAATTTTCTCTTTACTGCATCCCTCTGTCTAGTGGCGTATTTAATACCGAATGTACAAATGCGGCAGTCGGAGACCCCACAATTTTATGGAATAACTTCCCCATTAATCCGACTGGACCCACAGGAACACAACTAACGCCTCCTACCCGTTTTGACGGGTTCATCGCTGGCTTAACCTTAGGTGGTCCAACAGCCATGACCGTTGATCAAGACCGGGGGCACGTCTATATCGCCGATAAGGGCGCAAACGCCATCTTCATTTATGATCTAAACACACGATCCTTAGAACCCGCAATCATTGGTGCAAGTACAACGCTAAATCAACCTCATGGTCTTACCTATGACTCAACCAAAGACATTCTTTATGTCACCAATGCTGGGAATAATACCCTTTTGTCTTTTGACGATATAAGCACAAAGAATGGCAATGTCGCACCAAACCGAATATTAACAACTTCAACATTATCACTAGATAATAAACTACAAACCCCAATGGCCCCCGCTATAGATACGGTCACAAACGAACTTTTTCTAATAAATTCTGGCCAAAATGCCATCTTCACTTATGAAAATGCAGATCTCCTAGAAGGAGAAAAAAAACCCGACAAAAAGATCTTAGGTTCTGCATCCCTACTTGATTTTTCACCTCCTGTGGAAGCCAGTCGAAAAACTGGAGCCCTCCTGGCTACCAATATAAAAGGGAAGCAACAAATTTTTATTGGCCAACCAGAAAGCCCTGTCTGTGATGTAAGCAATTGTCCTACGGGAGCCCTTATGGTTTTTGGCATTCAGGGGAAAGTCACTCCAGGCAAAGTTTGGTCCGGGGTAGACGATGGCTTTTCCCTTCCATCGGGCGTGAGCGTCGATCCCACGCGGGACGTACTCTATGTTATCAACCAGGCGACCAATACACTTTCTAGATTTAACACGGCGAGTCAGGTCAATGTCACGACAACAAAAACAGACCTGAGTAATATCCAGCTCGATAGCCCTGCAGGACTTCTGGTCGACAGCTCAGAAAACCGCCTCTATGTTTCAAATGCGGCTTCCATTCTCGCCTTTAACGAAGCGAGTACGCTTTCCGAAGGATCAAGCCCTTCACAAACGATCACCCATGCCCAATTAAGCAATCCCAGAGGCCTGGACCTCGATACCTTAGGCAAGCGCCTCTATGTGGCCAGTACCGGTAACGATTCGATCTTGGTTTTTAATGTCGATGGCAATGCGGTATTCGATGCCGCCCTCAACGGATCAAATACCCAACTGAATAACCCCCTTGATGTAGCCATCGATGCCACGCGTAACCTGCTTTACGTTTTAAATGGTGGCGGAACAACCGAGATCCTCGTTTTTGAAGGAACTTTGAGTGGAAATGTGGCACCGACGCGGGTCATTCGCGGGGGCGATCAAGACGCAACGAATATCGCGGGCGATCCGGGCGGGAACAACTTTATGGTCAGCCCTTCCGCCCTCTTTGTCGACCCCACTTTAGATCTGCTCTATCTTTCGGATCCTGGGGCGGAGGCCGTGTTTTTCTTTTTCGATGCCAGCACAATAAACGGCAGACCCGGCAATATAAAAACCCTCTCGGGAGACAATACAGGCCTGAATCAACCTTCCGCCCTTTTTGTCGATACAAGCCACTCGCCTTAGGACGCCCTACAAATCGAATTCGCAGCAATGTCTAATCTAAACCGAACACTTAAGCCCATGATTAAATCTGGTTCAAGCTTAAGCCTCCGGAAGATATAAACGAGAAGGAAACGCACTTCAATGCCTGACAACCGATCCAGAAAATTGATAAGCCTGTGGAAGGCCTCCGCAATTATACTTACCCTCGCCGTCTTGGGCCTGATGATCTTTAAACGCGATGAGCCTACACCTATAGAAGCAGAGAAAGCGGCACCTGTTGAAAAGATAAAAACCCCTAAAGCAAGAACTAAAGATCCCTTTTCTCCGGAATCCTTGGTCTCTCAGGGAAAGCTGATTATCTTTGGAACGGATCAGCCGGAATTAAATGAAGGCGGGAGACTCCCTTTAGGAAAAGGGCAATGCGCCTTCTGCCATCTCTTCGTCGCCGAGCAAAAATCGGATCGCTGCCCCGATTTGAGAGGAATTGAAGCCCGCTCTCATTTGCGACCCAAGGAAGTGCGCTATCAAGAATTTTCTAATACATATGCACAAGAAAGTGAAACGGATTCGGGCCTAAAACCCAAGGCGAAAACAGGTGGAGAATACATTCTCGAATCACTCTACTGCCCGAACTGCTATGTTGTCGAAGGCTACGGCCTCCCAGACAGCGGAGGCCAACAAAGCGAAATGCCGATCATGAAGCGAATGCCTTGGCAATTAAACGATTTCGAATTGGTCGCAGTGGCCGCCTACCTTCAGGCCATGGAAAGCCCTGGCGATTTTTCGAAGGTGACGGTGAAACAAGATTGGGAACGTTATTTCAATCGGGAGCTGACCCTGCCGGAAGCCGAAGTCTCCTTAACAATTTCGGCGGAATCCATTGAAAATACGGCACTGATCTCAGACCCCATTGAAGTCATCGTCGAAAAAATGCGTTGCTTTGTCTGCCATAAAATCCCTTCCGTCCCCGTAGCACAAACCGGCTTAATCGGACCGGTCTTAACACTTAAAACCAATGCCGCGCTTCGTCTCGCCTCTAGCGAATATCGGAAGGCCGTCAAAGAAGGGCGTGCCAGTGCCAGCACGCCGAAAGAGTATGTGATCGAATCCATTCTCAATCCGAGCGCCTTTGTCGTTTCCGACTTCCGAGACGGCATGCCGAGCGATTACAGTCGTAAATTCACGGTGGGTGCGCTTCATAAATTGGCCGACTTCCTACTCACCCTCGATGAGAGCATGGTGGAGAAAGACCCTTCCGAAGCCCTAGAGTCTCTAGACGAAGACGAAAGCCCGAACCCGAAGTTCAATTAACATCCGGCCTTCAAAATCTCCAATTAACCGCAAGATTCCTCATCTTGACTTCCGAATAGGCCGATGCTATTCTCCAAATCGAGACTTGAAATATCATAATGGGGCTGTAGCTCAGCTGGGAGAGCACAAGGCTGGCAGTCTTGGGGTCAGGGGTTCGATCCCCCTCAGCTCCACCAACCCCAAAAAAAGGAGTTCGCCTTGGGGCGAACTCCTTTTTTTCGAGGGATCTTGAACCAGGCTCCCAATCCAAGCGGTAAGACAAGACAATTAGGTTGCTTTTATTCCTAGCTTTTCTCCAGACCTACCTGTCTCACATTCTTCTGAAACATGAAGAAAAAATACAAGATCTGACCATCTTAAAACTTTCCACCCTCGCCAAAGCCCCTTTTGCCCTTGTTTTATTAACATTCCTAATATTCTTTTAGACTTTCATGATAATTTCCTTGATAAAAAAAAATAATGCCCCTATTCTTGGCAGATAAAATAAAGGTCGACAAAAGGGACTAAGACCACGCATTACTTCTTCTTGAAAGACTGCCTTAGGTTTTTCAAACCCTTCCTTGGTTTCTTAGACTGAGCCTCGCGCCTATCACCAGGAACCACCGTGCACTCTACAGACCCATCGGCATCCCGTAGCTTTACCCGACGATATAATCATATCGCGGGCGTCATCTCTTCAACCGTCTTCGTTTATCCGGCCTTTAAACTGGAAGAAGTAAACGATCTCCCCCAATGCAAAAAATATTGGGCGATTTGGGACACTGCCGCGACCAGCACGGTTATTACACGGCAGGTGATTGAAGATTTAAAACTGCCCCCAAAAGGAATGGTCAAGGTCAACACATCGGGTGGACCTATCCAGTCCTCGGTCTATCAAATTGCGCTGGTGCTGGCAAGCCGTGTCGGCGTATCAGAACTGAAGGTTACAGAAGCCCCCCTGGTCAAAGGTGCTCATGTGTTAATCGGTATGGACATTATCAGCTTAGGCGACTTTGCGATTTCAAACGCAGGTGGAAAAACCACTTTTTCGTTTCGATCCCCTTCCCTCCACGAAATCGATTTCAACAAATAAGCCCGTCTTTATGCGGTATTCGCCTACATCCTCGCGTTTTGCATGTAAAACATAATTGGACCTTCTATTCCAACCGTCTTCATCTGTGCAGACAAAACAACCCCGGCACTCTTTCTTAAAACAACGCTTTGGTATATCATTTTAGACAGGATCTGGCCCACTGACGAGCCAATGATCAAAGCGACCGCGCCCCCTCTTGAATAAAGTGCAGGGCTGATGGGCCGACAAGCAGACTTAAAATAAGACCACCCGCGCTAGGATCGTGTAAAAATGAGGTCAAAACAACAAAAACAGATTGAAGCCCCGCCGCTTTCGGAAACGCTGTATCAAACACTCTTTGAGCAGAGTGACCGTTTTCTTTTCGTCGTCGATCCGAAAACTGGCCGTTTGGTTTCTTTTAACGACAAGCTGCGTCAATGCCTTGAATACACACGAAAAGATTTTTCCCACTTAAACTTTTCAGATTTCGTTATCGGCGAATCAACAAAAACAGCGACGCCCAATCTCCTCATTCTCAACGCAAAAGGACTCGGTGCCTTTCGTGCCCGATACCGAACACGCAAAGGCGCGCTCCTCGATGTCCAGGTTCGGGCAAAGCGTATCACCTTAAAAAGAAAGCCTGTTCTCTTATTCGACGCGCACGAGATCGCGGCGCGAAAGCTTTCCGATCAATTCAAACGTCTGTCAACGGCGATCTTCGAAGCCGCGACCGAAGCGATTCTGGTGACCGATGTCGAAGGAAACATCCTGGCAGTCAATCCCGCCTTTACACGGATTACCGGATATTCGGCGGAAGAAGTCTTAGGGAAAAACCCGAAGATTCTCCAATCGGGCCGGCAGGACAAGGCCTTTTATAAAAAGATGTGGGAAACCATATGCACAGAGGGCCACTGGCAGGGCGAGATCTGGAATCGTCGAAAAAACGGGAAGATTTATCCGGAATGGCTCTCGATCACCGCGGTAAAGGACGAGGAAGACCATAGTGTTCAATATGCCGCGCTCTTTAGCGATATTACGCAACGAAAAGCGGGGGAAGCCAAACTCGAATTTCAGGCCTATTACGATTCCTTGACCCGTCTTCCCAATCGAACGCTTTTTTTAGAACGGCTTTCCCAAGCCATAAAACAAACCCGGCGAAACGACAGCAAGGCTGCACTCCTCTTTGTCGATCTCGACCGTTTTAAAGCCGTGAATGATCACATGGGGCACGCCGCAGGCGACACCGTCCTAAAAATGTCGGCGGCCCGACTTCAGGCCTGCGTACGGGAGACCGATACCGTTGCCCGATCCGGAGGCGATGAATTCCTCATCGTCCTCACCAACATTAAAACAAAAGAGCAAGCCGCGCGCGTTGCAAAAGAAATCCTCGTGCAATTCGCCGCGCCTTTTCAAATTAAGGGCCGCAAAGCCTCTCTTGGCGCCAGTATCGGCATTGCCATGGTACCAGAGGATGGTGAGCAGGGGAGCACGCTGATTGAAAACGCCGACCTGGCCATGTACCGATCGAAAACATCGGGGCGTAATCTCCATCATTTTTACGATAAAAAAATGAAAAAAGAGGAAAAGGGAAAGACGAAAATTATTAAAAAACCGCTGAATACTTCGAGCCCAGGGCTTAAAAAAAAGCGTATAAAACGAAAATAAAGACGCAAGCTTAGGAAATCACGACCTCAACAGATCACAGCAGGTGAAGGCCTAAAAGAATCCAATCCCACCTTGTCCTTCCGCGCCATTCGACGATCACAAAAAAAGGTGTTAAAATCGCCCCAAGTTCGCCTCGACCCTAGCTTGTGGCGCAAACCCGATGCGGTTCCGTATGAAGCTTAACGAATATAAAATCTGGCCCCTCTTTCTGAGCCGAAAGACGAACATAAAGCCAAGCGTGATGCCTTTCTGATGGCAAGACTGCTCTGTACTATTTTTCTCATTTCGGGGGCTTCGGCCCTCATGTTTGAAACCCTCTGGTTCCGCCAGGCAGGGCTTGCATTCGGCAATAGCGTCTGGGCCTCGAGCCTCGTCCTCTCCGGCTTCATGGCTGGCTTAGCTCTGGGAAACGCCATTGCCGCACGTGGACGCTTTAAAAACCCCATTCGCCTCTATGCAGCTATCGAGCTGGCAATTGGAATCAGCGGCCTGCTTATTGTGCTTTTTCTTCCTTCCCTCGGGGAATGGATGGCCCCCTTGTTTAGGCCCCTTCTCGACCGGCCTTGGCTCATCAACCCCCTTCGACTTATATTTGCCTTCCTGCTGCTCCTCATTCCTTCAACCGCCATGGGCCTTACGCTTCCGATTTTAACCCAGGCCCTTTCAGCCAGTGATTCGCTCTTCGGCCGGGTACTGGGCCGACTCTATGGATGGAATACCCTCGGCGCGCTCCTGGGCGTCATCTTGACGGAGTTCGTCCTGATTGGTGCAGTGGGCATTCGGGTGACCGCATGGCTCGCCTTTTTTTTAAATGTGGGCGTGGCCGCAATTGCATGGCACCTGTCCAAGGAAACATTGGAAGAATCTCTTCCAAGTCAAAAACCGAAAGAGCAGAATATTCAAGAGGCCAAGGGCCCAGGCCCCATTCGTCAATACTTGGCGGCGGCCTTTCTCTCCGGATTTTGCCTGCTGGCCCTGGAGGTGGTCTGGTTTCGTTTTCTCATGCTCTTTATCTCCGGCCATTCCGAGTCCTTCGCCCTGATCTTGGCTGTGGTACTCGCAGGCATCGCCTTTGGCGGCTTGTTCGCTTCTTGGATCCTCCGCCGCTTCCCCGCGTTTGCGTACGAGGGCGCGTCCATCGTTTTTCTCATGGGCATACTGACGGTTCTCAGCTATGCCGCCTTCCCCCTTTTTCTCGCAGAGCAATCCGCTGCAGTGATTTCAAATCCATCCAAGATTCTGAAGGTCGGCATACCGCTCATGCTCCCCGTCTCTTTCATCTCGGGGATTTTTTTTACATTGATTGGAACGGCGCTCAAATCCCACCTGAACTCCGAGACGGCCACGACCGGGACCCTCACCTTCTCAAATACCCTGGGGGCGGCCTTGGGCGCCTTCGCCGCCGGTTTCGTTTTCCTGCCGCACTTTGGCATGGAACGCTCTTTTTTCCTGATTGCCTCGCTTTACGGACTCACCGGATTGCTGCTCTTCCGAATCCGCGCAGTGTCTTCCAAATGGCCCACTGTGGTGGCCTTTGTCTTTGGCTTGAGTATCCTGTTTTTTCCAAGTGGAACGATGGAGACACGCTACCTCCCTCTCCCGAGTCAACGCCTCTTGTCTCCGGGAGAAGAGGGCCGCATTGTTGCGGTTCGCGAGGGACAGCTCGAAACCATCAGCTATTTGGAACGGCAATGGAAAGGCAAGCCGCTGTCCTACCGCCTCGTCACCAATTCGTATTCAATGTCGAGCTCTGACATTCTCTCAAAACGCTATATGAAGCTGTTTGTCTACTGGCCGATGGCCCTGCATCCCGACCCGAAGAAGACCTTGCTGATTTCCTACGGCATCGGCAGCACGGCGAAGGCCCTTGTGGATTCGAGGGCATTGGCGGAAATCGACGTCGTGGACATTTCCAAAGACATCCTGGAGATGAATCGCATTGTCTTCCCCGATCCGGCCGAGCACCCTTTGCACGATCCGCGCGTACGTGTTCATATTGAGGATGCGCGTTATTTCCTGCAAACGGTGGAAAAACGCTTCGACCTGATTACAGGCGAACCCCCGCCCCCCGAACTCGCGGGGGTCGTTAATCTCTATACGGAAGAATATTTTCGATTGCTCTACGCACGTCTAAACGATGGGGGCATCGTGAGTTATTGGCTGCCGCTTCACGCCATCGATGCGCAGAGTGCCAAGGCCATCTTAAAAGCTTTTTGCAATGTTTTTTCGGATTGTTCGCTCTGGCACGGACAATCACTCGACCTGATGATGATTGGAACGCGCGAGGCGAAGGGCCCTATCACCGCTGTCCAGTTTCGCCGACAATGGGAAGACCCGCTCGTCTCTAAAGAACTTTCCAAGATTGGGATTGAAGTGCCGGAACAACTGGGTGCCCTGTTTATTGGCGACGCGCCCTATCTCGAAGAAATCACGCGCGGGACTTGGCCTTTGGTTGACAATTTTCCAAAACGGATACAGGGATCGCGCGGACCGCGCATGGAATTGGTCAAATTGCTCGATCGTTGGACGGACACCGACGAAACCCAGGAACGATTTCTGGAAAGCGCGCTCATTCGCCGCCTTTGGCCAGAGGAACTAAGACGAAACGCCGGCCCCTACTTTCAATACCAGGCCCTCCTCCATCAGAAAAGCTTGGCCTTAAGGCAGCCCAGCAATGCACCCATCGCGGATCTTCACAATCTTTTGACGCATAGCGACTTAAAGACCTTGCCGCTATGGCTCTTGGGAAGCCATGCCGATTATGAACGCATCGCATCGACTGCGGATGAATCTGCGCGGAAAGATCCTCTGGTTCAGGCACAACTGGGGATGATGCTTTTGTCCGAAAGAAAGTACAGTGCCGCGGCGGAAGCATTCAAAAAAGCAGAGGCCGACCCAACGGTGCAGGCGGATGCCTTCAACTATCGGATCTATGCCTTGTCGATGGCGGGAAAAACGGAGGGGGCGCACACCTTGGTTGCAGAGAAAATGGGCGCATTTCTAGAGGCACAAAAAAAAGAGGGGGTCGCGGGACCGCCCCCGCTATCCCCCTTCTGGTCTTGGATGAAACAACACCGCGGCATCGACCCCTTCGCCATCCTACAAAGCCAATAAGCGACTGAGGAAGCTCAGCGGCAAACCATCTGCTTTTTCCGGAATCCACAACATCGAAAAACGGATCTCCCTTGGGCCTTATTGGATCAAGGTCCATCTGGGCGTTCGCTTCACGATCGTATTATCGATCCGACCTAACGCGCCAAGCTTTTTCCGATGAGATCGGAAACCACCTTATTTAGCTTGAGCTTCTTATCATCGACAATCAGCACATTGGTGGATCGCAGCGCATCTTTATCTGCCAGATCGGCCATGCTCCCCACGTTCTTTGTCGTGGCATTGACATCAAAGGGTGAAAGGTCAGCTGCACCATCTAAGAGATAGATCCTCCAACGCGAAGATTTCATACCCTGCTTGTCGCCGTTGACAATAATCAGATCCTTGTTGACGCTTGCGCCTTTGAGCATCTCCAGGGGCCGGTCCCTCAATACAACAATGACACCCGCCTTTTCAAACTTCGAGACGGCCTTTTGTATTCCGGAATAATCGGCCACGGCTAAAAGATCGGCATTATAGGCTTTTACCGTTATGTTTTTCGGCAAGGCCTTCATGAGCGCCTTTTTCTCGGCTTTATTTTTTCCTGAATAAATCAGGTACACATCGACTTCTCCCCAGGCAAGTGGTGCAGCCAGAGAGATTAGAAAAAATAGAATGGTCGTCTTTATGACTAAAGAACGCATCTTAATAGATGTCATAATTTTCTCCCTCCTGACTAGAACCAGAATATGATGGATGCCATGTGCATGGTGACATTTCTTTTTCCGCCTGCTGCAATGAAAGGCCCTGGCGCACGCTCAAAGCTATCGATTCGGTGGTCTTGGTATTCATAACGAAGACGCGTGTTTTTTGCAAATTGCCACTCCGAACCGAAGGTCTGCCGAGACCGATCAAAAGGCGTAAAGAGGGCTCGGTCGTTGGTATCGACATCGTCATAACGGTAGACAAGCCGGATATAACGATCACCATTTGGACCATAGCGAAGCGGAATAACAGAACCTTCAACATAAAAGGCGTTCATCTCGTAATCGCCGGTTGATGTGTTGAGTCCTGCCGGTCCGACACCGGGAAAAAGATTTGTCCCCGCCACTTGCTCCACATCCGCAGTCACCCATTCACCTTTTAAGGTCCAAAAGTAATCCAGCCAGTTTAAATGGATGCCCTGCATCGTCAGATCCTGATTCCCCGCTGGGTCCCAGGCACCCTGATACCATGAAAAACCTAAATCCAAGGGGAGGTCCGTACTGATGAGGCTGAGCTTCGCGACGATCGCCTTTTTCTGATTATTGTCCCGTGTCGCATCATGACCATTTTGAATGAGACCATCCCGAGGCCGAACGGTCGGGCCACTCGACAGCTGAATGGCATTGTCGTCGAGTACTGTGGAATCGGATTGAATCCCATTAATCAAGGCAAGCTTAAGATCCACCAATCCGGCATCGCCCACTTCGTGATACCAATCGAGAATGCCCCCGGTATCCGACCAACCCAATCCGACAAAATCGGGTGGAGAGGGAACAACCGGCGAGATGTTCCAAGCCGTAAAGGGCTGGCTCATTAGGTTTTGCCTAAAGTTCGGTTTATTCTCGTTATACGAAAGGAAAGGCACCAGTACTTTACCGACGCGAAGCGTGAGCCCGCTTAAACTCTCCGACTGAAAAATGTCCAAGACGGTCGGAATGTCGATTTCAACATAGGCATAGTTCGGTGTAAACACACTGGCGTCATCTCCCGCCTCGATTTCCAAAGAGGCGATAATCCCTTCCGTCACGGTAAAATCCATAAAAAGAGAAAACTCCCGAATCTGGAAGAAGACATCGTTCGGATCCTCCATCGGCAAACCCGTCGTTCGATCGAGTAGCTTTGGAAGCCCGTCATGCTTCATCATATGGGCATTGCCATAGCCACTGATCTGAAATCTATCTTCTGCGAAACCCACCGACACACTTGACACTACCAATATGCTCAAGAAATAAATCCCGAGCAGGAGACTCTGCTTTCTTTTTCCCATAACAACCCTCCTTGATCGCTTCAGGTTAAACTGGATAAGATGTTATCTGTCGCTGGCACGTAAGAAATAAGAAAAGGCTGGATTAGAATAAACAAAAAAAAGGGTAAGACAAATAAGGGATTTATCATATAATGAATTCTGAATTGTGGATGGTTATACACAAATTGGATTTTAAAAATCAACTAGAACGATCTAAGTGTACTTGAAATAATATTTTTCGCAAGTATTAACACGACTTTAAATATATCTTTAAATAGACATGTAGATCTTGGTTAAGAGGAAATTTAGGAAAAAAACAGAATGGAGGATATACTAGGATTTTATATGATTTATAAAAATCGAATTTTGCTTCAGAAAATTGTAAGGCAACTTAAGAGAATATCTATATACTATGACGAAAACAATGAAAGGGGACATTGTTAAATCACTAGCGCTTTAACAATGTCCATGGCGGCACGGGGTTGGCATCAGCCCAGAGGCCGATCTTTTTTCTACGGGCGTTTAATTCTAAAATCTCCAGAGATTGGTCTTTTGAATTCTCCGCGTCCCACCAGGCAAGCCCTGCACCGACCAATTCTCTGTTCAAACTCCGTCCATCGCCAAGGATCACCTCTCCAACAGTGACGCCAAAACGATCAACCTCCATCACCCGCACTGAAACCATTTTCCCGAAAACCATGTCGGTTGTAAATTCCTTCGCATCCTTATTATAGACCTGCGTCCTTTCCGGACAATCGATTTCGGCCAGTCGAACTTTAAGCGGCTCACCCGCAAACATCACCTTGATTATATCGGCATCCGAAATCGCCACGACTTTTCCAGTAAATTCCGAAATCGACTTAAAACGGCTACTTTTTTTCTTTCTGGGTTTAGTGGGAAGAGGCAGATTAGCCAGCGTCGACTTATATTTAATCGCGACAGCATATAGTTTTTTATTTTTAAAATTATAAACAGGATTAAAAGCGGAAGAGGTCTTCGGTAAGGCGCTCGCTTGCGCATCGCGCTCGCCTTTCAAGATAATGGCGTCTGCCCCAAGCGACTTTGCCTCTTCAGTGAGAAGGTGCACTTCACGATCCGAATTTGATTTTTTGATTCTGACCGAGAGTTCGGCAACTTCAATATATGCTTGCTCGGGCGGCTTGAGTTTAAAAACATCGACCTTTGTCGTTGGCTCAAAAAACTGCTCCGTAAACGGCGACACCTGCACATTTGGCTTTCCCAAAGTAGAACAACCGAACAAGAGCAAAAAACTTAGGCCAAAAATGATTTGTTTCATACCTTTCCTTGTGACTTCAATTTTAAAAGCTTCGCCATTAATTTATTAATGCCCTTCTCACTTTATTCTGCAAAAGGCATATTCATCAGTCAGAATAAGACGAGGACCCCAGACTCTTTAAGTACATTAAAAACGACAAAAAGACAATAGCGAGGCCGCATTAATAGCCCTCAGCAGAATAAACCGCCATCGCTTGATGCTAAAATATTGAAGAAAAGCGCTTTCATGAACATCTATCTTACCATGCAAATGTATTCTGCACATTAACCTGAAGTGCCGCACTGCCAACAGGCATCGAATTCTGCTTCGATGAATTCCAGACATATCGAGCAATGCCAAGGGCTTTGACGGGCAAGTTTTTCACGGTGAGACGCTAAAGACGACTCGAAGGCCGGGATCAAGACAAGGGCCCTCTCCGCATCGCCATCCTCATTCACCCATACCGTATCTCTGGGATAGTTATAAATTTTCATGCTGCTCCGAGTGTTAGACAGATCCTGCAAATGAGCCACGATGCGGTTTTCTTTTAAGAAATGGCAAAACTTATCTGGATCGGAACCCTCATAAACCCGCTTCACTTTGCACCTCATCTAAATTTGCCTATCGTGTGGTCTTGCTTCAAGGCACCATCGGCGCCAGACCCTTGGACTGACGAACTGGTTTTCTTTTCTCCTCTTTTATTTCCTGCTCAAAGGCTTGCCATAGTGCCGATCCGCCTTGCCATGCGCCCGGTTCGCGACTGTAGAGCGCTGAATTGAGTTGCCGAATTTCATGGGCCAAGCCCGCACTAACGCGTCCGCCAATTTCCCCCAAACTATGCGAGCCATGCGGCCAAAGGGCGCGTGACCAAGAAAGCAGCGCCTCCTTAGCAGCCTCCGCCGCGTTCTGCACGCAGGCTCTTTTAAGCTGTTTTTGTATGGCACTCGTCTCCGGCGGCAAAGCTTGATTTTCGGCGTGGCCCGGGGCAAGGCCTGGCTTTTGTCGAGAACCCCACCAGGCGACAAGGGTCAGAACCCAACCCAGACCGAGAATTAGACTCATTAAAGACCAAAATGACACGCCCGTTCGTGTTGTTGATGTTATTTGTGCTTCGACCTGTCCTTCCCCTGCAGTCAGATCCTGTGGCACGGAAACTGGCGGGGCCTTGACCAAGGCGGCGGGTGTAACCTCCACCGTTCGTGCTTCCAATCGGGCCACCGCGGCTTGATTGGTCGTTGTATTCCACCAGGGAATTTCAAGGGCAGGCAACACATAACGACCCGGCTGCGTCGGAATCAGGGCGACTTTTTCTTGCCGGACGCCAATGATGCCGCCACCCTGTTTTTTATCCTCGAATACAGGTTGATCGGGGTAGGCCTTGAAGCCTTCGGGAAGATCGAATTGAATTTCAGGGAGCTGGGCCGCCGTCAGGCCATCGGCGACCACGAGCAGGGTCCGGGTCATCGGCTCTCCGGCTTTGATTTGGGCGGTTTTGGCATCCGGCTCCAATCCCGTTTCGATAATCCGAAGATCGCGCGCCGGCAACCATCGCCCCTTAACCTTTTCTTGCGGCACCGGCTTTACATCCAGATCAATCGCTTCCGAACGCAAGCGCTTCATCGATCCGGCGTGACCGAAAGGCTCCAAACGCGAACGAGATCGCCCGGCGATCTGGCCTTCAAAAGTTAAAGGTTCCACGCGAAGCCGCCCACTCTGCTGGGGAAAAATCGCGTAGACGCGTTCCACCACCAAGTATTTTTGGCCCTTACGCGTTGTTTCAAAAGCGCGGTCCTCGCCCAACTTTTCAATCACCGCATCGGCATCGCTTAAGGTCGGCTCCGATAAGTTGCCACTGACGAGATTGACCGAACGGTAGAGGCGCGCCGTATAAATCACTTGCGACTGCACATAGGCTACACGCGGTTCGGCAGAGACCTCAATAAATATAGGTTCAAGATCACCATCCGATTTCGCCTCCGCCGATTGGACCTCGATGGGAATACTTTGGCTCAGGTCCCTGCCAAAGGCAATCGAAGGAATGTTGAATCGACCTGGGCCCTTGGGCATTAAAACCAGGGTCCACTGCTGTTTCCGTGAGATCTCTCCATCAATAATTTGCATGCTGCTTCCCTCGCTTTGGCGGAGAATTTCAAAGTTCTTTTCGAGGGAAGAAAAATCGGGATTATTGTCGAGCGTCCCTTCCGCCTCGAAGACCAAGGTAAAGGATTCATTCATGGAAACCGGATTCCGGTCCAAGTCCGCCCGAATGGTCGCCGCCTCACCAAGGAGCGGAGAGTTTAATACCCCCAAATAAAGGGCGACACTAGAGAAAAACAGAAAGAGTCGAATGTTGCGCATTAGATCTACCATGCGGCATCCTCATGCTTTGCCCCACGACCTTGCTTGGATTGGAACAAAAACTTACGCCGCAATAAGCCACCGGGATCATCGGGAATCCGGCGAAGCCATTGCTCATTGGCCTGTTGCGATTCGTCTTGCTCCTGAGATTCGGCCTGCGCCATACGCGAAGGGGTCTCCCCTTCTTTGTTTTCTTCGGCTTCCTCACGCTTGGCCTCCTCCGCGTCTCGTTCCTCCTCGCCCTCCTTTTTATTCTCGGCCCGCTCGGCTTGTCGTGCATCGTCCGCGTCTTGGTCGGACTGTTGTTCATCTGAAGCCCTGCCGTCTTGATCTGGCTGAGCATCGCCTGGCTCATTATTAGCCTGATCTTGCGGCGGGCTTTGGGAAGAATTTTGACCCGCTTCTTCCGATTGTTCTCCTTCTTCACCTTCAGAAGGCTCACCGTCTTGACCATTCTCTTGTTTTTGTTCTTCGCTCAATTTTTGCAACTGCGTTTTATTGTAGAGGGCGTCCTCGTGCTCCGGCGCGCGCTTTAAGGCTTCGTCATAAGCGGCAATGGCTTCGGGAACGCGCCCGAGCTTCGCCAAGGCATTGCCTTTGTTGTAATAGGCATCGGCGCTTTCGATTCCCGACAAAGTCTCGATACTTTGTTGATATTGCCCAGCCCGATAGTGAGATGCCGCCTTCCACTGAGGATCTTCGAATATTTTCGCGGCCGCTTCCGCCTTGCCTTCTTCAAATGTACGCGCACCCCGTTGATCGGGTCGCGACCACAGCGATTCCCAATCGAAGGCCTGTACAGGTTGCGCCATGGCCAGCAGGGTCCATAGTATGAAAACGAAGAAACCTCTGCGAAAGGCCAGCGCCGCAATGGGCAATAAAGGCAAGAGTAGCCAGGGTCCTTCCTCCCGCCAGCGGTCTGACTTAAAGTCAGTCGTTCCCGTCTGAGCCCGAAGCGTGGAGATGGGGTTTTCGGCCAGCAAGAAACGCAGGTCCTGGTCGTCAACCGAGAGACGAGCATAGGCCCCGCCGCCTTCTTGCGCTAAGCTCACCAAGCCCGCCTCGTCTAATTTGGGTAGAACGATCGCCCCATTCTGATCTTTCAAAAATCCGCCTTCCGTCAATTGAACCGGCGCGCCTTCCGCCGTGCCCACACCGAGAACATAAACCGAATGCCCCGCCTGACGCAGTTCGGCCAGCGCGTCCTTCAGTGCCGTGGTGGGTACATTTTCGAGACCGTCTGTAATGATCAAAATCCGTCCACGGGGCGCACTTGCCTGCACCAGCAGTTGACCCGCCTTCTCCATGGCCCTGTCCGGACGGCTGCCCTGCTTCGGCATCAAGGCCGTATTGAGCGCGGTAATTTGGGACGCAATGGTTTCGGAATCCTGAGTGAGTGGACTTACGACAAAGGCCTCAGCGGCAAAAACAACCAACGCAGTGAGGCCCTCCCGGCGTGTGTTCAGAATATCGATCACCTTATGCCGTGCGCGGGTTAAACGCGTCGGTTGGATATCGGCGGCGTCCATCGAACGCGAAAGATCAAGCACGAGCACCAAGGCCGATTGATCCCGAAACACCGGCTGCGCCAACTGCTTCCAGGCCGGCCCCGCCAGGGCAAAGAGCGCCAAGGCACTTGAGAGGGCCAGCGCAAACAAGACCCTGCGGCCTTTACGGCCTTCGGCATTTCCGACCAATAAATAAGGCAGAAGTTCGGGATCGCAGACCGCTTGCCAACTTCGACTCTGCACCTTTCGCCGGTGATAAAGCCAAAGCAAGAACACGATAAAAGGCAGCAGAAAAAACCAATACGGTCGTAAGAAATGAAATTCCGAGATCATCGATTCCACCTCATCTTTTGCTTACAACAAGCTCCCAGACTGCCGGACACTCATACCTCCTGTGACACGAGTTTGGAACGACTTCGAGCAAAAACAATCAAGGCTGCGATGACAAAGGACGTCCCCAAAGGCCAGGGATAGAGCGTACGGGTCGGGCGAAATAACTGGGTTTCTTGTTCAATGGGTTCGAGTTCGTCGAGCAACTGGTAAATCTCTCCTAAATCTCTGAGGTTTTTGGCGCGGAAATAACGGCCTCCTGTTTTTTCGGCGATTGCGGTCAAGGTCCCCTCATCTAAATCGGTAGAGGGATTCACGCGGCGCGACCCGAATAAAGACCGCACGGTCATTTCATCCGCGCCGATCCCGATCGTATAGATTTTTAAGCCCTCGGCCGCTGCCAGCTCCGCGGCCTTCAAAGGATCGACCTCACCCGCCGTATTGGCCCCGTCGGTCAATAAAATCAAAACACGTTGGCCGCTTTCATCTTTTTGTTGTCTTAAGCGTTTAACGGCCAGACCGATGGCGTCGCCAATGGCCGTTTCCTTTCCGGCAAGACCGATAACGGCCTCGTTGAGTAAGGTCTTCACGGTTTTCCGGTCGAAGGTCAAGGGCGTTTGCAAGTAGGCCTGCCGTCCGAAAAGGATAAGACCCAATCGGTCGCCGACACGCCGTTCGATAAATTTCCCGGCCACCAGCTGGGTGGCTTCAAGGCGATCGACCATCCGGCCGTTCACTTCAAAATCCTTAACTTCCATGCTCCCGGAGAGATCGACCGCCAACATCAGGTTGCGCCCACTAACCGGCAATTCAATCGGCGCGCCCCGCCACTGGGGACGTGTAACGGCGAAGACCAAGAATAACCAGGCCAGTGCGGCAAACCAGAGGCTGCGTCGCTTCAATCCGACTCGGCCTCGGCCGGCGCCTCGGTCTTTAAAGGCTTCAATAAAAGGGACCCTTAAGGCGGCTTCTTCTTCGGGCGCAACGGGAGGCATCAACCACCGAAGCAACCAAGGGAGCGGGAAAATCAGAAAGAGCCAAGGCCAGGCGAAATCGATCATCTGCGCGCTCCGACTGAAAGCGGAGGCAAACCCTGGATCCAATCCCCGCATAAAGACAAAAGAGCTGGGCCATCTATCTCAGAACTAGCACGGTAAGGCGCGCTAATCAGCGCGCGGCCCGGCCCGGCTTTAAAACGCCCTCGCACGCGCTCGTTTCCCAAATGGGTCTCTAAAAAATCAAGCCATCGCTCGCCGGTTAAAGCGGCGGCCTCGGTGCGCGAGGCATAACTGAGACATACACGACGCAATAAAACCGATAAGGCCTTGACCAATTGCTGGATGTCCTGCGTCTGATTAAATGCTGCGGAAAGTTTTTCGAATTCAAACCAGGCCGCCACCCGCACTCTCCGCCGAGCACGCACCCTTCGAATAATCAATATCAAAGCGATTGTCAGAAGCGACAAAATCAACAGCGCCCACCAGCCTGGGGCCAGCGGCCACCAGGAAATCGGATCGGGAAGGTGGATGTCGCGCAAAGGGATCTTCAGGACCTCGTCCATCAAACCGCCCTCCGCTTTAAACCCAGCCCCAAACCGCGCTGCAATGTGGAAAGCAGCGGATCTGTCGTTGCGCAAGGCAGATGATAAATGCGATTCCGGCGGCAAAGGGTTTTTAAAGCCGCATGGCGATGTTCAAAATTGCTTTGGTAGGCCTCACGAAAACCGGCATCGCCGGTATCGAGGGTCAAGGTCTTTTCCCCATCGCGGACTCGATACAAACCGGGCGGCGGCAAGGCCGCCTCTAGGGGATCGAATAGAAACAACATCACCACGTCGTTACTCCGGGCAAGTTGCGTAAGATGCGCTTGCGCTTCTTCGCCCATCGCCCGAAAATCTCCGATGAGGAAGATCAGACTGCCGGGCCGCGCGACACGGCGGAGCCGAAGTAAAGACAAGGCCGCCGCGTCGCCTCCTTCTCCTGCCATTGGACGCTCTTCCCAAGCCGGATGCTCCGCCAGGTGCGAAATAAAATGCAGCACGCCTTTCTTGCCGCGCTGAGGGCGCATTTCGGCGTGCAGGGCTTCGGAGAAAACGAGGCCGCCGATGCGGTCGCCGTGATGAACGGCGCTCCAAGCCAAAAGGGCCGCGGCGCGCGCGGCCAAGACCGATTTGAAAAGGCCGCGCGTCGCAAAAAACATTGAAGCGCGGTAGTCCACCCAAAACAGTACTGAGCGTTCGCGTTCTTCTCGAAAAAGCTTGGTATGCGGTTTCCCGGTGCGGGCCGTCACGCGCCAATCGAGCGTCCGCGCATCGTCTCCGGGCTGATAGGGGCGAACCTCGTCGAACTCCATGCCACGTCCTTTAAAGGGAGAAAGATAGTGTCCCCCTTGCATTGCGCGGATTTTGACCGACTTCAAGGAAAGGCCCTCCGCTTGCCGGGAAAGGGCGATGAGGCCCGCCTTGCTCACACGGACAGGGCTCTCTTTCGGTTTTGCGATCTCCGAGGACCATGAAGAAAAGGACGCTTCCGATTTTTGTTTAGGTTTATACAATTGGAAAGGCATGGTCGCTTCGTGATTTAGGGTACGGCGATCCGGGCGATCAAGGCCTCGACAAAACGATCGGCTGAAATGCCGTCGGCTTCGGCCTCGTAACTGAGGACAATCCGATGGCGAAGCACGTCGAAAGCGAGGGCCTGAACATCCTCCGGACCCACGAAATCTCGGCCATCCAACCAAGCGTGCGCGCGCGCGCAACGGTCGAGGGCAATGCTGGCACGCGGGCTGGCACCGAATTGCAGCCAGCGGCCCAGAGCCTCGTCATATTTTCCGGGATTCCGGGTGGCCAAGACGATCTCCAACAAATAGGCCTCAATGTTCTTCGCCATGTAAATATCGAGGATTTCTTCTCGCGCAGAAAAAACGGCTTCCTGTGATAAGGGGATGAAACGCGACCTGCTTTCGTGTTGCTGATGCGCCTCTGCGCGCGCCAAATGCAAAATCGCCTGTTCGGCCTCGGCATCGGGGTAATCCACGCGGACGTGCATTAAAAATCGATCCAGCTGGGCCTCCGGCAGAGGATAGGTCCCCTCTTGCTCGATGGGATTTTGCGTCGCCATGACCAAGAAAAGTTCAGGCAAGTGATAGGTTTCTGCCCCCACGGTGATCTGACGCTCTCCCATGGCCTCGAGTAAGGCCGATTGAACCTTGGCCGGCGCACGGTTAATTTCGTCGGCCAAGACCAAGTTGTGAAACATGGGGCCTCGCTGAAACTGAAACGAACCGTCCTGAGGACGAAAGACATCCGTTCCGGTTAAATCCGCCGGCAGCAGGTCGGGCGTAAATTGTATGCGATGAAAATCGCCCTCGATCCCTTCGCCCAAAACCTTGATGGCCCGGGTCTTGGCCAGGCCCGGTGCGCCTTCGACCAAAAGATGCCCATCGGCCAAGAGCGCAATCAACAGACGATTGACTAGTATCTGCTGACCAATGATCTGCGTGCTAAAGTGCTGTTGGAGTGCCTTTATCGCTTCTTGATTCGTCATATCAGCCCTAAGTTTTGTATCGATGCTCAAACGATAATCTATAAATAATCATAAAACTATTCTAGTAAACCCACGCCGCCTTGACAAGGCGAAATCTTGAAAAAGAAAAAAAGGGCCATGCGGACAGGCCCGGATTTCCATGGGTCGGATTATGAAAACAAAAAAATCGGGCCTGTCCTTTATATAGGTAGAAATTTTATTTGTTAGAAAACATCGCGTTGTTTACACATTTGTTGATCCATGAAAGTGTTCAAATAGCTTTTCATAAGGGGTCATGTCGCCAATGCCCTTATGGGGTTTGACGGTATTATAAAAGTTAATGAAACGCAACAGGCTG
>JAJDBW010000017.1 GCA_029261155.1 Nitrospirota bacterium | reverse complement strand
GGTGCGCGTAGATCTGTCTTCAGTCCTACAGTCCCATCACCCGGTTTAACCGCGTTTCTCTCAGGTGGTGCTTGAGATCGCTGAAATCAGAATCAACGTTTGAATTTCGGTGGGTTCGGTTGCTGGGCATACTTTTTTCTTTCGGATACACTTTTTTCATGGTCATATCTTCCTCCTTTAAAAGTTGAATGATTGTGTTTTTTGCACGGATGTAAATTACTTGCTTCCTTTTGACCTGCTTTCATAAAGCGCGATATGACCTGTGCTCCGATCTGGTTTTAAAAAAGGATCATCCAGATAGGGACGGACTTTATCGGCATAGTGGTAAAGACGGGTTTCGACTGTTGGATCGGCGACGATGGTTTTCATTATTTATTCTCCTTTTTTGTAAGGTTCTTACGTGGGAAATAAAGAGCGGATCTGGCCTTCAATCCACATCTCATGCGTGATTTATCCATTCGGATAAAAAAATCCCCTTTGAAGAAAGGCCTTCAAGGGGTTGATTGATTCTCCTTAACGATCGGAGGGATTTATTTATGAAGCCAAAGTGTTAAAACATTATTGCGAGAAACTTACAGAGGGATTTTTCTAATATTTTTTTGAAATTGATGCGGGTTTTGCATTCAATCGTTCATTTGCATGTTGTTTCCACTCGGGATCAATCTTAGAGGCTAAGGAATCCACGACTTTAATGATATTTACTTTGGGTTTGAGATCGTCTAATCCAACAAACACGATATCAATCGCCGAAGCCATACCGTAGCCATAAATTTGGAAGAGAAGCGCCGAGAATTCAGCTGATTCTACGCCCCCTTGAACATTCTTTTTTCGTATTTCAAAGTAGTCGATGAGATTCTGTAACAGACGGTCTTTTATCATAGTGAAGGATTATTCATTCTCCCTTTAGCGTAAATGTAGATCAAAGACTAATTTCCATATGCTTCTTGCTCTTGTTCGATAACGCCACGGTAAGAATCAATTAGGTGTTGCGACGGTGGTTCATCTTGAAGATCGATCTTTAGAGATTCCATTTTAAAAAACCGATTATAAATCCGCCTAAAAAATCTGGCGTCATGTCAAATGATGCTGGAGGTCCGAAATCCTTTCTTCCCGCCAATCTTGGAAGGTTCTTGGATCAAATTTGGCGAGTGTGTCTAAATCAGCATGTCTTTCCCAATTTCTACGAAAGATTTTAGCGGCGAGAAACGCTCTTTTGTCGGCTTGAGTAGTAAAAGTATCCGCGTTCCCCACATGGAATTTCTTGTTTCGTAACTTTCCCCTACTGTCCGTCCAACATACAGCGTAATTTACAAAATATTCTCCCCTGCGCTTGTCATATGAAATCGTGCGACTAATGCCAGTGCACCTTGTAGATTTATTTTGGGGTAAGGGTTTGAGAAAACGGCGGGTACTGTTCTTAAGAGTCTTGATCATACTATCTCGCCAAGCTCTGGCTTCTTGTAATGCTTTTTTATGATGTCCATACTGCCCAAAGGAAAAATAACGGCTGATTTCTTTTGTCCGACGCATTATGCGAACATGATAGCCCTTTCCGGAAGTGGTAATATTTTTCTGACTGGATGTTTTATTCAAATCAATTCGCCTCATTTAATAACAACCTAACCTTAATGGGAAAAGAAGCCGATTGGAGTAATTATTCTGTCCCCTCACGAGTCGGAGTTTTTAGAATTTCTGCAGAACGTAGTTCCTCGGTATCCCGTGCCTTGGTGGTCTTCCGATTTTCAGTGGACTCGATCCATATTTTCATGGCGTGGTGTTCTTCATTTATCAAAGGCCTATTTTGAAAAGAAACGGCAGCCTGGTAGGTCGCAACAATGGGATCATTTCTACACCAAGAAACAATTTCTGGGCGATATTTCCTTTCTACCGTATCCAATGACTTTAACGCGCGATTCATGCGTTCTAAGATACTTTGATTTTCCAGGTTACGATCAGTCAAGAAATGCTCCAGAGAGAGTATAAGCGTCCCCATAAACCCAAGCAGACCAATGAACATGAGCTGGGGCGGTAAAAAAGCGATAAATTCCTCAAAAAGGCTATTAAAAAGAAGGCATATTCCAGTAGTAATCACTACGGCTAGGAGGAGTCTTTTATTCCTATTTCGTCTAGATATTCTCTCGGTCCTTTCTATTTCCTTTCGAAAATTTTCCCTGCACGCGTCGATCTCTTCTTGGCTTGGCGGCCCTCCTTCAATATCTATTTCCAGATTCAAAATGAATCTCCTTTACTATTAATTATTCAAAAAGGGATAAAAACGATTACTGAACTCTCGCTTTTTCCTAGAGCAAGGCTCATGCCAGTGAGAAGACCTTCTAAAAGCGTTGCTTTCAATCAAGCCGTAACAATTCCGAACAGTACTGATACAAAACCGCACACTTTGAGTTTTCAGTACAAGCAAGTAGGAGCAAGCGAGTTGTGTAGATAAAAGGAGGAAAAGGCAAATCAAAGAGAGCGCAAAGCTTTGTTGGGAAGATTAGATATTTTAAGCGATCAAAATGAGATTACTGAGTAACATCTCTATGGATGCTAATTAGAAACCATCTGCAAACTGAAACTTGAACTTTCAACAGGCAATAGACTTAATTGAAGAAGGCACAAACCGCGTGCGTTTTCTAAGATCACCGGTGGAAAGTTGTCGTGACAATCTATAACAACTTGTCGGTAAAAACAGAAATCAATATAGGGCACACTTTAAGCTCAAACATGTGGAAAACCCCATATCCCTTTAATTGATGCTCATGGAGGGTCTTGGCAGACGAAATAAGATCGTTCTGAATAGAATATGATGGGGAAGTTATTCATGACCACGGAATGTCTTAAAAAATACCCTTTGTATTGGCCGTAGGTCACATCTTGAAGTAAACCAGGATATTCAAAACTAAGGACCGGCCAAAGGGTTCCTAGTTAACAGTAGTGGTCGACTCTTTTGCATTGAAGTGGATCATACCAACGATACTGACGGTAAGGTAAGGCGAGTCAAATCCGATAATCAAGCCTTATCATTTCGATTCGAAATGCCAAAGATTGAGATACTTTACACAAAGAAGCATTGAAAAACCTCCGGAAAAGATCCCAAAGACGAAGTTTGCAATACCCGTTATTGGAACAAAAGATACAAAAACCCCTGCGATTAAAAGAAATACACACGCCTTCGATATGTTCTTCCAATGGATGACTGTCTTATCTCCTGGCCGACGACGTTTCATGATTCACCTCCTTGTTAGATAAAAAAATAACGGAATAACGATACAAATAAAGAAACGTCATCAAAAAACACGGACGGGATCGCGAAACTGAGAAACGAAAAGCCTTTTACAAATTAAATTAAAACCTGAAAAAAAGAGAGACACATATTAGAATTTGTCAGAAATAATATAAGCACTTCATGTTAAAAAAACATTATAGAAGCGGTGCACAAACTTAAGTTCGCGTGAAAAGAAGTTCTGGAACAAAAATGGAGCACGTTTACTATTTATTCAGATCATAGAATTCAATTGGTAAATCGCAATACAAAACAAAAAATAAACGCAAGAACCATCAATGTCAAAAATGTGGGGAAAAGAATGGAAAAGACATTTCAAGAAATAGTTTACAACCAGAAACGCAATCGCAAAATATTTCTCTCACACAGAAAAACAAATTTAATTATTCGAAAAAAAGGAGCGGCGAGAAACTAAACCCGATCGCAATAAACGGAAAGTTCTGCACATCACACAAAGAATAAAAATGTCATTCAAAAATGGCACTTGATCATGTCTCGGCCCGGACAAACACAATTCTAATTTGCAAATAATGTAACGGCGACACTCTGTACACCAGTGACGATGTGTGTCGGATAAAGCGTTCGTCATTTGTACCTCCTTTTTAAAATTCTAATCATAAAAAACAAGCGACCACAAAATAGTCCAACGTGATCTTGCAACGATCACAGTACAGAGTGTCCTGTTCTTCTCACCGAATCACAGATGCCTTAGAAGCTGTTGACGGGCATATTTGTAAACACGGGTGGATAAAAGACATGAAAACAGTAGATGGATAACCGATGAAAATGGGTGGATTTCTTATTGGAGCGGAAGATAAGGACTTAGAAGAAAAACACTTTAAATACAGTTAGGTAGATGTCTAAAACGCAGAAACGTAGACAGGACGCAAAAAAACCGTTTGCATTTTAAAATAATCAAAAAATGCTAAACGGTGAATAAACTTAATATTTGGGTTCGAAAACCCCGGGCACCAACAATTTGTGGCATGTATATAAAATAATGTACTGACAATACGCTGGTTTTGAGGAAAAGTCAATGGGTATAGAGTCTCCATGGAACACCAAAATCCCTAACCCAGGAAAATAAAAATAGAAAACTACAAGATAGTCCCTCAGAAAAAGATAATATTATCAATAACATCCAGCGATATAAGAAGGCAGGGTGAAGGCAAGGTAAAAGGCAGGGGGAAAGGCGGGGATAAAGGCAGGGATAAAGGCAGGGAAAGCCCGCCGCAGTCTTTTTTTTTATTATTTTTTATCAGTAGTGTCCGACAGGTTTTAGAATAAATTCAATTGGTTGCAATTTTCGGGTTGTTCTACGATATCGGTTGTTTCGGTAAGTAGGTGAAATAGTGTAACTTTCTCGAATGGTGTCACGCTGAGGATTTGTAACATTGAATAGAGTGAGGGCTTCACGCCGAGACGTTTTCGGGTAATCGCCACCAGCACATAGACACAGATCGCGATCCAGACTTGGGTTTTGACGGCATTCTCGGAAGTGCCGTAGAAGCGCTTGATCCGAAGATGCTGCTTGATCCATTTGAAGAAGAGCTCGACCTGCCATCGTTGGCGGTAGAGGTCGCATACGCTGCGTGAGGGCAAGGATAGATGATTGGTCAGGAACACCAGCCGACGACCTTGGGCATCCCGATAGTGAATCCGACGCAGTCGTTCGGGATAATCCTGATGGGAGTAGAACCCTGTCAGTTTCACCCACTGATCGCAGATAACGCCGGTTGCCCGATCGACCGGCAGGGAATAAACACGCCGAAATTTGGAGTTGGATTTCGCGCGTGTGACGAAGAAGCTGCCTGCTTGATGCAGGGTATACAGTCTCGCGAAGTCCAGGTAGCCGCGATCCATCACGTAGAAAGCCCCTGGCTCGGGAATCAATAGATCCAGGACATTGACATCGTGGAGTTTGCCGTCGCTGATATGGATGAAAGCGGGAATGGCGCCGCGAAGATCCAAAAGTGTATGCAGTTTCACGGCGGCCTTCGTGTCGCGAAACGGTGCCCAAGGGAATAAGGACAGGCACAGATCGATGGTGGTGGAGTCTAAGGCATAAATGGTCTCGCTCAGTTGCACCCCGATGGGCTCGTTGGCGTACAACCGGCGCGCCTGGCGAATAAGGGCGTGCGCAAAGGCGCAGTAGATACGCCAGTTGCGCACTTCGTTTGCGTCGGCCAATGCGCTGCGGCTGATCTTTCCGCGGATGCCCAGGTGGTAGAGCTTGGTGGGCTGGGCACGCAAACAGGACACGATATCGCGCAGGCTTTCCCGGAAGGTGAGTTGCGCGAAGGCCATCGACAGAAATTGATCTAAGCAGCTGAAGGTTCGGACGTTGAAATCGCCTCGATACTTCGCCACCAAGGAGCGGAAAGTGTGCCAAGGTGCATGATCCATTAATTGTGCGAACACAAGTTTGCCAGCGTACATTGCTCCCTCCCGGGTTAATCCGGGAAGCCTGCGCTGGATCGGACAAGAAATTCAAGTCGGTAACATATTGAAAAATCATAAAGACCGCACCCGTTCTGGCTGACAAGCAAAAAGATCTATATTCTGTCGGACACTACTGATTTTTTATTTATTTTTTAAGGTGAATATTGTGGAAAGTGGCGATTGATTCTAATGCTTTCTTGCAGATGATGAGATAGTAGATTCGGAGTTTTTCTTTTATCGTTTATTATAGGCGCAAATCAAAAAGGTATCGACGTGATCAATCGGCAGTCAAGAGGCGCTATTTTTCAGCCAAATTCGCGGACTTTGGGCTTTGATTTTGAATCGCTCCGGGCCCTATACAATTGCAGGTCTTAGTAAAATGGCGCAATATTTTCCAGAAATCCCGTCTCGAATATCCGGTTTTTTTTCTGATTTATGTGCCTCGGGCGTGGCTCTTTACACGATTCATCGGCGGGATTTTAGGAGATTGATTCGACAGGCTTGCCGTTCTAGCAACGGAGGATATAAGCCCCAGATAAAATGTCACGACGAACGGAGACGTCAGTCTGAATAATATTCTTTAAGATCGGTTAGTATTTGGACACCTTCTTGGAGTTTGTTTTCAAAGCTTTGGAATACTTTTTCCGGTATTATTGTTCCGTCAAAAAGACTGTATTTAGGATCGAAAAAGTCTCGATATTCGATAATTATTTTATCGATTACTGGAACGATCCCGGACCCCGCCTCTATGGCTCTTCCGAGACAATATAAAGCCTCAAGAGATTCCGATCGCCACAATAAATTCAGCTCTTTGGACTAAACAGTTATTGATGGAAGATCTCGGTAGATTGGATAGGGGCAAGTCTCTTCAAAAGGTTCAGGCATTTCTGGGGTGTAGGTCATATGCTATCTGATGGGCTTGGCCACTTCCCCTATCCAAATTAGAAGCCGTCCAATACATTCATCTTTTGTGGGTTTGGGTGTGGCAGGCATGATCTTTCCTTTCAATTCAGTCTCCCATATTTCTTATATTTGTTCTTATATTGCCTTCTATGTTCCTTTTTACAGTTCGGACCCTGACATCGCATTATGTTTTCAAAATCTAAGAAATTGAGCCCGCAGATTTTACATCGATGGCAAACGATTTGGCCTTCTTTGCATTGATTTTCGACAAAACGTAGGATGACTATGGGTGCATACCCAAAGATCGCACTCAGTGAAAAAAGATCGACACGTGCAAGAAGAAGGACGAGGATAATTTCCCTATGCTTTTTAGACACTGAAGATTTACGCCCAGATTCAGGTGCGGGGAAACTACTCCACTTTAGGCGGAGCCATCCATTCGATTTGCTGACATAGGGTGCGATTTGCTTGATTGAAAACCCGACACTCTTGGCCAAACTGAGAAATACTTCTTCTTGCTTTATATTTAGCGATACTTCTTGGTCATGCATATGTATCCTTTACTTGCCTCGAAAAACTGTTAAAGAGAGGGGGACAGAACTTATAATTATGTTGAATTTCGCCCAAGTTCCCCCCTCATTGAATTACGATAAAGTCTCTTTCAAAAGCTTTCCCTTCAATATCTCGATAATACAATCTTGTTGATAAATCGTTTCTTCCAATTCATGAATGACGGTGTCTCGTTCCCGCGAGAGGTCTTTCTCACTCTGACTTGTTCTTGCTGAGAGTTTGTGTTGGTGGTGTTCTGGGCAAAAGAAATGCCGTAGTTTTCTGTCTAGTGCCAGAATTTCCAGGGGCTTGGATGGCATGATTGGCTCCCACTGCGCCCAGCGATTGATGTCCTTCATATTAATTCCTGTGTACGATTCCAGTTCTACAACAAACTCTGGCATCAACTTTAATTTTTTGAAAATCATAATTCTCGAATTAAACTTCTCGATACTTTGAGCCGCGACGATAACGAGTTCTGCAAATATATCTTGTTGCGATTTATTTGCGGTATCAACTAATTCCGCAAGGATGGAATTTTCAAGGCGCGCGTAAATGTCATCCATTTTTGTCCTTTCGCGAGAAGGTTTCCTGGATCAATTGTTTGAGGTGGTCCCGTTCAATGGGGGTGATAAGGATGTGGTTAAATCGTTTAGATTGATGTGAATAGGCCCTTTTTTCTCTTTCTTTGATGAGCAAAATTTTAACTGTGTTTGGACTGTCATATTCAATTGAATCACAAATCGCCGAGTCGACCATGACAATAGGAATCTTTCCTTTTAGAAGTGCGGCGTTCTTTCTTGGATTACACTTTACTTCCGTCTCCTCGATTCTCAGTTCAATGAGTATTCCCTTTGTCATCGCACTAATGGCATGACCAATGCTCTTATCGTGATGGTGTATGATTATCTTCAGATTCGACCCCTTTGGTTTTTAGTTATCGGCTTCGATCAAGATTCATTTATCAAGGGTTGTTGCCCTTGGTATATTTCTATTGAGCAATTCGTATGCCACTTTGATTTTGCCCTTTTTTGGGCAGAGACCCACAAATATCGATAGGAATTGATAACGAGAAAGAAGCCGGTGTACGAGAATGTAACACCCCTGCTCGGATATGTTACAGATCTTCAATTTAATTCCGGTTCAAAAACCTAGTTTAGATTGGGATTAGAAAAAATCGTTATGATGGTACAGTCGAGGGGGACGTACACTGCTGGAATCTAGAGATCTATCAGGGTGCGGTGGAAAGCCCACGCGCCCTTCGAAAGGAGAAGGTCAGATGATTAAAAATACGATTCGGGTTTTTATTATTACTGCCCTTTTGTTGTTTATGGCACAGCCCTCTTTTTCAGAGGAGCAAAATTATTGTCTTGATCAAGAACGGCTGTGGAATGGGAAACCTTGGTAAAAGAGAACCCGAACGATCTCGAGCTCCAGGGGCTTCATGCTTTACACTTGAGGATTTGTGAGAAGATTGAACGCGGTTCCTTATCTGTACGGCAAGGGATAAAGATTTTTGAGCGGGAGCGAGAAAAAGTACTTCAGACACGATTTAAGTAAGTGAGCGAGTTAATACAGGGAGAGCTCTTTTTAGATGAGGCCAGGCAAAAACAGCAACGCATAGATGCTGCGACAGATCTCATCAGATCTAAATATGGGGAATCCGCCCTTAAGCGCGACGGGGGTGAGGCGCATGAATAAAAACCGACAGGCGTGACTTCCAGACATATCATATGATGTAGCCAGCATCCTCAAATTCTTCCCGCTATACGTAACAAAAGTGATTGATTCCTAGGATTTGTGAGGATCATGATCCATCCTGCTTTTTTCGAAGAAAAAGGAGGAGAAATGATCCAAGCAAACTTAATCGTCAACACCCCACCGAGCAATCAAAAAGA
>JAJDBW010000016.1 GCA_029261155.1 Nitrospirota bacterium | reverse complement strand
GCCACTCAGCTCTTAAATGCGGATGCCGATCTCGTGACGATACAGGATCTTTTAGGTCACAGCCGGGTAACCACCACCCAGCGTTACTGCAGGGTATCGAATCTTAAAGTACAGAGAGACTATTATAAGGCCATTGAGGTCTTTCTGAGGAGAAGTCAAGAAAGCGCACAAGATGGATTGGGGTTGACCCATTTTATCCCAATCGCAGTAAACAACTGAACCAAAAGCAGGATATGTTACGTATAGCTTCCCGAAAGCGTGAGTTTTCCTCCAAACCAACCGATACAACCTTTCAAATGAAATCTGCTAAATTCCTGTCCGTTTAATATTCCCAATAGTTCATATTAGTGTGATAATATTTCGCTTTTGATGAGCTCTGCAGATCCGATGAAAAAAGTGTTACTGCTTCTTACTATTTTCTCCTTATCATTATGGGCAAGGAGTCATGCCCTTACATTTATCCCTATGGGCACGCCAGAGGAGGCCATTGAAGAAGCCCACCGGCTCGAAAAGGCTCTTGGTTTTGAGTACATCGGACTTCAGCTTATTACACCCTACTCAGAAGAAAAGGTTCATCTTTGTTTGAAGGTCCTCCAAAACAAATTTGTATTTATAAGGGATGAGGGCCTTTCGTGTCTTAGAATAATTTTAGAAAATTGGGATATTCCCATATTAACGCTCAATGAAAAGGTTGGTCCAGCGGTGGAGGCTTTGGCAGAGGTAGAGAAAAGGTTCGAAGATGTTCAACGGGTAGGTCTAAAAGGGAATCTAAGGTTTGTTCTGTGGACTATCAAGTTCAAACAACTGTCTTCTGTGGAGAAGCGCCTTGGTTTTCTCAGGTCGGTCCTAATCGATCCCCCTCCAAGAGATTCACCCTTCAATTGGGAAACTTACTACAAAGCAACAGCAGTGAATTATCTTAGAGAGATCGCCAGCGATGAAGCCGCCGCCGTCCTTCAAGAAGCCTTGGCGCTTGAACAAAAGCGGACGGAGAGAAGACTGTATGGGGGATTTATCGAGAAAATAAGCGTGAGTATTGACGAGATAGAGCTACGCCAACGACTTGCAATCCTGAAAGATCCGGACCAACAGGTTCAGGAAACTCGATCTTACATATACGGACATCTTGAAATAGCGAAACGGTTTAAAAAAGAAGATATCCAAGAGACCCGGCCCAAAACTATTGGAGATAGAGAATACTATCACTATGTTCTATGGCCCATTCAACAGTTGGGATTAATGGCGACCCCATATGCCATCGACGTTATAAAAGAACTATGGTTAGATCCGGCCTTGAGTTTGACTCAAAGGCAATGGGCGCAGTCTATTTTACTGAAACTTAAACAGGTTAAGCCGGAAGAAGCGATGATTCCAATGCCGGTTTTTTGAGTATCAATTAAACTTTATATTTTACTTCTAAAATAATATGAACCTCGGCATAAAAGGGCCAACCTTTGTCGTATTAGTGGTAATAGGAATGTCGAGTCTCTGTTTGGATTCTATTATTATCTGATTTCCTACTCAAATTATCCTCGAATTCGATGATTTTTGAAGTTTCGGTTTTCATTAAATTTAAGATGGCTTCGATAAAACCGACCTAAATATTTCGCTCTCTAAAAAACCTCCACGCACCAATCATAATGCTAACTTCTTTCTTATTGACAGCACAACTCTAAAGTTGTATGATATGTAATATCCGAGCGCCCATAGTGGCCCCTCATTGCTTTACGATAGGAGAAAAATATGAAGGGCCGGGAGCTCGTCAAATTAATGAAAGAACATGGCTGGGTCCTTGACCGGGTTTCAGGATCGCATCACATTATGGTCAAGGAGGGGAGACGTCCCGTTCCGGTTCCTGTCCATGGGAATAAAGACCTGAATAAAAGTTTGCTCCATGGAATCCTAAAAGAGGCAGGGATAAAATGAAAATTGTCTATCCGTTTCGGATCTGGAAAGAAGACGAAGATTACTTGGTACAAGGCTTGGAGCCCTTGGAGAACGTTCTGACTTATGGGACCGACATCGAAGAGGCCTTAATAAATGGACGCGAGGCCCTGACCGGGGTTTTAGGAGCCATGCTTGATAACGGCCAGAAAATCCCAGACCCTCCAAAGGTGAGTAAGACAAAAAATGTCTACTGGATTGAACCGGATCCTTCTGTAGCGATCCCCATCCTTGTGCGCAAGGCACGTGAAGAAGCAGGATTGACCCTCGTCGAACTCGCCGCAAAATTGGGCGTGACCTATCAGGCCGTTCAGAAGTGGGAGCGCTCAGGCACCAATCCTAAAGTGGCAACCCTCAATCGCGTTTTGGGCGCTTTGGGGCGGCGGCTGGAATTGGAAGTCGCCTAATCATTTTCCTCTCAAATGAAGATCCCCGCCCCAAACCTCATGCTAACTTTTACATAAAAGTTAGCATGAGCCCTCTAAGCGATTCCCCCTTTAAAATCAATCGATTATAAGCTTTATTCGCCCCTTTCAGAAAATCCTTGATTTTCATATTGCTAAGTATTATAAGTATAGCTATAAAACTTAGCATTATATAAAAGGCGAGATGAACCTCAAAAATCCCAACCATCCGGTCTTAGGATCGGCCACAAAAGTCGAACCGATCCGCTCCAAAACCGCAATCGACAATATTAAAAAGATCCTGGCCACGCATCCGCGCGACCTCTGCCTTTTTACTTTTGGAATCAATACGGCCTTTCGCGCGAACGAACTCTTGTCGATCCGCCTGGGCCAGGTGAAAAACCTTTCCGCCGGCGATTCGCTGGAACTGAAGGAGTCGAAGACGCAGAAACACCGCAGGGTGACGATCAACAAAACGGCGGCAGCCGCCTTGATGACTTTTCTTTCGCAGGATGGCTTTTTAAGGCATCGGCCCGAAGACGATGCGCCGATTTTTCATTCGCACAAGAGTAAAGGCGTCGCCTTAATCGTGCCGAGTGTGACCCGTTTGGTCAAGGGATGGTGTGCGGCCGTGGGCCTCAAAGGGAATTACGGGAGCCACACATTAAGAAAGACTTGGGGTTATTGGCAATACAAACGCGGAACGCCCGTTCCGCTTTTAATGGCGGCTTTCGGCCACGCTTCGCAACAGCAGACCTTGGCCTATTTGGGCATTCAGGAAAAGGATGTAAAGCAGATTTACGATATGGAGTTATAGCGGATTGAGACAGTATTCTAAGAGTTTTGTTTCAAAAATTGAAGGTGAACCCGTCAAATCAGGGTAAAATCTCGCGGAAAAGGCTCGAATATGAGACAGTAATACCTATTCTGTATCATAACCCTGTTCAAAGTGTTTTTCTATAGCTTCAACGCCCTGCAGCAGCAATCGACGGGAGCGCAGCTTGCGTCGATCCGACTACATGTGTTTGTTAGCATGTTTAGTTGTTATTTCGGATTTTTATTGCCTCTTCAATCCAATCTTCAATGTTATCTGCAATATAGGTGTAAACTCCCCTACTCGTTGTCCTTGGCGGGTCATAAGCCTTTGCGGTACTTGATAGTCTGGTTTTGTTGGGACCATGAGTAATGTAATAAAGTGGATTTGCACCTTTTGAGCACTGCTGATCACTACTATTTGTTAAATTATGAATGTAGATAACTAAAACGCCTTTCTTTTTATTCCAAGATTCAACTATCTCGTGATTTATCCATTTTCTATTGGCTGTATTTGAGCCGGCCAAGATTATAGTGCAGGTTCTTCCGTACATCTGATCTTCTATCCACTCCTTAATTTTATTATCTCCACCTCCAGTGATAGTTTCCCAGTCATTGTCTGAAGCGGGCTTATTGCCTTCAATTGCACCGATGTTTCTAATCTTAGACACCCGCCAATTGTCTGGTTTGTAATGAAAACTATAAAAGCATTTTCTGGCCATGACTAACCTCCATATTGTGTGAAGTAACAACTAACAATTGCTAACGCAATAATTATTGAAATATAAAACCAGCAGACCGACCAAGAAAAAGCAATCCTGATTACACTTTGTTCTTCTTTGGCGTATGGTTTTATATTCATTGTGAACGAATCTTCAATTTTTCCGAGACGGACCTCATCAAATAAACGACGAAACAATCTACCTAACCTTAAATACTTTGCATCCATAATCCAAAAAACAAGAACGGGAAAGAATCCCGCTAGAGGATATGCCCAGTTAGGGTTTTTTACAGCACCAGTAAAGGCGAGAACGGCAGAAGCTAAGGTCATCGCTAGTACCTTTAACGTAAATGAATTAGTTTCAAGGCGTGTGACAATTCCTTGAATCATCGACATATGTGCTATGGATACTTCGTTAAGATTACTCATATTCCCTCAATTGTGCCCATGCTGTTTTGCCCGGATAATATGATACTGGTGGTGTTTTCGGGCAGTTTTCTAGACCTCCACTATCAGGCCACGAAACCAGCCTTCAAGGCGTTTCGCAGTATAAGACGTATCGTAGACCAGATTAAAGAACTTGTCTAAATTAAAAAGTGAGTCTATGAGACAGAATTACCAATTCTGTCTCAGGCTTTGGATGCACTCTATATTTCTAAAACATGGTTCAAGCAAATACCCACATGCTTGTGATACTGATAATACTCATCTTCACTCACTGACCATCCAACTGGATCTGCATGAGAAATGGTGTTTTTGTTACGTCTATCGAAAAGGTTCCTGATCTTTATGCAAGTTGCATGAGGCACATTTTTTGACAGGAGAAACGCCCCTGTTTCGTTTGCCTGATAACTATTATTTTTATTCTTGTTGTCCGAATCAAGTTCATAACAAATAGCATGGATTTCATTTACTAGATGATTTAGGGCAACTGAAAAATCATCTCTACGTTCTGCTTTTATACGCAAACGGATTTGCTCAATCACATTAGGCATCTCAGAAATTTTTGAAACTTGATCAAAAATCAAATCGTAATAGCCGGGATGTGCAGATGAAATTTCCTCTTCAAGAAAAACATCTATAATTGGGCACATAAAATGGTTCTTTTTCAGAACATTGATTAGCTTAAGTGATTTAAAGTCGGTTTGGCATAAATAGGTCAAAATCAAATGCACATCACGTGAGCCAAAATTGCCTTTAGCCAATAAAAACTTCTCGAACATTTCTGATGCTACCTTGTCTTGTAACAAAATAATTACAATTTCTTTTGGTTGCGCCATGACAAGATCGAAATTGAAGTTAGTAAAAATCGATGCCATCCGAATTTTATTTTCAGGCTTATCAAGCAATTGCCTTACTGATTCCGTATAAACTTCCTTTAATATTTCTTCGTCAATATCTCTTCTGTATCTAAAAGTAGGATCTAGCGAAGAATTCTTTAGGGTTTCAAGTTGATCGAAGATTCGGTCTACTTTCTGACTTGGAATTCCCGAACTACTGTCATCAGAGGTTTCATAATCTGGTGATACTTTTTTCAGGTTTTTATGTAAATCTTCGATATCTTCTGGATTATTCAACCAAAACAATCTTGTTTTGGTATTCAATCTTAACTCCAGCTTTTCGTACAAACAATCAGCAATGCGTGAAGCAAGATCATTTATTTTTATTTCCCTTATTAAATTAGAGACGTCATTTTTAAAAGTAATAGAAATATACATATCATCCATAAAACGAATAATGGCATGGGATTGAATGATTTCACTAAATTTATTGAGTTCTTCGTCAATCAGCAAGTCACCAAAAACTAAAAATAAGTGTCCTATATAGGCTGATACAATATCGTTATCGGTTTGTGGAATTCCTCTTTTTCCATTTTGCAAATATTCTATAAAGTATTTGATTTGATCCTGTGTTATTTCATCGTAATTTAATTGCCGTTGAATGGTGGGTTTAATATTTGTTTTCAATAGGCCAAGCAACCTTTGAATAGATAACTCATCGTAGTAATTCTGTATATCAATATGAATTATTATTCGGTTGTCCAGATTACCATCTAGTTCTCTTTGGATACGTTTTTTGAACTCCTGATAATGGGGTTTGTACCAAATGCTATCGTACTTTAGCTTCTTGGGAAGAGTTCCTGAATTATTATTGAATAGGAGTTTCCCTCCGTAATATGAGGCGATATGCTTGTGCTGATTACAATAACCTTGAATAAAATCCTGTGATAGTTTGATCAAGTACAGCCCAACGGCATAATATAGTACCCTCGCTGGGTAGGTCATAAATTTATAGTTTCTTAAACCCAAGTTTGTTTTAGGAGTGGGATAGGGAACAACCAAAAATTCCTTCTCCAAACCGTAAAATAAATTGTTTTTTACTCGATCACGATAATATTGTTCTGCAACGACTGCACTAACTCTATTTCCCAATCGTCCATAGTAGAACATACTGAAAGTGTTGAAGTGTTGATTAGTTTTTTTTAATTCAAGTTGGAACGAAATCAGCTTTAACGCATCTTTCCAAAGGTCATATGTAAGAAAATGACTTAATTGCGGGATCTTCATAAAAAATATCTTCCAAAAGGAAAGCTCCGGATTCCTAACACGTGATTATTCCTCTAGTCTTTACATGAACCTACCAGTAATAACAATTTATATTAAGAATTGCTATAAGTGCATGTGATTATGATACTTAGAATGATACGGAAATGTCCCTCACAGAGTCGGTTGATGTTCCTCTGCCGAAATAAAAAAAGGCAAGATGAATAGATTCCCTTACAAGTGAAACAGTAATACCCATTCTGTTTCAGGGGGATGATTTATCTATCTCACCGGGACGTGGGCGAATCAGCCCCGAGTTTTCACACAGTCTGACGGGTTGTTATGCCGTGCGGTTCGCATCCTCGCCCTTGTAAGTCGCTACAAGAGCCGCATGCAGATCCCGCAACCCTTCGCTGCCCGGGCCGCCGGCCAGCGACTCAACATCGAAGCCAAGGCAAATCTCGATGTCTTTCTGCGAGAGGTAGTTGCCGTGGATCAGTACTTCGCGGATCTGGTCATCGGTATCGGGATACTCGCGTTCTTCGGCGTCGTGGTTCTGAAGCAAGAACTCACGGTAGCAGTGCTCGATGACCGGCTTCGAGTGGGTTTGTATCTCTGCCACCACCCGTAGGATCTCGGTGATCTTGACGTCGAGCGCCGCCTCGGTTCTGTAGAAGATATTGCCGTTTGGGTGGGCGGACGCGTTGCGGTCGTCCACCAGCTTGGCGTAGGTGCCGATCTTGCCGTTATCGCAAGCGATGAGCTTGAGGAAGCGCAGGATGCTGCGCTCGTTGACGGCGCTGAACACGAAGGGCGAGGTGGCGGCAAGGAGGCTCTTCTCAATTTCCTTGCCGAACCCGATGAGGCCCATCGAGAAGTCCTTCGGCTCAGTCTGTTTGATCTGCCAGATGTTGAAATAAACGAAGCTCATCGTGAGCATGTGGTAGGCGAGGAAGGCGAACTGGTATTTTTCGTTCTTGTAGTTCGACTCGAACGCCTCCCATAAAAATAGGATGTATTCCTGTTCGCTTCGAGTTTTGAAGGAATGCGGCAGGTAGTTGGCAAGTTCGAGGGCTTCTTCCATTTAGCTCACCCCTCACCATCATGGGAAGCAACTGTCCAGATACGTTTCAACGGTAGCTCTGCTTTGAGGTCTTCATCGAGCCTGTCATACACAGCAAAAAGGGCTTCTAATAGTTCCTTTTGCGTCCAAAGCCGAACGCGGAAAAAGCTAGCGGCCAGTTCTTTTTGGACGTTTGTCTTGAATCCACTCCAAGAGACGAAAAGCCCTTCCTGTGCGCCAAACTTGCTGACGGCTCCAAGTAATTTGTCCACGGTGGGGCGGTCGATTGGGTTCGCTTCTGATTTCACTTCCACGCAAAGACGTGGGTTCCCGAAACCTAAGGGACCGGCTCCGGCAAGAATGTCAGCCCCACCATCGGCACCCTCAGGGCTTCTCCAAGTAGTGTAGCCCTGAGCTTGCAGGATTGCATCAACCAATCGGGTCAAACCATGCCCTTTGAACTTGGCCAGAATCAATTTGGCGATTCCATCATCAGCACGTTCTTGCAGATCGATATCATCATCAGAACCCTCGTCGGAGTCAGCAGATGATCCTTTCGCTGTGACGATTCCTTTGGCAGTCTCGCGTTTCCAACCGTTCGTCCTCATGGCAGCCAAGCGACCTTCAGCATTGTTCTTCTTCACTCGGCAAATAGTCATGAACGCGCCAAACGTGTTCAATAAATCCTTACCGAAATGGTCACGCGGAATGGCTTCGCCGATCCATTTCACCCTCCGCCAGTGGTAGTACGGGCTCGGGCCTTTCGGTTCATATTGATACTCACCCGTGACTTCGCCAATCTGAATCGCCCGTTGAGATTTCAAAGGCATCACCACCCAATCGGCCTTTTTCATCTCACGGGCAAATGGCCAGATTTGGCTGGCCCAATTGATGATGGTTTTCGGTTTTGCGTCCGCGTACCTTTCCCTCATTGCTTCCAGAAGGGCTTCGCGGTTTGTGAGCTTCAGCAAGTTCACATCAAGATCATCCCAGGTTACATAAACCCGTTTTTCCTGGAGGAACTTCTGTTCGTATTCGCCATGAGCGCCCGCTCGGATTAGCCAAACTGCCATAATTAGTTCTCCTGGATGTTGGACAAAGTTGAATTTGATTCCTCACCCCAGATGCGGTCGAGGGTGGCCTGGATCTTTTGCTCGAAGCGGGTGATCAGTTCGCGGTTGGCGGCCACCAGCCCTTGCTCTGCTTCGATCTCAGCCACTATAGCTTGTTGCGTGGCGGGAGGTGGGAGGGGGATTTTTGCCTGGTTGAGACTCCGAATCGGAAGCTGTGGCTGAGCGGCACCAGAAACGATTGCTTCCCTTTGTGCTTGGAAGTTTTCCGACTGAAAAAAATGGAAAAGATAGCTGCTTGAGAGCTCGGTCGCGTCTGGTCGGAAAATAAGCATGCCGGAGTTAATGCGTATGTGATCAAACTCGACTGACGCGTCATAGAGAGCGGTATTTCCGATGGTCCCACGCGTTGTGAGCAATACATCACCGCGCTCAAGCTTCCCTTTCCGTAGGGAGTTGTCTTTTTCCGCACTGATGAATGCCAATTCTTCGAACTTGAATCCGTCGGAGCGAACGTTCTTCGTGTTCAGGAAGAGGCAATGGCCCGAAGGAGAAAAATCCTCCTTGCTCGGGTAGTTTGTTCCCCGGTCACCATCAATGATCTGAAAAGGCGCAGCTTCGAATGTGAGAATCGGCCAGTCGGGGTGGATGGGGATGTGCGGGCGGTAGTTGTCGAGGACGGCGCGGGCGCCGTTGATGACTTTCTGGTAGCCCTCGATCTCCGCCACGATCTCCTTCTGCACCTCTAGCGGCGGCAGGGGGAATTTTCGCACCTCCATTCCACCTTTTGTCGCGTGAACCATGGCAATGCCATTACCCTCGGATTTAATTTTCTCAGCTTCGGAAGCGAGAAGATGAAACAGGAACATCTTGTCGATAGCTTCCGTGGGTTCGACTTTCCAGATGTGGTAGTGATAGATGGCGCGCGGGCCATCCCAGATTCGAGGTCCGAATGAAGCCGACCAAGCAAACAAGAGATCACCCGGATTGCAGTATTTATCCGGTTCAAGTTCGAGGTCGGAGTAATACCAGCCACGATTGGAGAAGAAGTTTCCAACGCGCAGCACGGGCACCGGACCTTCAGTCAGCAGCTCCTCTTGTTTGTAGGCTCTACCGTTGATCAAGCGTGCCACCGTGCCGAGTTCCACCATCGGCCACTTTTGATTCACGAGGTCTCCCTCCCGATACCGCTCGCCGCTGAGGTTGTAGTCGCCATTTGCGGCGATTTTTTCTTTTGGCACGATCTGGGCGGTGGACGTGAGGGCGACGATGTTCTCGGTGGACGCGCCAGTGCGCAGGGCGTGGAGGTAGGTGGCGAGCTCGGCTTGGACTTGCGGGAGGTCGTTCTTCTCGATGGCGCGGCGCTGGGCGCCGAGGCCGAAGCCGTCGTTTTCCACTTTGAAGAAGGCGATGGTGTCGGCAGCCTTGGCGAGTGATTTGTCGAGGAGGAGGATGCTGGTCTTCACCCCGGAATAGGGATTGAAACAGCCCGCCGGGAGGGATACGACGGCGACGAGGGAGTTTTCGACGAGCATCTTCCGCAGGGCTTTGTAGGCGGTCTGGCTCTGGAAGATAATGCCCTCTGGGACGATGATGCCGGCGCGGCCGGCGGGCGTGAGGTGTTCGGCCATGTAGTCCACGAAGAGGACTTCGCTGCGCTTGGCCTGGATGGAGAATCGCTTGTGGGGCTTGATGCCGCCTTTCGGGGACATGAAGGGCGGATTGGCGAGGATGACGTCGGCGTATTCGTTCCAGCGTTCCTCGGAGCTGAGGGTGTCGTACTCAAAGATGTGCGGATCGGTGAAGCCGTGCAGGTAGAGGTTCACCAGCGAGAGGCGGACCATGTCGGGCGAGATGTCGTAGCCCTTGAAGTTCTTGGCGAGGCGGCCCTTTTCCTCCGGGGTCAGAGTGCTCTGGCCCTTCGCATCGGTGTTGGCGTGCAGGATGTGCTTGTAGGCGGAGATGAGGAAACCGGCGGTGCCGCAGGCGGGGTCGAGAATGGTCTCGTTTTTCTGCGGGGCGAGGATCTCCACCATGAAATCAATGATGTGGCGTGGGGTGCGGAACTGGCCGGCATCGCCCTGACTGCCGAGGACGCTGAGGAGATACTCGAAGGCGTCGCCGAGGCGCTCGCTGTGGTCGTAGCTGAATTCGTCAATAATCTTGAGGAAAGCCTTGAGTGTCTCGGGGTCGCGGTAAGGCAGATAGGCGTTCTTGAAGATGTCGCGGAAGAGCGCGGGGATGCCGGGGTTCTCCGGCATTTTTGAAATGCCTTCGCCGTAGAGTCCGAGCATCTCGTGGCCACCGAGCGAGGGAGTCATAAGTTTGGCCCAGCCGTAACGGGCGTAGTCGCCGGTGAAGAACTTGCGCTTGCCGCCGAGTTCCTCGGACTCAGCGTCCATGTCGTCCATGAACTTGTAGATCAGGGCAATGGTGATCTGCTCGACCTGCGACTTCGGGTCGGGGACTTTGCCCACGAGGATGTCGCGGGCGGTGTCGATGCGGCGTTTAGTCTCGGTATCTAACATAATGGTTTCCTAAGGGGCGAAATGGTTAAGAGAGACGTAGTCCTTGATGTATTCAGGGATCAGCGTGCGGTATTTCTCGGGGACGGATTTGAATTCTTTGGTCGAGAAGAAGGAATTAGTGGCGAGGTCAGTGAACTGCCTGCTTTCGATGATGTGGCGCACCTGATCGCTGGTGACATAGGCCTTGAAGTAGTTCTTGATGGCCGGGATGGCAGTGGCCTCTTCGGGCTTGTAGTCGGCAACGAACTTTGAGAACTCCTCCTCCAGCAGCTCATCCTTGGACTTGAAGCGCGGAATAAGTCCGAAGACCTTCTCCAGGATCTCGCGCAGTGTCAGGCGTCGGTCCACGGCGGCGGCTTTGCGCAGCTTTTCGAGCGTGTAGTACTCCTCGGGCTTGTCGAAGACATCGCGATTGACGTAGTCGATGACGCGGTCCCAATGTCCGGCTTCGACGGCGGAGGCGACGGTCTCATTGGCACGGAGAACGTCTTCAAATTTCTCGAAGAACATGCGGTCGATCTTCATGCCCTCGTAGCCGATGGTCTCTTCCTTGACCATCGAGAGGATGTCCGCACCGAGATGTTCGTACATGCCGCCCACGACCACCGGGCCTTGGCCTCCCCCGTCGTCGCTGCCTTTTGCTTTGGGCGGAGGGAGCTTCAGCACTTCGTCGTAGTTGAACTCCTCTTCGAAGTATTCGCAGTTGGCGAAGAAGTCGAAGAGCTTGAAGGCCGTCTTCACCGGATGCTGCACGCCTTCTTTAAGGTTGTCGTCGAAAAGGACCTCGCGGAAGTCGTGCTTGCGCGTGCCGCGTCCCTTGATCTGGATAAAGTCGGTGGGTGAAAAGATCGGTCGGAAGAGACCGAGGTTGAGGATGTCGGTACAGTCGTAGCCTGTGGTCATCATCCCGACCGTCACGCAGATACGCGCCTTGCTGGTCTTGTAGGCGGGTATGAAATTGCCCGAGCCGAGCAGGTTGTTGTTGCTGAAGTTGATGGTGAACTGCTGCGCGTCAGGTATCTGGGAGGTCACCTGCACGGCGAAGTCGGACTGGTACTTGCCGGGGAACATGCGGTCGGCCATCAGGTTGAGAATCTGCGCCAGCTTGGCGGCGTGGTTCTGGCTGACGGCAAAGATGATCGACTTGCCGATTTCGCCACTGACCGGGTCGCGCAGGGCGTTCTCCAGAAACGTTTTGCAAAGGAGCTGGTTGGTGGCATCCGCGAAGAAACGCCTTTCGAACTCGCGTTGTTTGAAGGTTTCCTTCTGGTCGTCGCCGTCGTCGTCCTTAAACTCGACGACGAAGCCTTCTTCGGAAAGCAGCGTGGTGGTGACTTCAGTGCGGGCGTCTACCACCGTCGGGTTGATCAGGAAGCCCTCCTTCACGCCATCGAGCAAGGAGTAGCGGATGGTCGGCTGGCTGTTCTCGCAGCCGAAGGTACGGTAGGTGTCGAGCAGCAGGCGGCGCTCGGCTTCGCGCGGGTCGCGAGTACCCTGCTTTGAGCTGTCGAACCGGCGGAGGTAATCGCGCGGCGTGGCGGTGAGGCCCAGCTTGTAGCCTATGAAATAATCGAACACGGCTCGGGCGTTGCCGCCGATGGAGCGGTGCGCTTCGTCGGAGATGACGAGATCGAAGTCGGTCGGCGAGAAGAGCCGCTGGTACTTGTTGTTGAAGAGCAGGGATTGCACGGTGGTGACGACAATCTCCGCACGTCGCCAGTCGTCCCGGTTCTCTTTGTAGATCACTGTCTGAAAGTCGGCGGACAGCACTGCTGCGAAAGCCTTCTTGGCTTGGTCCTCCAGCTCAAGACGATCCACGAGGAACAGGACGCGCCGCACGTTGCCGGAACGGAGAAAGAGCTTAATGACGGCGGCGGCAGTCAGGGTTTTGCCGGTGCCGGTGGCCATCTCGAACAGGAAGCGGTCCTTGCCTTCGCCGACGGCGGCCTGAAGACTGTGGATGGCCTTGAGCTGATAGGGTCGGAGAAAGCGCAGCTTATTGACCTGGATGTATCCGGGGCGCTCCGCTTCGTTCCGCCAACCGGCTTCCGATTGGTAGTTCGGGCGCTGAGTGCGAACGATGTAGTCCTCGCCGACTTGGTCTTCGATCAGACGCTGCGGATTGGGCGTGACCTTCTGGTAGCCGGTGACCGAGTCGGGTGTCGGAAACGAGGTGATGACGTAGGGGTTGCCGCGTTCGAGATCCCAGAAGTAGTGCAAGTTGCCGTTGGAGAGAATGACGAAGCGGCAGTTCTGGGACTTGGCGTACTTGCGGGCCTGCTCCTTGCCGACGAGCGGATTCTTGTCCTCGGCTTTGGCTTCGAGAACGAGGAGCGGGAAGCCCTTGGCGTCGAGCAAGAGAAAATCAACGAAGCCCTTTGTGCTCTTCTCGAAGTTGTCGCCGAGCGCGTCCAAGTCGGTTGACTTGATCGTGACGCTGTGTTCGAGGCGAATGTTCGCGGGCGCGTTGCCATCCTGAAAGAAACGCCAGCCTGCCGCTTCGAGCAGCTTATTGATCTTGATGCGTGCTGTGGCTTCCTTATAGGCCAATCAGTCTCCAATTCCAGCGGTGGTGGGCGCTAACGCAGAGTTGAGGGACGCGCTGCTTTTGGCGCGTCCCTCTCGAACGCCATATTAGACCGTGCTGACACTGAGTAACAATATTTTTTGGTTGAGTTCACGCGAGCGTTGCACTCTATTTTGCAGCGACTCTCAGTCGAAGTGCGGTTTTATTTTCTTTTTTCGCAGGATGCCGCAACGCATGGCGGATGAGCCATTTGACCTCTTTGGAGGCTCCGTTAAGCCAGCGCTCACAAATTGCAAACACTGTTTCTGGATGGTCCTTCGCAATATCGCCAAGGTGGTTAGCAACGCTGCGGCGCACATAAAGATTCTGATCGTTTTTCAGCGCATCTAAGATTGGAAGCACAGGGGCTGGGTTTGAGATGAATGCTGGAATTCGTGGCGCCCAGGGAAGTCTAGGGCGCGTACCCTCTGAACAGAGACGCCGAACATGAGGGTCGGGATCTGATGTCCAATCAATCAGTCGCGACAGAGTGCGATCTTGTTGTTGAACCAGAAACGGTCGTATGGAGAATTCGGAGGTTGATCGTTTGGTCAATTCGTACTGAGCTTTCATGGAGATTTCAAATGGATCTTCTCCACCATTGAGATTTGGATCCAATCCATACGCAGAGACAAAGCAGCTATGAGGATGGTAAAACAATACTGCTAGTCCAAGCCCCTCTGTTTCAGTTTGTGGTGGTGTCAAAGAGGCCAAGAGTATTTCAATAGCCTTCTCGTATTTGTCAGGCAAGGATGGACGAAGCGCCCTTGCGAGATGCTGGCCGCGCTCCATTATTCCAAGCGGCTCCAAGCCAGATAGCGCAGCTCTGCGAAATGACTGTTCTTCGAACTGCGGGTACACAAGCAAAATATTATGCGCCAAGCAATCAACCGCCTCTGAACCAAGCAGGTGTTTCAGAGGGGTTCCCTTCTGAATCGAATTTGGCGCGGCTGGAATGCGTGGCATTTGAGTTGCTTTTGGGCTCATTGATAGGGTCTACAGATATTAGCTTCCATGTGACATATGAATGTGAAACAATCCGCCAATAGGTAATAGGCAACATTCAATCTAGTACGATAAAATGTTTCCCTAGTATCTGGGAAAGTCTCTTTCGGTAATCCCTTATAGTATCATTGGCTAATATTGTCAAAGAAATACTCTCAGTTTTTTTCTGCCCCTTGTTATCTTTTAAAATGAGAATCCTAAAGAAGAATCCGCCTGAAATTCTTTGTGTGAAAACCCTTTAAAAAATTGCACAAAGATCCTAGTGAGACAGAATGAGTCATTCTGTCTCACTCTCCTCCCCTACCCAAACAAATTGACCCTCTTCAAAAAAAAATCGAGGGGACCTCACATTCCTGATCGCCTGAAATGATCCATAACCATCCTGGCTTGCAGTGGACGTGACGGAGCCTTGGCGAGGGCGCGGCCTCTGCGGGACCGGCTTTCACCCTAAGCAGGCCACCTTCTTCCTTTCTCATCTTTATCTAATGGTGGGTCTCAATCAGGACCCCTTCCTTTGAACCGGCGTAGCTGAATTGATCGAGTGATTCAACGCTTGCGTTAAGAAGCGTGATTTCATCTTTTGAATTATTCAGGCTCATCGGCATGCCGTTGCGCCGGATCGTCACCGACTGGCCGGGTCCGATCGTTCCAAGGCTGACCAGGGTCCAGATCCTGCCGCTCTCATCCCGAAGTGTCCAACCCACCATCGAGACCGGAGACGCGCCCTTATTGCGCAAGCTCACTTCCTCAAATTCCGTGTCGGGACCCACAGGGTTAACCAGAAGACTTTCGATGACAACCGCCTCAGATGTTGTGTCTGGTGCACCGATCTCCAACCGATGGGATTGATCTCGGTATGAGACCGTAAAAAATCCGGCAGCGCTATCCACCGTGATCAGGATGGTGCCGTCCGCATCGCTGGCCTCAAGGTCTCCAATGAAAGCGTCCGTCACATTGCCGCCCTGGCCACCTTTAAAATATTTGTTGGTCTGAAAGACCGCAGGTAAGGGATCCAAATGCGAAAACAGGTCGAGTGTTTGCTGCCGGGGATGCATATAATTCGCCCGATTGCCATTCGAGATGATAATGGCTTTTGGGCGGAGGTCGTTCATGAAATCGATGGAAGAACTGGTGTGTGAGCCGTGGTGATTGGCTTGGTAAACATCGACATCCAAAACGAGGTCACGCTCTGCGATCTTGCCCTCGGTCGTGCCTTCGATATCGCCGCCGATAAAGTATTTGAACCCTCCAATCTGGATGAGCAGGGAGATGCTCATGTCGTTTTCGTGAACTCCAGGAACCGGCGGTTCTTCCCCTAGGACGACTCCCCCGGCCGATATAGTGGTTACGGTCATGGCCGGATCCATGGGAATGGTTTCTCCCCGCGTTAAGGGGACGGCATGCTTCCCCACCGAATTGTAATAGTCCTGAAACCGCGGAGTGTTGAACTTAGCGCCGAGACAACACTCCTTATCGCCCCGGTCATAAGTCCTGCCAATAGTGATCTCGGGATCTTTTGCGAGTTCGTCGATGCCGCCGTAATGGTCTTCATGATAGTGGGTGTTGACAAAGAAATCGATACGGCTCATGCCGGCGCTTTGCATCACGGCCTTAATCCGAGCGCCATGACCGTTTCTCCCGCTGTCCACAAGGAGTGATTTTCCGCTGGGAGAGACGAACAAGGTCGCATCGCCCTGCTCGACATCGATATGATAGATACGGAGGGTTTGAGATTGAGCCGTCGCAGGAAAGAAAAAGAGAAACAACCAGAACCCGACCACCATCAAAAAAGGAATGCGATTGTTTATTTTGTGTTTATACATCAGCGCTCACTCCTACTGAACCAAAGATTTTTTCTTTTCCCTATTCTCCTCAAACCGTTTATTGACCACAGCTTGTCTTTCTTTTTCAAACAACTCAATCCCCTGCCCCACCATCAAAGACCCCGCCTCAATCTTTTCACAAATCCCCAGGCGCAAGGCATGAAGACGCTGAAGCTCTAAATCGTTGGGGCTCTTTTTCGCGAGGACTTCCCACTCCTCGACCGCTTCCTCATCATGACAATAATTTTCAGTCTCCGAGAAAGAAGATGTCGCAGAAAAGAAAACAATTAAAACTGAAATGAAAACCCTGATAAACATCACTCCCCGGTTCGCTCAACACATTCAGGTAAATCATTCCTCGGTGAATTCACCATCTTCGAAACCGGATAAAATGGTTCTGTCGCAAAATTCGATTTATGCCCTAATACTGACAAGGTATACCTCATTATTATACAATATCTTGTTTATTTAGAGAACTTTATGTTTTGATCGATATCGCCCATCCTTCTACTTGGGCGCCATCCCCCGCTTCTGCATCTCTTCCTGCATTTTTTTCAGCTGCTCCATCATCTTCGCTGGATCCTGCCCTTCCGGGAGTCCGCCGGGCATCCCTTTAAAATTTTTCATGCCGCCACCCGGCGGACGTCCGCGTTGCATCTTCTGGATCGCCTCCATCGGATTTTCTTGATCGACGATTTTCACCCCCGCAGGCAGGGAGACTTCCTCATCCGAGACCTTTCCGATTTTTAGGTCCGTCGCGGTTTGATTCACTTCCATCCCAGCCATCCCACCTTGGGTCTTCAAGGCGATACCCTTCCAAACACAGGTCTTCATATTCATCATCTGTTCGTTCAGCCACAGGACGCAGGGCTTGCCTAACACGGTCTCTTTTCCGACTACCTTTCCTCCCATCGCACGCATCATTTCTTCCCCGGCTTTTCGGATATCGCCATCCCCTTTCTCCACCATACCCTTGATGATGGGGTTTTCCATTTTCGTCGCTGTATTGCTTGCCGGGTCGAGCGTGTAGATCCAGATCCCATCCATGACGGTGATTTGGCGATTTTCCTGTTTTACGCCCATGAACTCGGTCTGACTCTCCACCTTCCGCATGGATCTAAGACCGTAATCTTTCCAGGTAAATATTTCGATGCCGGTTTGAAAGCCCGAAACGGTGTAGGTGATCCGCCCCGCTTCGATCTCAAAAAATTTTATGTCCTTGATCTCCGCGCCTCGCGTCGGCGTTGTCGAGACGCCGACGAATAGAACAATCCCTAAAAAAATAACCCTGACTTTCGATAAGTGATACATTGAACTCCCTATCATCTTAAAGTGATTGCGACCAAGCCTTCGGCATTGGAAAGCAAATGGAGACCTCTCGCCCCTCCCATTTTATAACCAGCCGAGAATAATCTCACACCACTGTGCTGTCAAGAAAAGCTCTTCCTCAGAAGACGAGTCTTGTGCTCAGGTTTTTGGCTGAAATTGGCATTGAAGCGATTTGAGGGCATTTGCACCGACAGAAGCGGCAAGGGCAAGCCTGTTTAGGATTTCTGGCGTTGCTTGTTTTTTCAGAAAAATAAAGTTTAAAAAAAGTGAAGGGTAAAGGAAGATACGCGTTTCATGATGGAGGAATTTTTTATAGAAAAAACTCTCAGCTTCATCTTAGAAAGCTTCACTTTTGGCTGTATCAAAGTATTATCGAATTCGATGAGAAACAGAGTGAAAGAATTTCTTGACGAATTTCTTTTTTTGAACTACGCTTTGCGGCAAATGCAATTTCCCGGCATATCGAAAAGACGCGGTTTTCCCTCTTTATTCATTCCGGTTTTTCTTGCCTATCTTCTCCTTTTCTCTGGTTTCGCCTATTACCATGCCTATTCCGAGAACGAGATATTCGATTCCCACGAATGCGCGATCGGTGACTGGGTTCAGCATAGCGCCGCCACCCTTAGCTTCGTGGTGGTGCTTTCGGTCTTTTTATTCATAGCTTCAAAAATCGGAAACAAACTGCAGTGCCTCTTTAGGCAGACCCCTCTATTTTTAGACCCACCCCGGGGACCTCCCCTCCTACTTCGATCCTAAGTTTTTCCAGTGTGCTCAAAACGACTTAAACGTCGTGGCGAGTGACCAGAGCGTTTTTAATCATCGAGTATTTCGATCGTTCATGCCTTTTCTGCACCTTTACAGAATTGCAGATTAAGGTATTTTTCTGGTGGTCTCATTTCCGCCAAGGCTTAGTCACCGAAGCGATCGAACATGCTATTTGGGAGGGTGTCTCATGAAAATCAGCTTCAGTTTCTTTTTTATTATTGTCCTTGGAATCGTGTCTCCCGTGTTCGCCCAAGAGCGGTTTGCCGCCGCGTCACAAACCGCACCGAATGCCACTCAGCGCTTCAATCCAGACATCTCCTTGAACGGTCTTTTCGCCGCGGCTTATTTTTCCGAGCCGGAAAATCTACAATTTGGGGCGCATGATCCGAGCGATCGTGGCTTCACCCTGCAAAATCTCGAATTGACGATGAGCGCTACGGTGGACCCCTACTTTCGGGCCGAGGGGCACTTGATTTTCGGTTTTGAAGAGGGGGAATCGATTGTTGAAATCGAGGAGGCCCACATGACGACGCTGGCCCTCCCTTATGGGCTTCAGCTCATGGCGGGCCAATTTTTTACGCGTTTCGGCCGGCTGAATCCCCAGCATCCGCATGCCTGGGATTTTGTCGATCAGGCCATCGTCAATACGTTGATGTTCGGGGGAGACGGCTTGAGAAATCCCGGCGTCCAGATCTCAGCACTCCTCCCGCTCCCTTTCTATCTGGAGATCCTCGGATCCGTCCAAAACGCCAAGGGGGAAACGGCCATGAGTTTCCTTTCTTCAAACGGCGAAACCTTCGCCGGGCGGCCGATCTTGGAACAGGCCGTAAATGAGGCGGAAGACATGCTCAGCATGGGAAGGCTGAAGGCCTCTTTCGATTTGAGCGAAACCCTCACAGCAGTGGCCGGGACCTCCCATCTCTTCGCTTCGAACGGCACGGGGACGGACACGGCCACACGCATTCACGGTATCGATTTCTTCATTAAATGGAAGCCGCTGATGACCGACCACGGCTGGCCCTTTGTCAGCCTGCAGGGAGAAGCGATGCAGCGATCCTACGAAGCGGGCGCGGCGACGCTAGACGACGGAACCACTCTTCCAAGAGAAACATTCGAAACCGAGGGCTTCTACATCCAGTCCCTCTATGGATTTAAGAGGCGATGGGTCGCGGGCCTCCGTTACGATCTTGCCGATGCCACGGACCCGGCCGATCCCAGAACGGGAGACCGATGGCGTCTTTCGCCCAACCTGAGCTATTACCCCTCCGAGTTCTCCAAGATCCGCCTTCAATACAATTACGATCGCTCGGACGATCTGGCGGATCCCATCCATGCCGTCTTTCTGCAATACGAATTTACGATCGGGGCCCATGCCGCCCATAGCTTTTAAGGAGGACCGGAGATGAAATGGTTACTATTATGCTTCATCACGATCCTCCTCCTTCCGTCTGTCGATTCGTGGGCAAAAACCATCCATATCGTCACGACGACGGAAGACCTGGCCGCGATTGCGAGGGATATTGGAGGGGATCGGGTAAGCGTCGATTTTATTGCCAAGGGCGTGCAGGATCCGCATTTTATCGATGCCAAACCGAGTTACCTTCTAAAGCTCTCGCGGGCGGATCTCTTTGTCGAAATCGGACTCGGCCTGGAATCCGGCTGGGCCCCGACGCTCCTGTCCGGGGCGAGAAATGGCCGGATACAGCCCGGCAGCCCCGGCTATGTCAGGGCTGCCGATGGGATCGCGCTGCTTGAAGTTCCGACTGGCCGGGTCGACCGCTCCGCAGGCGATGTCCATGGCGAGGGGAACCCGCACTATTGGCTGGATCCCGCCAATGGAAAGGCGATCGCACTGAACATTTCCGAAGGACTCCTGCGCATCGATCCGGAGGGGAAGGCGGTGTACGCGCAGAACCTAAAGCGATTTACAGAGCGCCTCGATGCGGCCCTCTTGCGTTGGGATGCCGCCATGAAACCCCTCGAAGGCGAAAAGGTGGTCACCTACCATAACAGCTGGCCTTATTTTCTCAAGCGATTCGGGATAAAGGCGGTGGATTATGTGGAACCGAAGCCAGGGATTCCACCGGCAAGCGCGCATCTGAAACAGCTCATCGAGCGAATCAGAGCCGAGGACGTGAAAATTATCATCGCCGAACCCTATTTCGATCAAAAGGTGCCGAATTTTCTTGCGGAGCAGAGCGGCGCGAGGCTCGTTGTGCTGCCGCCTTCAGTTTCAACTGGGGGCGGGATCGAGGACTATTTCCAACTCTTCGATCATCTGATTGATACATTAACAAAGGCGCTTCAGCCATCGGGGGTGCGATGATTGCCTTTCTGTTCTGGCCCCTGCTGGCCTGCTTGATCTTGACCGGGATGCATACCTATCTCGGTATCCATGTCATCCGGCGCGGGGTGATCTTTGTCGACCTCGCCTTGGCGCAGCTGGCCGCCTTGGGCTCGACGATCGCACTCCTCTTCGGTTACGATCTTCACGATCCGGCGACTTACTTTTTCTCGCTCGGGATGACCTTTGTCGGGGCCGCCTTTTTCGCCGTCTCGCGCCAGCGACACGAGATCATTCCGCAGGAGGCGATTATCGGAGTCACCTATGCCGTCTCCGCCGCCGCCGCGCTCATCGCGCTCGATCAGGCCCCTGGCGGCGCGGAGCACATCCGCTCCCTGCTGGTCGGAAACATCTTAACCGTGTCGAGCGCGGAGGTGATTAAGACCGCCCTCCTTTATCTCGGTGTCGGCCTGGTGCACTATCTATATCGGAAACCGATGATCACCGTCACCTTCGATTTCGAAGGCGCGGTTTTAAAAGGTTACCGCGTCCGCGCTTGGGATTTTCTCTTTTACATGACCTTCGGTCTCGTCGTGACCAGTTCCGTCGCCTTGGGAGGCGTCCTGCTGGTCTTCTCCTATCTCATCGTCCCGGCCTTGCTTTCTCTGCTCTTTAGCGAAAAGATCCTGCACCGCATGGCGATCGGCTGGGGTATCGGCCTTGGAGCCAGTCTACTCGGCCTTTACGGATCGGTGCTTTGGGATGCCCCAACGGGCGCATCGATTGTCTGCGCCTTCGGTCTCATTTTTTTCTTTATCGTTGTAGGTGCTCGATTCATAAAAAGGCCAACTCAGATTGAGAGATAGTCTCGTTTAAGATCAGCCAAGATCTTCTATCGGAATCTACACTTTAAAAAATTTTGTTCAATCACCATGCTGTCGATATTTAACGAATGCGGGAAGAAATAGAGAAATAGGGCCTGCCCCTAATTTTGAATACCTAAAACTCCTCAAAAATTAGCTATGTATATCTATTGATTTGAAAAGCCATCTTTTGGAGTTTATTATGCCTATTAAATGCGAAATTATGAATCCATAACGGCAAAGGCAAGAAATTAGAAAAATGTCCAAAACAAAGATTTTAATTATTGAAGATGATAAACATCTCTCTAAGCTGGTCCATTATAACTTGGAGAAAATAGGATTCAACTGTGTTACTGCCATGAATGCCGAGGAGGGACTAGCGCAATTAAATATAGGGCTTATCGATTTGATCGTTTTAGATATCATGCTGCCGGGAATGGATGGCTTCCAATTCTGTAAAGAAATAAAACAAGACCCGAAATCGGCGCAAATCCCAATCATCATGCTCACCGCAAAGAGTGAAGAAATCGATAGAATCGTCGGTTTTGAGTTAGGCGCGGATGATTACGTCGTTAAACCCTTCAGCATTAGGGAATTCATTCTACGAGTAAAAGCGGTGTTAAAAAGAGGAAAGAAAGAATCTCCGGATAAAGAGATTCTTTCTATCGGCGAGCTCAAAATTGATATTCCTCGTCATCGGGTTACCGTCGCTGACAAAGAAGTGATGTTGACCTATATGGAGTTTAAACTCCTGGTCACACTCCTGCAAAGAAAAGGAAAGGTCCAATCCCGTGATATCTTACTGGAAGATGTTTGGGATATCGAAGCGGATGTCACCACCCGGACGGTCGATACACATATCCGACATTTAAGACAAAAGCTCGGAGAAATGGGAGAACAGATCGAAACAGTGAGAGGTTTTGGATATCGATTCTTCGAAGGGGAATAGCACATTTGAGAATCAACACGCACTACAAAATCACACTTATCTTTACGATCGTTACCGCAGGGTTACTATCGGTTGGATATCTCTATCTCAATAAAAATCTTCGAGAAAATACCTACCAGAATATAAGAGACGAACTTAAAAAGAAAACGACCTTCGCAAAATTTACACTCGAAGAATCAGCCTCGCGCCTATCTGAGCCTAAGCACTTCGATCTCATCGCCGACCAGATTGGGCAGATGCTCCATTTAAGGGCAACTATTATCGCGGCCAATGGCGCGGTTTTAGGAGACTCTGATCTCGATCGCATTGCGCTTCAAAAAATAGAGAACCATGCTAATCGTCCTGAAATCCAAGAGGCCATCGCTGCCGGTTTTGGAGAAAGCCGGCGTTTCAGCACCACGGTGAATAAAGACATGCTCTACATGGCAATGCCTTTTGGCGACCCTGCGACAGGTGGGCTGATCCGCCTTTCAATCCCCCTCTCTGAAATTGAGGGGGTCTCAACGCAAGTCAAAGGTATCGTGGCTGCTTCACTCTTCGCCATTTTTATACTGGCCATTTTCATCAATTATTTCGCGTCTTCCTATATATCCAGGCCAATACGGGAAATGTCGATTATCGCCAAAAGAATTTCAAAAGGAGATTTCAAAAAAATAAGCACACTCTCTTTAAACGATGAAATTGGTGACTTGGCGGATGCTTTTAATGATATGTCAGAGCAACTCGAATTGCGATTACATGAAATGAATCTAAATCGCTCCAGACTGGAGGCCGTCTTATTCAGCATGCGTGAAGGCGTTTTGGTTGTCGATCCAAATGGTACGGTTCTATTGATGAATCAGGTGCTGAGAGACTTTTTCCATATCGACAGCGAGGTCGCAGGAAGGAACTCTATAGAGCTTATTCGCAATATAGAAATCGAAGAAATTATTAACTGTGCCCTAATAAGTACGTGTGGTTTGGACGCATGCGAGGTTTCGATCCTGACACCTGAGGAAAAGATTGTTTTGGTTTATGCCACACCGGTTATAAAAGAAGGAAAGTCCCAAGGCGCTATACTTGTCTTTCACGACAATACCAACATTCGCCGGCTCGAAAAAATTAGGCAAACCTTTGTCGCCAATGTGTCTCATGAGTTGAAAACCCCGATCACAAGCATCAAAGGCTATGCCGAAACACTCTTAGAAGGAGGAATCGAAGATAAGGACCATGCCAGAGCCTTTATCGAAATCATCTTTTCCGATGCCGAACGTTTGGCCAATCTCGTCAACGATCTTTTAAATCTCTCTAAGATCGAATCGGGCAAACTCGACATGGATATCAAACCCACTCTTTTGAATCCAATCGTCAAAAGGGTGGTCAAGAGCATGGAAGGCCAAGCGGAAAGAAAGGCGATTTCGATCAAGGCGGATATACCGGACCGACTACCCAAGATATTGGCCGACGAGACTAGGGTTTCACAGGTTTTGTTTAATCTCATCGATAATGGCATAAAATATACACCCGACAAGGGTCATATCGTGATAACGGCATTTGAACAGAAAGAAGATATTGTTATTAACGTTTCCGACGACGGCATTGGTATTCAAAGAGAAGATCAGCCGCGTATTTTCGAACGCTTTTACCGCGTCGATAAAAGTCATTCCAGGCAGCTGGGCGGTACCGGTCTCGGCCTTTCCATTGTCAAACATATCGTCAAGGCCCACAACGGCGAAATCTCAATCAAAAGCGCCTTAGGGAAAGGAAGCACATTTACTTTCACCCTTCCTAAATCGTCCTAATTTTTTAAAAACCTTCCTTTTTAATTCACACAATCTTCACAATTCATTCATCTTTCCTCAACATTTCATCCCTATACTCCATTTCGTTAAGCAAACCAACCTGGAAAGAACAAGTTGTTTAACAATTAAAATTCATCGAGCTGGGTTCAACAGAAACATATAAATCAAAATGAATGGAGGTTAAAAATTGAAGAACTTTTACAAAGGTCTCACACTGGTTCTAAGCCTTGTATTTGTTGCGCTGGGTCCTTGGAAGGTGTCTGCAGATCCTGGAGATTGGGCAAAAAACACAGAAGTGAAGGGAGATATCCGGTTACGTTATCAGCTGGACAAAGTCGAGGGCAAAGCGGACCGGAGTCGCGGCAGAATCCGGGCGCGGGTCGGGTTCGAATCTAAAGTCAACGACACGGTCAAGATCGGCATCGGCCTAGCCAGCGGGAGTGCGGATTCCCGCTCGACGAATCAGACCTTCCAAGACGCCTTTTCTTCGAAAGGGATCAAACTCGACTTTGCCTACGTCGAAGTCGCTTTGGCCGAGTCGGCGACCCTTTTTGGTGGAAAGTTCGCGAGCAAAGAGGTCCTTTGGCACCCTTCCGACCTCCTCTGGGATAGCGATATTACTGTCGAGGGCGGTGGCGGAGTCTTGACCTTGGGCCCAGCGTTTCTCAATCTTGCGAGTTTTGTTCTTCAGGAAAACAAGGCGGGTGCGGATCCGGCCCTGTATGCGGTGCAACCGGGTGTTAAAACCAAAATAGGCAACCTTACCCTCCAAGGCGCCGTGGCCTATTACGCTTTCAGTAACTTGAAGGGCGCCGGGTTCCTACCGAATTCGGCAAGCACAAATTCAGATTCCGTCGGCGACGGAACGGGCACCTTAATTTACGAATACGATGCCATCGTCCCCAACATCGAAGTCTCGATGGATGATTTGGGCCCGCTTCCTCATGCGGCGGTTTTTGGAGAATATGTAAACAATTCCGATCCCTCAAGCGAGAACACCGGTTATCTTTTCGGCTTTAAGGTCGGCGATAAAAAGGTCAAGGAGGCAAAACAATGGCAATTTAAATATCTGTTCCGCTCCTTGGAAAAAGATGCCTGGCCCGATTTTCTCTCCGACTCCGATTTCGCGGGAGGCGGCACCGGCTTCGAAGGTCATGAAGTGATGCTCGACATCGGGGTTGCCAAAAACGTCGCGCTGGGTCTGGACTATTACATGACCGAACCCATCAAGGGAACAGGGAAGCAAGATGTGTTTCAAACGGACCTTATTGTCAAATTTTAGTCATCAACAAAAAACAGCCTCTCAATAAAAGGAGAATACAATGCACTCAATTTATAAAAGAAACGTAATCAACCTACTTGCGGTTTTCGCCCTTCAGATCGTCTTCGCTTTTGCCGTCAATGCAAAGGCGGAAGCGGGAACGGTGAAGGTGGACGGTTCCAGCACCGTTTATCCCATAACTGAGGCCGTGGCGGAAGAATTCGGGAAGATCGATAGAGAGACGCGCGTTACCATCGGCGTATCCGGTACGGGCGGCGGATTTAAAAAATTTTGCAGTGGAGAAATCGATATTAATGATGCCTCTCGTCCAATTAAAGCCTCAGAAATAGAAAAATGCAAAGAAAATGACGTTGCGTTTATCGAACTGCCTGTTGCCTTTGACGGATTGGCCGTTATGGTCAATCCAAAGAACGATTGGCTCGATTCGATCACCGTCTCGGACCTTAAAAAAATATGGGAACCGAGCGCAAAAGGGAAGATAACCCATTGGAATCGAATCAATCCAAAATACCCGAATAACGAGATCTTGCTTTTCGGGCCCGGCACCGACTCCGGCACCTTCGATTATTTTACAGATGTCATCAACGGCAAAGAAGGGGCAAGCCGAACCGATTACACCGCGAGCGAAGATGACAATATCCTTGTCCACGGCATCGCAAACGACAAATACGCGCTCGGGTACTTTGGTCTGGCCTATTATGAAGAGAACAAAGACCGATTGAAATTGGTAGGCATAGACAATGGAGATGGGCGCGGCCCAGTTCTTCCTTCGCAAGAAACGGTGAATAAGGGAACCTACCGTCCGCTTTCCCGGCCCATCTTCATCTATGTCAGTAAAAAAAGCGCTGAGAATATCGAGGTTAAAAAGTTTGTTCAATATTACCTCGCTCATGTAGCGACCTTATCAAAAGAGGTTGGTTATGTGCCCCTCCCTGGGTCGACCTATAAGATGGCATTGAGGCGCTTTGAAGATAAAAAAACAGGAACGGTCTTTACCGAAAAGGGCAGAAGTGCCGGTCATTCGATCGAAACGCTCATGTCCGCCGGCAAATAACTTATAAAAAATACCCGCTCCAGTTCCAAACGGCCGGAGTGAATACAATCCGTTTGGAACTGGAAAAAGGAAACGATGCTGTCATGTGAATCAGAGAAAAAATCATCTGGGTTTGAACGATGGTGCCCTCAGATCATGGGGAAAAGAATAACAAATTGCATTTGAAAGGTTGGATAAAAATGTAGGATTCAAAAATCACTGATACGGGAAGAACTGAAGAGGGGGGACTGTTTCTTAATAATCAGCCTTATTTATTGTTTCTGATTTGGCGCAAGTAATTGCAATCCCGCGAATGGGATCTTCGTATTCCTAATATCAAGTAACGGTCCTAACTCAAAGATATTATTGTAACCATAGCTGAACAGAACATTATAAGTGTGGATGTTTAACGACGCGGCTGGAGCCTTGGTGGGAAAGGCATCGGATGCGTTTAAAAAATTGTTATTGCAGTAGATCAGTATCCGTGACGACTTTGACGGAATAATATTTTCCAGTTCCTCCTTCGTAATGTCCGGAAAACTCAGATGCTTGGCTCCCAGTATGTGTAACTTTTGGTATTTGTCCTTACTTCGAGCATCGAAGATAACAGTATCTGGTTCCTTCATCATCCTGATGAACTCTTCTTCAGTAATTCGTCGGGAACGACGAAGATTTTTTACTGTCGAGGCTTGTGATAGAAAGGCATCGTAGTTAATTAAACGGTTCGGAATCTCGCTTGGTTGTGCCATAATGTCTGAACTGAGGGCTGCAACGATGAGCCCAACTAGCAGTATTTTCATTCACTCCTCCTGCCCTTCATGTATTTTTGGATACAAGTGCTATATTTTTGATTTCTATCTTACATGTGTAACGCAATTATCTGAAAAGTCAAAGATTCCAAAAATCGCTACAATAATAAATGGATTAGGTCGGAGGAAGGATTACGCTTTCAGTCAAAAATTAGCTAATGCCGTTCGAAAGGTTGTATCGGTTGGCGCGCAGGAAAGATCACACTTCGGGAAGAACTAGAGGTATAGCAATAAAATCCGTTGCCCAAACACCAAATATTTCTAGGTATTTCGCGGTTAAGGTGTGCTAGATGTGTGGTGAGGATGGTAGAGAAATCCGGTTTACCACCCTAAGAAACAAATAAGGTATCAATTGGTTGTAATGAACTTATTCTTAAATTTCCCGGGTGCATATAAAAAACCGTCAACAAAACTTACTACGTCATAGTAGTACACATCCTCTTCAATGTAAGCGCTCAAAATAGTTTCAATCTCGTCCCGGCCAAGATCCTTTGAAAGTATTTTGGCAGCCAACAAGCGAACCTCGCTATCTTCAAAATACAATAATTTTTTTGCGATAAAAACCCTATTCTTCCGTGGGAGTAACTGAATCCGTTTAGCTCCTATTACTGATAGGCTCTTATCTTTTTCGAAAATCAGATCTTGAATCACTTGCAACTGATTGCCACTAAGTTTAATGGCTACGTTTAGAGCCTTTCTTTTTGTATCACCATAAGAATTCTTAGCTATTTTGATAAGACTGTCGACATCTGTTTGATCCCCATGGTTTTCGATTATTGAGATGCATTCATTGTTGCCCATCCCATACTGAAGCCGACCTAAATACTGTCTTGCATATTGGATATCGGATTTTTCGTTTAGTTTTGATAGTCCTTTTAGAGCCGATGCTACAAAGGAATTATTAACGAATTTTTCCAATCCAGGTTCGCGTTGTGTTATTAAAGAAGCCTTATCACCAAATTCTAACTTTAACTTTTCAAGAGAATTGCTTTTGATGCTATCAATGTTATTATTCAAATCTGATCTGAATTTTTCTGACATACTTGAAAAGTGCGATACTGCCAGGGCTTCATAAGCCTCACGTCCATAACTAGAATAGTAATCCACCATACTTTCTAGTTCTTTTTGTGTGCGCCTAGAAAGAACCAATGGAATGATATCATCCTCCGTCACGTTTCGACTCAATATAGCTGAAAGATTCTGTTTCGCTTCTTTTGACCTAGGGAATAAATTAGAAATTTCACTGAGGCTAAAATTTCTACCATGGTTAAGTAGCCAATCAAATCCAATTTTTTTAACAAATGGATCAGTATCTTCGAGGATTTTTTTTGATATTTCTTCACTCAAAAGATCTGCTCTATTCAAGTATTTCGCTGCATATTCTCTGATGCGGGGCGCGCCCTCAAATATTGAAGAAATAATCGATTTTTCACTCACTTTGAGGTCAAGGCTCTCTAATGATTTTTTATACGCATCGGTTACTTCAGTTGACTTTTCTTTAAGAAGAGAAAAAGACTCTTCTGGGTTAGTTAAATATAATAAATCAATATAGGCATACAGGGCTTTATTTCTCACTGCTTCAGTTTTATGAGTAAGGATTGGTTTTAAAAGACCTAAGAATTGTTCTTCGTCACAGTACTTAATTAACCTAATCGCCTTGATAACGATGTCATCTTTGTCATCAGTCAGTAAAGCACTCATTGTTTCTATGGGAGGTGGTGTCTTGGAATAATACAAAACCTCTAATGCGCCTTTTCTGACTGCATCATTGCGGTCATATCGTGACAAGTAAAAAAGTAATTCCTCTATTCGACTTATGCCTTCACCTGAAAGCCAAAACCACACTGGGGTGATACTTGAAGAATCGCTAAAGTAGGTTCTTGTTAGAAACCCCTTTTCGTAAGAAGAAAAATTCCACTCATTTCTTTTTAGATATACCAAATTAATCTCATGTGTTCCGAAAACTTCCCCGGTATGTGATTGAGAAAAAAGTGCACTTGAAGAGAGGTGAGCTCGAATACGTTCCCAGTAATCGATCTTATCTTCATTGCCATCTCCTAGACATTTAGCAATCTTCCCGAAAACGGCTACAAGTTCATCATTTTTCTTGCCACTAGAATCCGGTTGTTCTATTTTTAGATATGGAACATCTTTAGTAATGGGTGGTTCAGTCTCTAAGTCGGAAGACGGTATTTGTGAACTCTGATAAGCATCTAATAAGTAAGTACTTAAATGTTGCAAGATTGTGTCCTTCAATTCATTTGTGTCTTTAAATTCTTTAAATAGAAGCTGATTGTTCTCTATAAGTTGCTTCTTGAACTGGATACATTTTTTTAGCTGTTCTCCAGGGTCTCCGAGTTGCTCTTCTTCAATTTTCTTAAAGAACATCCATATTTCTGGCTTGTCACCATTGATCCTCCTATTCATAGCAATAGTAAATTCTTCTTCAAATCCAGAACTAAAATTGCCGCTATCCGTGCCCCAGCGCTTCCACAGCATACCAATAAATAATTCGCAATTTTCAACGTCCTTGTTTATTAAGGCTTGTGGCCTAGAAAAGCCAATTCGTGTATCTTCCCACCCCAATAGCTCTATTTGCCATCCAATGCGCTTTCCAAATATTTTATTTGTTATCTCCTTTACATCTCTTAGAGTTTTTCTTTCGTTATTCAAATCACTGGGAGATGCGATAAAAACTGATAAGATCTTCCGGTTCAAATTATAGCTCCTGTTTTAGTGTGTAGCTTCATCGGATAATACCAAGCAATGTAAAATACTTCAATCTTGATAGGTATACACAATAACACCTATTTACAGCGAATGCCGTTTGAAAGGTTGTATTGTTTTGTGAATTTAAAAAATGAATGATACGGGAAGAATCTTAGCCGGGTGAAGCAATAGGATTCCATGGTTCGGTGGTGAGAGAGAGGCTTATTTTTTGTGGAGACGCACTCGATTGCGTCCCTCACGCTTGGCGAGATAAAGGGCTTCATCTGCGCAGCGGATGAGTTCTTTGGGGGAGTGCCTCGATTCGTTGATCTCTCGGAATGCACAGACCCCGAAGCTA
>JAJDBW010000015.1 GCA_029261155.1 Nitrospirota bacterium | reverse complement strand
AAGAAAAAAGTATGCCCAGCAACCGAACCCACCGAAATTCAAACGTTGATTCTGATTTCAGCGATCTCAAGCACCACCTGAGAGAAACGCGGTTAAACCGGGTGATGGGACTGTAGGACTGAAGACAGATCTACGCGCACCATCGGAAGGAAAGAAAGAAGGAAAGAAGGAAAGATAACCCAACCAAGGAGGAATCAATGATAGAAAGAACAAACGATATTGCCACTTCGTTAATCCTGATCGTAACCACCCTGGCTTTTGCCCTGGCCACTGGCTGTTTCATGGTCGTCGGCATTGGCACCATTACCCAACAGACCTTCGGATCGATGAACAACCTGCTCGTAACCTTGTTCTTGATCTTTGTCACAGGCTTGCTCTTCTTCGGAAGCCTGAAGGTCTTTAGCGTTTGGACTGGGTTTTTGCAGGAGAACGATGTGATCGATCTGGAAGGAGAAACCGGGTCTAGAAGGTCAGTAAGTGTGCTTCAGACAAAAAAAGGATCAACCAGCTGTAACTGATTGATCCCTTTAATTCGAGAAGGCCCCCAAACTCAGAGACATTCTTAGTAAGACAAGAATGAGTCTACTGAGTGGGGGCCTTTTTGTCAATAGGAAATTCAACTGACAAGGAGGAGTAAAAGATGAAAACACGGAATCTAGGCGGGAAGTTTTTACACCACAATCAAGGCAGAGGACCCCAGGGACGCGACATGAGTCCGCTACGTTATCAGAAAGGGCAGTCGGAGGCGGATCGGATCTATAACTTCAGTGTTGCATCCGATGGCGCGCGCGTCTGGTCCTTCTGAGCTCTTCGCCGCATTGAACACCCATCTTTTCAATCAACCCACTTCAAAGGAGACACACAATGCATACAATAAATACAATTCAATCCACTCAAGGAACGGCGGCCATTCACAATCTGATCAACCGCTTTAACCGAGCAAGGAAAAACCCATCTCAGTTGCAAGGTAGCCAGGCACATTTCTTCGTGCGGAAATACGGTCTGCGTTATCCGGAAGCCCATCGAATCTCGTACTTCATCTACCTGGTGAACGGGGAGACGAATCAGGCCTTTCTTGAAGCGATGGAGACCTGGGTGCGGGAGATCGCTTTGCTTCGCGGTTCAATACAAGAGATCCTCGATGCCATCGTCATCCTTGTGGTGACCCGGATCGATTTTGATCGTGCCGATACCTGTGCTTCTGTGCGACGCGAGGTGATTCGTTATGTACAGTACCGATTTGCAGCGCCGGCAGGGGTTCAACTCAAGGCCGCGGCTTAAGATTCATCGGACCGGAGGCAAAAGAGGGGAGGAAGGTCAAGACGACTTCCTTCTCTGCCTTCGGCCGAAACCTGAATGTACTTGCTAAATATAGCAAGATCACCTATTCTAGGAGATAAGATGAACGAACGCCGCAGTTACGCAGTCAACATCAATATAAATGGTCGAGACATTAATGAGGTGGTCATTGACCCGCACTTTGAGAAAAAACATTCGGATATCGATTATGCCCTAATCTTGGAATTAGTCGGATATTTGGACGGTAGAGAGTTTTTACCTGAAGAATCTGAGGGTGACTGGGAGTACTTCATGCTGGATCAGCTCGAACATGAGGGAAAGCTGTATCGCTTGGTCTGGTGTATGCGAGCTCAGTGCTTATTCATCGGAATCATTAATTGCTTTCGGAGGTAAATAATGAAAAAACGACAATCTCAGGCAAAATTTCCTGAGGCCAAAAGCTTAAAAAGGGTTCGCGACAAGCTATCCGATCCAAACTACTCGGGCGGCAATATCGCTTTACCAGCGGATGCCTCGGAAGTCGATCGGGCCAAGTACCAACTTTGTCAGCTGATCGCCAAATACCGCAGAGAGCATAAGCTGCTTCAAAAGGATCTCGCTATCCAGATTGGCGTAGATGAATCACGGGTTAGCGATATTTTACGCGGTAAGATTACGCATTTTACTTTGGATCGGCTTGCAGGGTATGCAGAAAAGCTACACCATGATCTAAAAATTAAGATCATTGCCGCCTAATTCGCGGTGTCGAAGAGGACGACGCGTCAGCTAGAAGGACCTTTAATCGCCCGCCTTGGGTTTTCAGATCTAGTGCCCCTAACTTGACATAAGTGACATATTTCGATATTATTACGACATATGTCGTAGGTCACATATAGAACAGAGAGGTGAACATGGCAACCCTTACAATATCACAGCACGACACCCAAACGGATGAGATCTTCGCAAAGATCTTCCATAAGCAATTAAAATCCAATATGGATGTCATCGAAATGAGCAAGGAAGGCATCACCAAAGCCTCGCTCATGAAATTTGTCCGATTTTTAAACTATTCGCCGGATCAATTCGCGGATCTGCTGCCGATTACCCTGCGCACGATTCAGCGATACTCCAGTCGCCAGAAGTTCAGCCCGAGCATATCCGAACATATCATTCAGTTGGTGTTTTTAGTGGGGAAAGGGATTGAGGTTTTCGGTTCACTTGAGAAATTTATGAGCTGGTTTAATACGCCAAGTAAGGCATTAGGAGGAGAGGTGCCCTGCGATCTGGTCAATCTTAAAACCGGCACCCAAATGGTCATGGATGAGCTCGGCCGAATCGAATACGGCGTCTATGCATGAGGCAGGTCTATCGGATCTCCCTGGCAAAACATGCACGCGATCTGTCCGGTAGGGGGGCTAGGCTGACAGGAGGGCGATGGAACACGAAGGAAACGGCAGTCATATACACCTCGGAGAGCAGGTCGCTTGCGGCGATGGAATACTTGGTCCATGTGTCCCTAGCGAACATCCCGCCGGAAATTAAAATCTCATCGATCGGAATTCCAAAATCGATTGTTCCGAAACAAATCGATTCGGCTAAGCTTCCGGGCGATTGGCGCCATAGTCCTGCTCCCTTCTCTTTGGGAGAAATCGGCACAAACTGGGTATCCAGCATGGAAAGCCTACTCCTGCGCGTTCCTTCTGCAGTTGTGATGCATGAGTTTAATATCCTGATCAATCCAAGCCACCCCGATATGAAGTCGGTCAGAATCCTCGAGGTCGAAAACTTCATATATGATGAGCGGCTTCACAAGCCGTCTAAAAAGAATTAAACGTTGTGAATATTCTAGGGCATTTCGACAATCCCAATGTGCTAATGCGTATTTAATAGTTAGACATCAGTTAACTTTTTGTTGGAGAATAAATGTATCGGATAGGTTGCCTATGAATAATAGTGCCGAGGTAAGTAAACAAATTGTTCGATTCTATTTCTATTGTTGGGTTTTTTTTATCATCACTTACGCCATAATTTTATTGACTGATTCAAAGGTCACGGAAATGATTGCGAGGAGTTGGATATTAATGGCAGCCGTTATTGCGACTATCTTAAATAGCCTGCGTTTAGGACTGCGCCGTTATTTTAGAATAGGTATAATCCCCTTTAGCGCGACACTCATAGGAAATTCTTACTTATCATATTTCATCAAGGGATATAATCCGACATTAACTGTCTACAAAGGGGCACTCGTCATAAGTATTATTTATTACTTAACATTTTATATTATTGGAGATTATTTTGTCTTAAGACGGAATATAGAATAGAAAATTTGATTTTCCATTCCAAAAATAGAGGTCGTTTGTGACGCCTTAGTATCAATGTAAAATTTCGATTCCCATTTTGTAATTTTGGTATTACCCTAATTAAAAATCCTTGCTACAGGAATATGACCCCCGCCTTTGCCCTTTCCTGAATCATCGGATAGGCGTCTACATCAAGACTACAAAATTCACAAAAAAATAAACAACAATAGGGTTAAAGGTCAGGATGACTTTTTCCTGTTCTTTTGCCCCAAGGCTTTAATGTGTGCGCTTTTGTATCAGTCCTGTTCGGATTTGTTACAGCTTGATTGAAAGCGCCGCTTTTAGAAGGCCTACTCAGCGGCATGGCGCTTGCTGAAGAGATATTCCATCTTCCATTGAAGAAACAAGAAAACAGATCTTCAACGTTTATTTTGTTAGGAGAAAAATTCATTGAATAAAACAAAAAAACCAATTTTAAAACTTACGGATAACGCCCTTAAGGTCTTGGAGAAACGCTACCTGGTCAAAGACGATCAAGGCGACGTGCTTGAAGTCCCGGAGGACCTCTTTCGCCGGGTTGCGAAAAATATCGCGCAGGCCGAAGTGTTATACGACTCCCAGGTGGACGTCGCCAAAGTCGAAGACCGCTTTTATCGGCTGATGACCTCGCTCCGCTTTTTACCCAATTCACCCACCTTGATGAACGCCGGCCGTGACCTTCAACAACTCTCGGCCTGTTTTGTCCTACCTGTGCCCGATTCCATGGAGGGCATTTTCGAAACCCTTAAACAAGCAGCCGTTATTCACAAAACGGGGGGCGGGACCGGATTTTCCTTCTCCCAGATTCGACCGAAGGACGACCGGGTGAAGACCACAGGAGGCGTGGCCTCGGGCCCGATCTCTTTTATGAAGGTCTTTAACCATGCGACCGAAGCCGTCAAACAGGGGGGAACACGCCGGGGCGCCAATATGGGAATTCTGCGCGTGGATCATCCCGATATTCTCGACTTTATTTCGTGTAAGTCCGATACAAATGAAATCACCAACTTCAATATCTCCGTGGCCATCACCGACGCCTTTATGGAGGCCTATCATCACGGAGCGGACTACGACTTGATCTCTCCCCGGACCGGAGAGGTGGTCCGTCGTCTGCCAGCGAAGGAAGTCATGGATCAAATCGCGGAGCAGGCTTGGCGCACCGGCGAACCGGGGCTCTTCTTTATCGACGCGGCCAACCGGACGAATCCGACTCCGCATGTGGCAGGGATCGAAGCAACCAATCCCTGCGGAGAGCAGCCCCTGCTTCCCTACGAAAGCTGTAACCTTGGGAGCATCGTTTTGGACCGCCATCTTAAAAAAGAGGGCGGAAAATACCAAATCGACTGGGCCCTGCTCGAAGACACCGTGCGTACCGCTGTGTGCTTTCTCGATAACGTCATCGACATGAACCGCTATCCGATTGCCGAGATAGAGAAAATCACAAAGGCCAACCGCAAAATAGGGCTTGGGGTGATGGGATTTGCCCGAATGCTCTTCAAGTTGGAGGTTCCTTACAATTCCGATGAAGGGGTCAAGACGGCCAAGGAAGTCATGGCCTTTATTAAACGGATAGGGGATGAGGCATCCGCCCGTCTTGCGGAGGAAAGAGGCGTTTATCCCAACTGGCCCGGGTCTTTGCACGAGGCTCGGAATCAAAGGCTTCGAAACTCATATGTGACCACCATCGCACCCACGGGGACAATCTCTATGATTGCGGACACCTCCGGAGGATGCGAGCCCGAATTCTCCCTCGTCTGGTACAAAAATGTGATGGATGGCGAACACCTGCCTTATGTGCTCGACCATTTTATCGAGATCGCAAAGCGGGAGGGTTTCTACACTGAAGATCTGCTGGATCGCGTGATTGAGAACAAGGGATCCGTAGAAGGTCTCGAACAGGTCCCGGAACGCTGGCAGAAGGTCTTTGTCACTTCTCACGACATTCAAGCGGAATGGCATGTGATCATGCAGGCGGCCTTTCAGGAATACTCCGATTCCGCCGTTTCCAAAACCATCAACCTTCCCCCCTCGTCAACCGTGGAGGACATTAGAAGCGCCTACCTCATGGCCTACACCCTGGAATGCAAAGGGATTACGGTCTACCGGGACGGGTCCAGAGACCATCAGGTCTTAAATGTGGGCACTGAAGATCATAAGCAAAATGGTTCCGGCCCGAATACGTCCTTGGAATTGACCCCTGAACTCCGGGTGAAGGTCAAAACGCGCCAAGGCAGCTCCTATGTCCATGTCGCCTTCCAGATGGGGGAGACGGGCATGTCCCAGTTTTTAGAAATATTGAAACGGGAAGGCCGATTCCACCAATTGTTTTTGTCTCCTTCGCCGCACATTAAAAACAGGGAAAGCCTGGATTTAATCTGCCGGCTGGTCAGCGATTCCCTCGTAGACGGAAAACCGATCGAAAAGAACATGGAGCAGATGCTCAAGTCCAATGCCCAATTCGGCGACATGAGCACGGATGTGTACGCACTGATTAAAAGTTTGGCTGCCGTCATGTCCCTCCTCAAAGGCAATACGGCAATGGATCTACCCTGTCCTGAGTGCAGCTTCTCCCCGGTGCGGATGCAAGAGGGTTGTCTTAGCTGCACGCGTTGTTCTTGGAGCCGGTGTTAATTTAAAACCTTAGAGAGAGGCGGCCTCGCCGCCTCTCTCTTTAGAGGTCATCGTGTACCCAATCGCGGAAACCACCCTGATCTTTGACTGCCCGAAATGCGGTGGGCTTATGCATGAAGAAAGAATGCTAGACCTGCTTTCGACGGAAGAATGGGAAGTCATCGCCCGCAAATGCCACCATTGCGCCACGGTGCTCTTTCCGCCAGTCGACGAAGAAAAAATATCGAAACCCTGAGCACAGGGTAAAACCTCATCGTCAAACATAAGGATAGAGATGGATAATAAACATGTAAGACAACCAAAAGGTATCCCGGCGCTTCCTACAGAAGTGGCCGCCGCCTCGTTAAGCGTCGAAGATCGTCTGGTACTTGAGGCCATCCTAAATAAAGAATTCCAAAAGGACTTAAAAGGCGTTTCCCCGAAATATCTGGACCGGGTGAAAGGAAAGATTCAATCATTGAGGAAAAAGATATGCCGCGTCTGCAGAAATCGGTAAAGCACAATATCCCATTGACCCCTTTCCCAACTCATGATATTATGATTATATCAATTATATGAATCATGGAGGTTGATATGATTAAAGAAGCTTCGGCTATGAAAGTACGGCAGAATTTTGGAGAATTGATTAACGAAGTTCAGCTGCGTCATGACAGCGTTGTGGTGACGCGCTCAGGGAAACCCGTTGCCGCGATCGTCGACATGGCGCTTTTTAATAAAATCCGTTTATTCGAGACCGAGTTCGAGAATGCCGTTGCCGATCTTCAGGCCGCCTTTAAAGGGGAATCCATCGAAGCGGTGGACGGTCTATTGAAACAAGCCAAGCGCGCCGCAACGAAGCACCGTAGAAAGTGAAGGCCGTCCTGGATTCCAACGTCATCCTGTCGGGCCTCATCCTGCCAAAAAGTGTTCCCGGCCGGATCGTACAAGCCTGGCGCGAAGCTCGGTTCGATATCGTTATATCGGATGCGATACTCGAAGAAATCAGGCGTACCTTGATGTATCCGAAAATTTTGAAAAGATTGAAGTGGTCGGAAAATAGAATAGATCGCTTTATCCTGCTCCTGAAGTTCAAGGGCCTCATCGTCGATCCGTCCATGCAGGAATTCGAGGAATTACGAGATCAAGACGATGTCCCTATCCTCGCTGCATTGATCGAATCGAACGCAGAGGTTTTGGTGACTGGGGATAAGGATTTGTTAAGCCTATCTGATCGATATCCAATCGTCACACCCGCTGAATTTTCCAAACGTTTATAGTCCCTTCTTATCTAATAGTGACGATGGGCCCGGAAAAGATTTTCTCCGGGCTTTTTTGTTTCTAAAATGTCCGTTTCCACCTATAGGAGAGGGGCTTTAATAGCGCTCCGACATTCAATTGAACCTATACTCATAGAAGGAGAAAATGTGCCTGAAACCCTTGAACAAGGACAGCATCCAGTCCATGTATCGAATGCCATTTCCAATCAAACGCTTCATCTATCCACCGGACCGGAATCTATTCTAAACGATTCAAAAATTCCACCCAACTATGCGGGGGTTATTCGCCCAGGGATTAAAGTCCCCTGTAAGGATGGCCCTTCTAAACTCACGAAGGAAGAAACTCAATCCTATAACAGGATGTTTCGGGAGAAAAAATCTCCAGATGAAATCGAAAAAGCATTGGGGAAATCCCTGCGACCGTTTAACGTACCTTATTTTTCGGTCTATCGCTCCGAATGTCTCAGTAATCCCGACCATGCGGACCAGATCCGCTCCCTCTACGGCGATGCCGAAGGAAACATTCAACGGCTGAAAGTCATTCTTGTTTCAGAAAATTGGTGGGAGTATCTACCGCACAAGTTGGCGGCTTTTAGAGCATCGGGTTTGTACTGCAGCTCGGAGCGCATCGCGGGTCAGCTGATCGCGTCCAGAAATCCGGAACCCGACACTGCAAAGCGGAAGGGGAGCCCTGGAAAACGGGTGTTTAAAAGAGAGAAGATGACCTTGCCCTGTCTTCCGGATGAGTGTCCCATTTATCAAGCCAAGGGCTGTTCGTTCTCCGGAATACTCCATTTTATGATCCTAGGCATTCCAGGTGCCGATCTGTGGCGTCTGCCGTCAAGCTCATGGCACGCCATCGGAGGTATTTATAAAAAACTCACACACTTTCAGCGCCTGCTTCATAAAAGGGGAAAGAGCATCGTCGGCCTTCCCTTTACGCTTTACAAGGTTCAGGCAAATCTCTCGCGCTGGGAGCCGGGCATGGGGCTTGTCCGAACAAAACAATGGATTTTCCGCATTGACAGTCCGGAGCTTCCGCTCGCCAATTTCATCGTGCAAACCTCGGGCTTCGATTTTCCCTTACCGGAAAAGGATAACAAGCTTTCAACTGACATAAAGGAGGTGCAAGCCGCTGCCGAGCGGCTACCAAATAAAAAGGAAGAGAGAACACCGGTCTCGCTGCAGGAGGAGAAAACGCCCGATACACCCAAGGCGGCAGACAATCAGGGAGGAGCCAGTAAGACGGAAGAAAAGCAGGACTCTTGTGAAGACCCTAAAGCGCTTCTCAATGAGATTGGAAAGCAGATCTACCAAGAGATCGATCCCATCGGTACCGTTTCCTTGCAGGTCGTCAAGGATTTCCTGGCTCAATGCGGAAAAGAGGAATTCGATGGGCTGAGCCTGGAAGAGGCATCGGCATTGCGCCAAAAGGTCCTCGATGCGAAAAAACAAAGCGCTGTCTTTAAGTGCGCGACCTGTCGCTCCGATCTGACTCAAAAGGTGGCAACCTATTCCATCGAAAAATATAAAGCGCCGCTTTGTTTAAAATGCCAGCATAAGAAACCTTCTCACCTGCCTCACCGGGCATCGGTCATTCCTAAAGCCCAAGGACAAGTTTCGTCCATTTTTTGAATCTTTTTTTTCTATTACACATCGGGAGGCCTTGAAGCACTTTGCTTCAGGGCCTCTTTTTTTATAGGAGGAAAACTGTGAGGCTTGATGAAATTAAAGCCATTCCCATCCTGGAAGTTGCCGAAGGTCTCGGTATTGTGGTCAAAGGGCGAAGCGCGCATTGTTTCTCGCACAGTCCCGATCGGCATCCCTCGTTGGTTTTCAATCCGACGACGAACAGGTTTCGATGTTATGTCTGCCCGGACACACACGGGTCCGTCATCGATTTGGTCATGCAGGTCCGTAACTGCTCGTTCAAAGAAGCACTAGACGAACTCAACCCAAATCATTTCACCCACAATCACCACAATCGTCGCTTTCCAGAACCCAAGCGGCAAAAGAAGAATCAGAAAGTTTCGTCACCCGCCATCTCTCTGGAATATAAAAACACGATCTTTAATACCTTGCTCGACGTCTCTCCCATGGCGCCGGAAGGGCTCAAGTACTTAAACGCGCGCGGCATCGACACCGCCACTGCCGAGTCCATGGGCGTCGGCTTTTTACAACCGGAAGCCTTCTGCAGCCTCTACAAGGTGATGATCGATCTCTACGGCCGTAAAACGCTCAAACAGTGTGGCCTAAGCCATTTCTTCCTCCTTGCGAGAGAAGGATTATCGTTTCTTTTATTTCCATACCGGCATCAAGGACGGATTCATCTCATTAAAGCACGCTGTCTCCTCACCAAAAAAGAAGCGGACCTCAGGGAAATCAATCGCTTTGTCGCTACAGAACCGGCCGGTATTCTGTACAACCAAGACACCCTTTCTTCGTCAACGAAGGTTTACCTCTGTGAAGGCGAAATCGATACTTTGACCTTGCTCCAACGCGGCCATTGCGCCATTGGCATTCCGGGGGTAAGCAGTTTTAGGGAAGAATGGTTTGCCTTGCTGGCGAATAAGCATGTGGTGCTCTGTCTCGATCACGATGCCGGATCTAAGCTTGCGTCCGAATGGTTTGAGGAAGCCTGCGATGCGCAGGGCATAAGCTATTCTCATTTCGATCTACCCTTAGGCATGGACATCAACGACTATTTTAATCAAGAGGAGGCCTATATTGGATACGCTCAATCCTGATCAGGAAAAAGTGGTTTCCATTCGAAATGCACCGGTCTTGGTTTTAGCCGGACCTGGAACGGGAAAGACCCAAACCATCGTCGAACGTTTTGCGGCCCTCATTCGTGAAGAAGTGAATCCGGACCGGATTCTGGCGATCACTTTTACCAATAAAGCGGCGCAAGAGATGATAGAGCGAATCTTGACGCTTACCGGAAAAAGGCCGTCCTGGATTCGGACCATACACGGGGCCTTCGCCCAATTGCTGCGCACACATATCCATAAATTGGGCTATAGTAACGCCTTTCAAATCGCCTCCTTAGAACTCGCCAAAAAAACCTTAAAAGAAGTGATTCGGTCGCTCAATCTGTCTGAGGCGACATGGGATGCAAACAAGGTTGCACGGGATATCTCGCGTATTAAGGCGTCCGGCGAGGTCATTGTGACCCAAGACACCATCGAAAATAAAACCCTAGGCGCCATTTTCCTGGGGTATCAAGAAAAAATGAAGGATCAGGCCCTGATCGATTTCGATGACCTGGTTTATCTCACCTTAAAGCTGTGCACTGAAGACGCCGAGGCTTTGGCCGAAATCAGGGACCTTTGGCAGCATGTGATCATCGACGAATTTCAGGACTGCGATCTCTCGCAATACGCCCTGATCTCTCTTTTGGGCAAGGACAAGGGTATTGTGGTCGTCGGCGATGACGATCAATCCATTTATTCGTTTAGATCCTCGACGCCTGAAGTCCTGGGCCTGTTCGAGAAGGATTTTTCACCGGAGATCGTGATCCTAAAAACAACCTACCGGCTTCCCAGAGCGATTCAAGAAGCCGCCTGCGCCTTAATCCAGAACAATTTGGGCCGCTATGAAAAAGAATTGACTTGCGCAAAAAATGATACCGGCTGTTTAGAAGTTCATGGCTTTGGTTCGGAAGGCGAGGAAGCAGATTTTACCGCCGGCCGGATCCAAATCCTGTTGGGTCAGGGCCTTCCCCCGGAAGAAATCGGCGTCCTGGGCCGCCGCAATGCCGACCTGGCCCGGGCGGAAGACGCCCTCAAGCGGCTTAAGATCCCGACACGAAAAACGGCCGAGCGGTCCTTTTACGAATACCGGGTGATCCGCGACATGATGGCCTATATTACCGTTCTGGCGCTGCCTGAGAATACCGCGGCCTTGGAACGCGTGTTAAAGATCGAAAAAGGCGTACCGAAATCGGTCATGGATCTACTGGAGGATCTCTCGGAACGTAATGAGATCAGTCTGTATCACGCCTTGGAGCTTGCGGTAGAACAACATTATGTCAGTGGGGAGCCGAGTATCGCCCTCAAGCGCTTTCTAGAACGCATCGATGGCCTGCGCCGGCGCATCTCCGAGCTTTGTATTTCCGATTTGATGCGGGCTTGCGCAGCGGCATTCAACTACGTCGACCACTTAAAGAAAGTCTCGCGCGGGGAGGCGGACTTTAATCGGAGCGTGGAGCGTTTAAAAGATCTTGCCCGTATGGCGAACGAGTTTGAATTGCAGTCCGGACCCGGCTTGATCAACTTTATTAATGAGATGGCGATTGCCGCAATTCAAGGCGGTGTAACCAAAGACAAAAAAAGCATCCGATTAAGCACCCTCCACAGCGCCAAAGGCCTCGAATTCAAGGTGGTCTTTCTGATGGGGGCGACGCAGGGAAATCTACCCCATATCCATGGGAAGGTAGAAGAAGAGCGTCGGCTGATGTATGTGGGTATCACCCGAGCGAAAGAGCAGTTGTACATTACGCACGCGCGATATATCGGGAACGAAGTGCGGCAACGATCTTTATTCGTCGACGAACTCGGTCGATTGGATTCACGGAAGATAGAGAACAAGGCCTCAGCGGTCAATGAATGACACAATGAGCATCCTTACTCTATAAAAAGGAGAGGCACACATGAACCTCAAAATATTGCAGGATATTCATCCGATCATCGCGGAAGCCTGGGAGATGGGACTCGATCCCGACATAGATGGAAATGAAATCGTCTTATCCGATCCCCTTATGGACGCAGGGGACTCGGATACGGAAAGAGAAAAAAAGAAACTCAACTTAAGCCGGCGCATTAAAGGCGAAGCGGCTGCGGTCCGGGCCTATCTCCGGTCGGTGCAAGGACTGATGGTAAAAATCGAGAGCGAAAAGCTAGGAGAAACGGTTTGGATCGTTGGCCATAAAAAGTTGATGGACAAGATTCCGGCGCAAGAAGTTGGGTATTTTCCTCAAGAAGTCATGCGGATTAAAAAGGCCAACTGGTCCGACGAGAATTTAAAGAAAATTCATTCGATCAAAAAAATATTCGGCGGAACCATCGAATCGATAAAAATAGGAGCTGCGCATGATTAAAGGGGTTTGGAGAAACAACACGGTATCGATTAATGGAAAGCGACTATTGTTGGAAGACAGCCTGAAGCTTCGGAACCATGCTCCCACTGGGTTTTCCTGGGGATACATGGGCTCGGGCCCGTCTCAGCTTGCACTGAGCATCCTGATCGAACTGACGGATCGAGATACAGCCCTGACTCACTATCAGGACTTCAAACACGAAGTGATCGTCCCTCTACCTCAAGCGGATTTTCAACTTGAGGAAGCTGAGGTATTCAATTGGCTGCGGAAAAAACAGCCGGTTTAGTCTCTTTCGTTCAATAAACAATACCCATCGAAGGTCCTGGCGGAAACCAGGGCCTTTTTTATTGAAAGCGAAACATCAAATCATGAGGTGCCCATGAAATCTTGGAAAAAGAATAAAATTCAGTCCGGATCCATCTGTGCAGAACCCACTCAATCCCGTTCTCCCAGAGACCAGGCTTTGAAAGACGGAAGCCTGATCAATGTGTCCTCCCTTGCCGAAGAAGCCGAAATCCGCTTTCCCGTGGCCATGACGGCTCAGGTCTCGAAGACCACGGGGTGTTCGGAATATCCAATGGATTCCGATGTGACGATGGACCGGATTTGGAGTGTGGTTTATATGCTCCATCTCGCATTGAAATATACCCGGGGCCCGTCTTCAACTCCTTTTCCCGTTTACATCAGAAAGGGCAAGGAAATTAAAAAGTTCAATCTAAAAGCGGTTATTTCGAAGGACCTCCTCTACACCCAAGTCATTACGATCATGCTTCCGAACGAAAAGATCCCCTATTAAGCGCAAGCCGCTAATCTGCCACAACGAAGAATTCACTCAGGAATTTTAGAGCTTCTACGTTTGTTAAGGAGATGAATTGGAAATTGAAGAAAAATATGTTTTGAGTCAAAGCGGTCTCGATGAAGACCGGAAGGACGCCGAAATATTCGAAAGAAGAGTCAAGGAAGCAATAAGGCAGGCAAACCGATTAGAGATTGATGACTGCGTGAAGCGCCTCATCGAGATCGATCATGGCATCGTGTGAGCCCAGTGGTTCTATAGTTTGATCACCCTCAAATTTAAATAGGAGCAATCCAATGTACAGGTTAAAAGAATATCTTGCGGCAGGCTACCCCGCCTTGTACCTCAAAACGCTCGAACCCGCGCGCGCTATTGAAACCTTGACTCAAGAAGTCACGGAGATGAAGGGGATTCCGGTCGTTTGGGACCTCCATCAAGGGATGATAAAGGACGGACGGGGCGAGGCCTGTGACGCCCTCGAAGTTTTGCAACAATTGAGTCAGGCCCCGGAAAATACCACCCTATTTGCCTGGAACTATCACTACTTTCTTCAAGGTATCGAAATTATCCAGGGCGTTCAAAATCGTCTGGACGAATGGAAATCCAAGGGGCAATCGCTCATCGTCGTGGCGCCGGCGGTTAAAATACCCTTAGAGCTGGAGCGGATCTTTACCCTCTTGTCCTTCGAATTGCCGGAGCGAACAGAACTGCATTCCATCCTCAAGATGATTGCGGATTCCGCAAAAAAGCCGATGCCGGAGAATGAGGCCGCTATTTTGGATATAGCAAAGGGGCTGACCACTTTCGAAGCGGAAAATGCCTTTGCCCTTGCCGCATCCAGTCCCAACGGGTTTTCGGCAAAAATTATCACGGAACAAAAAGCCCAGATCGTTAAGAAAAACGCCTCTATCGAGATCCATAGCGCGACGGAAGGTTTTGAGAAACTCGGCGGTTTGAAGCAACTGAAAAATTTCGCCTCCAAAATCGCCCGCTCACCGCTTGCCCGTGGACTCCTACTCCTCGGGGTTCCCGGTTGCGGTAAGAGCCACTTTGCCAAGGCGCTCGGAGGGGAGCTCGGCATCCCGACGCTCTTGCTGGATTTTGGACAACTTTTCGGATCTTTAGTCGGGCAGTCCGAAGAACGCATTCGTCAAGCCTTGGCGGTTGCGGACGCCATGGCGCCTTGTGTGTTGATGATCGACGAGATCGATAAGGGTTTGTCCGGCGTGGGGTCTTCTCACCAATCCGATGGCGGTGTTGGATCCCGCATCTTCGGCACTTTTCTCACTTGGCTTAACGATCATCGAAGCCAGGTTTTTACCGTGGCCACAACCAACAATATCGCCCATCTTCCGCCCGAGTTTCTAAGGGCCGAACGATGGGACGCGATCTTCTTCGTGGATCTCCCGACCAAGGAGGAGCGCAATGCCATATTAGAAATTCACTCGAAGGAATTCGACATCGAAATTTCGGAAATGCCCGATATAACGAACTGGTCGGGCGCTGAAATTCGATCGCTTTGCCGGATCGGCGCCATGATGGACATTCCCATGAAGGAGGCCGCACAATATATCACGCCCTTGTCCAAGAGCATGGGTAAGCAACTTACTGACCTTCGGGAGTGGGCTGCAAGCAAGACCATCCCCGCGTCGATACCGGTAAAACCGGCCTCTGTCCGTAAGATATCCCGTCCATTTCATAACAACTAAACCGCCACACTTTAAACAATAGGAGTGCTGTATGTCGCACATTACTGAGATTAAGATAAAAGTCACCGATTTAGGAGTGCTAAAAGCTGCTTGTAAAAGGATGAACCTCGTTTTTTCCGAGGGGCAAAAAAACTATGTCTGGTATGGGAGTTCGACCGGGAGAATCCCGGAAGACATGACTTTAGAATCTCCCGGCGTCTGTGACCACGCCATTATCGTGCCCGGCGCGACCTACGAGGTCGGCGTTCGAAAACATGAGAAAGAATACCAGCTTCTCTGGGACCATTGGCAGGGAGGCGGACTGGAGAAAATTTTAGGTGAAAACGCGGGGCTCTTGATGCAGGCCTACGGTATAGAAAAGGCGAAGCGGGAGGCACGTCGAAAGGGCTATCTGGTGCAGGAAATAAAACAAGACAGCGGTGCAGTGGTATTAAATCTTTCCACTGCGGGGGGGGTCTGATGAAAGCAATAAGGCTCACGTTCGATGTGAATGGAGAGCTGATGATTGAGATGCCCGGATTTGCCGGGAAGGCATGTCACGAGGCCTCTCAATTTATCGAAAAGGCCTTGGGGGAGGTCGCAATAAAAAAACCCACTGCGCAATACTACCAACGAGAAGCCAGTGAGCGCCTAAAACAGAGTCATTAGGGGAGTTGAAAGGAAATTCATAGAGGACAAAAGATGAATATTTTTGAAAGCGGCTGCCTTATAAAGTTGGATACGAGCGTTTGGGAAGGCCGGATCAATCTGCCAAGCCATGATATTCAGGTCGATGCCGATAAAGAGCTGATTCGTGCAACGAAATATCTGGTGGACCGGGATTGTCTCAAACCGATTAAGCAAATTCGTCACAAGGCCAGAAAGGTTTTGTACGGCAAAACGCTGCCTTTTCCAATAAAGCGTGTGCTGTTCATTCCAAAAGATATCCTCAGTGAGGTGGACACGATCCTGAAACAATTCCAGCAACTCTTTTATGCTCGAACCGCCTATTTTGAACGCCACTTCGATCTTTTTCAAAGCGCTGTGAAAGGGCGCTTAGATCACCTCTACAACCCGATGGATTATCCAGCCGATATCGGCTCCCGGTTTTCCTTCTCCTGGCAGTTTTTTGTAATCGATGCCCCCGGCCAGAGCGGGGTGCTCAGTCCAGAAATATATAGGCGCGAGAAAGAAAACTTTCAAAAAACGATGGCAGAATTTCAATCCATGGCTGTCACGACATTAAGAACCCGCTTCGCCGAGCTGGTCGATCATATGGTGGACCGGCTCTCCGGAGAAAAGAAGGTATTTCGGGATTCCATGATTGACCACATCACAACTTTTTTAACGGATTTCGAGAAACTCAACATTAACCATGACGAGGCCTTATCGCTTCAAGTCGAGCGCTGCCGGTCCGTTATTTCCGGGGTCGAGGCGGAAGCCCTCCGGTCCAACGATTTATTCAGAGCCGCCCTCGCCGACAAAATGGAGACGATCCAAGAAGCCCTCGACCGGATGATGGTGCCGCGGCCGAAAAGAAAACTCCGGTTTAATACCCAGGAAGAACCAACATCCGATCGAGAGGGGGCGCCTCATGAAGATTGTGTTCCATGCTGACGGCACCGCGATCTCGGTCTATTCGGAAAAAATCGATTTATATCAGCTGGGACATTTGTCCCATCACCGGGCCTCTCATGTTGAGCCGAGAGAAGGCGGTGCCTGGATAGCGGATCTCTCTCCTGTTGGAGGGCCCTGCCTTGGCCCCTTCGAGAAACGCTCTCTAGCCTTATCCGCGGAACAAGCGTGGTTAGACGCACATCTGAATCGACTCAAGAGGATTCATTAGAATGTATACGGTAATGAGAAAGGGCGCAGTATGAGCATCCTGAATTTAATAGCGAAGTTACAGTCTTCGGCGGATTCTTTCGAGAAAAACGGAAATACGGCGGCGGCATTGAGTTATGCCGCTAAAGTACAGGAATTATTGACCAAACATAAACTGTCCATGTCTGAGGTAGACACAGAAACCTTAAACCAACAAGACCCGATCGGTCAGGAGATTATCGATCCTCCCCATATTCGGGCGGGACAGAAAGCCCACTATTGGGTCAGCACTCTCGCGAGTGTCGTCGCTATCGCCCACTATTGCAAGGCCATCACGCATATCCGTTCGACAAAAATTAGTTTTGTCGGCCGAAAGAGCGATCGGGAAGTCGCTGTTCATATTTTCGAATATTTGTTGTATATATGCCAATTAGAGTGTTTACGGGAAGAGAAAAAAGCACTGACAAAAAAGGGATTCCGCGCTTCGTTTCGCAGAGCGTTTGCCCTTACGGTCCATAAGCGATACCAGGCACAAATGAAAGCCCCTGCATCGAATGAGACAGAGAGAAATGCGCTTGTCGTCAGTTCCGAAAAATCGGTTGTAGCCTGGATTCAATCGAATTTAAAAACGAAAAACAATAAGTCATCGGGCATCAACAATTTGAATTTCGAGGGACTTAAGGCCGGAGAGCGAAGCGGAGAGACCGTGAAATTAAACAGGCGTGGAATTAAAAGGGGACCGGTATCTTCGCAAATCCGCTAAGGCGATCGAAAGTGAATGAGGGAATGAAGATCATTATTTACGATTGTGAGATTATCAATGCAATTAACGTAAAAACCGAATTAAAAGACATTAAAACGTGTGCGGGATGGCATGACTTTAAAAACATGGGGATCTCTGTTATCTGTGCCTATGATTTCCAGGCAGATCGCTATCGCGTCTTTACCGCCGATAACATGGACGCGTTTCGGACCTTAGTGGATCAATCCGATGTCGTCATTGGGTACAACTCATTGGTTTTCGATAATCCGCTCTGCCGCGCCAACCAAATCAATATAGAGGATCGCAAATCATGGGATCTTCTTAACGAAATTTTATTGAGTGCAGGCCTTTCTTCTCCTTTTATGGAAAAGGATTATGAAACCTTCAGTTTAAGCGCCTGCTCCTTAGCAAATTTAGGGTTGAATAAAAAAACCGACGGCGCCGATGCCCCGATCCAATGGCAACGGGGACGTATTGGAACCGTGATCGATTATTGTCTAAACGATGTGTTTTTAACGAAGGGCCTGTTCGATCTTGTGCGAGAGCGGGGATATATCATCGATCCACGCGATCCTTCAAATAGGATCGGCATCCATTTCCCGAATAAACTTTAGGCCTTTGGCGTCTGCTCGAAAAAATGCGCCCAATCGGGCGGCGCCAGAACACCAAAAAGGAGGGATTTCGTAAGGATGAGTCAATATCACTTTCAAAATGAAAACTATAAAGTTCTATACGGCTGGGATGATCCGCTTCAATATTGTTTCTTGGTCATTTACAAGGTAGTGGAGACTAATCCTTGGACCCCTGTTTTCTCAAATATGGATCTTGAAAATCCGGGAATGTCTATACCACAGATTAAGGAGACATTGGCAAGTTATGGCATCGACTCCCCAAACGAATTAGCAGAAAATCTCAATCACGACGAAACCCACAGCAGGCAACACTACAAACACTCACTCTTGCAAGCCCGCATTAATGAATTCTTTGACGCTCAAAGAAACTCTGAGGGAAATGGACATTAGCCTATGAGAAAAAGATAATGTCGTTAAAGAAAAAAGGCGATAAGGTAAATGATTTCCAACAAAGCGGGGCAAAGGTGAACAATAAAATTGAAGAGGATATTGAAATGCAATGTTGGTGCGGAGCTAAAGGAACCTTCGATCAATTATTCGATCATCAATATCTTGATAGTCCTTGCAATGGATCAGGTGTCATTTATTGCTATTGTGGAGGAGATTGTTGCGTATGTCACCTTCACGGTGAAACAGATTGTGAGGGATGCGATGATTGCGAAGATAATGAGTATTTTTAAGAATAGTCTTCTAACCGCAAGGCAAATGATTGCCAGCAAGTTCTCCTACTCAACCGCTTGTTCGACGTAGAGAAGGCGATAGGCTGTGTCGAAATCAGTGACATGAAGGTGCTCAAAACCTAGAAATATTCAGAAATAATTTTATCAATCTTAGGGGAGTTCGTGTGTGCCCAAGGCACACCGGACTCCCTTTTTTTATAGGATGCCTATGGGAGTAAAGCAAGCGACACAACTCGATCTATTCGGTTTATTTAATTCATCTACCCAGAACGAAACGTCGACAAAGATGCTCGTCTCTGAAGACGGAGCCAAAAAAGAAGAAGACCCGTCATGGTTTCAGTTTTTTTCACATCGTATATCCGCTTCGACTTGGGTCACCTCTTTTCAAGATAAAAACGCTCGAAGTGCTAGCTACATCGATGCCGTCTCTGACCTCTCTGATCTTCGACGCCGAATAGAGCGCCTCAGTGCAGAGACACAGAACAATCCTCATCCTTCCTTGGCCTTAGAATGGAGAGAAGTCGAGGAAATTCAACAATCGATTTATTTAAAATATTCAGGGGAAGGCGGCTTGCCGATAAGCAACGCACTGGTCAGGGCGCACTTGACCTTTCTTCAAGCACATCATTCGCCCATAGAGCAAAGACGCTTGCTCCTTGCAGGCCTGCACAGCTACTTGGGCGGCACTAATTTTTCGGGAGATGCCAGGGGATGGGTGGCGTCCATTGTAGAACAGCTAAAAACGCTTTCTTCCGGAGAGATCAGCACCGCGCGTATTCACTTTTTACTTAACAATTTAGAACAAATCGAATCTGCCACAGGGGTCGACTCAGGTCTTAGCGAAAATTACTCTCTGAACTCTGAGGAGGGGAACGGGGCTTACTACTCCCCGGAGCTGTTTCAAGAATTACTGCGCTTGATTCCCTTGACCGCCCTTTCCGGGCAGGAAATAAACGTATTAGAGCCAAACGTGGGCAAAGGGAGTCTTATTCGGCCGTTGGTGCATAAGCCCGGCGTTTTAATCTTTGCCAACGACCTCAATCCCATCTCCGCTGAGGTCACGGCTCTAACAACAATGGTGAATCCCTCTCGAATGGCCCAATCTTGTGAGAATAAAAAACCGCTTCCCATCGCAAGCAACTGCATCGTTGCCAAGATGCACGCGTTTCGACTTACGGAGGCCCTTCCGGATGACCATTTCGATCTGTTGATTGCTAATCCGCCATATATTTTCGACGAACCGGCTAAGCGGATCAAACAAAAATTTAACGCCATGGGCTTAAAAAGCCGTAAGGAAGGGATTTCCTTAACGGAATTTACCCGCAAAATTCTCCCGATGAAGCTCCGGGAAGGCGGAATATCGATCATGATCACCTCTTCGCGCTCCAACAACTTCAAAAGGGTAAAACACGATAATGGAACCCTCAGCCATCCCATCATGGTTTTGGGAATCTCGGGTCAAGCCTTCTCGTTAAACGATGCAAATTTGTTGGGGGTCTCCATGCCGGCCTATTCCTTCGAAGACGGGGCCCTCACAGAAAAGAAACAAATCAAGGCGGAGTGCTTTATATCGATCAATGTCCTTGCCTCTAGCCGGGAGGTGACGGGAAAGACCGCATCTTTCTCCGAATGCGATCTAATCCATCTCGACGTGAAGGATTTGCCGATGTTCGTACAGCACTGTCTTAGTCCAAGGCGATGGCAGTCGCTCGAGCATCGTGTCTTGGGCCCCTCCATGCAGATGCTTCAGACGGCGAATGTGCTACGCCTTTTCCATCAGGTCAAAGCGGCCGCCTTGGCCCATCTCGAAGCCGAAAGACAGGCGGCCAAACGCCGATATCAGCCGGATCGGTCCAAGCAATTAGAGAAGTCCATTCAAGAAGTTAAAACAAAACGATTCTCTCAAATCCCGACCTTCAATGCGCTCTACACATGGGTACAGGTGCTTGAAAAACGCTGGCGAATGCCCCTTCAAGAGCCCATCACAGGAATCTTAAAGAAAAATCCTTTAAGAAAGTTCCTCTCGAAGCAAGGTGAAGACAGGACCGTCTCGCCTGAGGTGGAAGATGTGGTTCGTCGCGCTTCTCGCTCGGCGCTTTCGACCTCCAATCGAGTTTTTTCCAGATGCTATCTTTACTCCTCGCTCTTTCCGATTGAGACCAGCCAAGCAATCTCACGTTTGTACGGGCCATACAATGGGCTCCATTTTACGACAGACCATCCCGTATTAGGGCGAGTTCCTTATCCCTTTTCACTTTATATATTGAAGGATAGGGAAATCGTTCGCATTCTTCAGGCCTTTCCGGAGATTGAACAAAAAGCGGTCTTAGGAGACCTTAAACGAAAGACCTTCGACCTTAATCGTAATGTCGCACGCTTCAATCTTACCGGCAGAAGAGCGGAAGAAATTCTTCAAGAAACGCTTGGCGGGGACTGGTATCAAAATCTGCTGATCGGAACATTCCCAAAAAAGAAAGAAATTCAGCCTCTACTTGTCGTGAAGAACCCTTTTGTTCAAGGCATCGGGCATAGGGTCTTGTCGGTCATTCGGCAATATGCAATACGCCGCAAAGAGATCAATGAGGCCATGGAGGAAATGAAGTTTTTAGAAAAACAACGGCAGTATCGGCATTACCTAAAAGGCTTGACCCAATCGCCGATGACGGCCATCAAGTTTCAAAATCTATTGGGTAAAACCCGTAGCCATATCGACGAGATCCAGCAAGGCATCAAGGTCTTGGAGGCCCCGGACCGGCCGATTAGGAAGATCCGGCAACTCAGTTCCGCGGCCTAATCCCAGCCGGATTGACCGCTTCACCCCATGATCAGATTTAATTTTGGAGATTACGATGACAAAGATTAATTCAAAGCAAGACCTGCACGTGGATGTAAATCTTCCCGCCTTACTTAGAAATTTTGGAGAGGCCTTTTCGGGAGACCGGATTTGGATTCGGGAGCTGCTGCAAAACGCACGGCGCGCCCAGGCCTCGGAAATTCAAATCGTGACCAGTCCACTGGACGATTGCGCTTTATGCATCAAAGATGACGGCTGCGGCATCCCCGACTTTCAAGCCTTGCTCACGCTGGGCGGCTCGGGTTGGGATCCGGCGACCATTGGACAGGAAAACCCTTTTGGCCTCGGATTCTACGCGGCGCTCTATGCCGCTGAAAGGCTAGAGATTCTATCGAACAATCAACATCTGGTGATTGAACCCGAAAAAGTATTGAACGGGGAGAAGGTAAAGCCTCAATGGCGGGAAACCCCGGTCGGCACGACGATTCGTATACGCCTTAAAAAGTCGCCTTGGCCCTCGGAGAATCCCTCCGAAGAAGAGATGCAAAAGCAGCTCGAAGCCCTTGTTGAAGGGTTTCCCATTCCCGTGTATCTCAACGACGTTGCACTTAACCGGCCCTACGCCCTCGATGTTTGGGAGGGGCTCCGCTTTAATTTCGAAAACGGTGTTGCGCTGCTCGAACTCGATCCTGAAATCGGCAACCACGACAGCCGGAGCAAAACCTTCTTTCAAGGGCTCAACATTTCAGAAAATACCCGCCTCCATTCCTGGCCGAACTTTGGTCATAGAGGCATGCGGGTTTTTATGCATCTTCAATCCCATCGCTGGCGCCTTCGGGTTCCGGACCGAATGGCGCTCTACCGCTCCGATCAGACTGACAAGGATGTCCGTCAACTCGATCGCGACCTGATCGATAGGGCCGTCCGGCATATTATTGAGGCCGGAGAATCAAGGAGATATTTCGACGTGCTCCTCTCATGGGGATATTGCGAGGCCATTCGAAACTGCCCCATTCCCCCCGATCGCTGGCATTCGATAACATCTTCCCTGCATCTGCCGCATTACGAGGACGAGGATATCGATTATGCGACTGAACAATTGAAAAAAGACCTGATTCCGAAACCAGAAAATGATCTTCGTTTCATCAGGAATTTCTCCTATATTGGCCTGGAAGAAGAAACCCTCGGCCATCTCTTTGCGGCCTCTCAATTTAAGATCCCCTTTCTCGATTCCTGGGACGATCCGGACCATTGGTTTTCTAAAACCGCTCAGGGCGAGTCCTTGGATGACTTTTACGCCCATGCCCTTTCTATAGAAGTTCAAGAGGAGGACCGGGTCGCCGAAGGAAACTGGAGGAGAAAAAAGGTCGTCCTCTGTAAGCGCTTCTTTCTTACGTTGGAAGGATACGGCGCGAAGGAGGTCACGGAAGACGCCTTCATTGAGGATACCTTCTGGATCATCGATCGGACGGCACATTTTTATTACCCTATCGACCAGGCCTTTTATTTTCAAATGGAGTTCGGGGATTTTGACGAAACGGCCTACGACAATGCCATGAACGACTTCCGCGCGCAAATCGCCATTATGAAAAACGATCTGTGCGGTCTGATCCACAGTGCGATCGCTGACTACCGCGAGGCCCTAGACGGCCACAAATTCTCAATTCGATCAGAAAATGGCGCTTTGGAGGTCTCTTTGATTCCCTAAAGACAATCCTTCGTTAAATTTCACTTCCTCCTATGGCGGCCCGCTTCAGATTCATCTGTTGCGGGCCGTTTTGTTTTCACTATCCATCTTCAAGGAGAACAACTTGACCGTAAAATATGTTTATGAACTGACAAAACAAACAGGAGAAACCCTCTATGAATCCTTAAGAACAAGTGATTATGAGCGCTTGCGCGATATCGAGACAAAACGCTATTTCGAGCAATCCGCAGTGGGTCATGCGCTGCGTACTTTGTTTGTTGGATGGCTCTCTACAGACCTCTCTTCTCAAGAAGTGAAACCCCTCGAGCTGGCCGCCGGCGATACGATCCTCAAAGAATGGTTGCTCGAAAACGAGGTTCCGGACCAGGAAGTGGCATTAAGAGGCAGGTATTCGAAGGCGATCGTTTCACAACTCTTATCTTGCCATTCACGGGGGCAGGGCTTGCCTCTGCTCTTAAACCATATCGATAAAAACAACGACGCGAAAGTCGCCTTGGCCTTCCATTTAATTAGCTATCCGCCTATCGCGGAGGACGGGAAATATGCCGATACGGGAGATGTCCGGCAAATATCCGCCGAGGCCGCCAATCGCATCCAGGACCTAATCGATTCGGCCAAACGAAAAAAAGAAGAGAAAAGGCAACACAACGGCAACCATAAGGCCGCTCATGAAAGAGATCGGGAGATCGAGCAAGAAAAAAGAGAATTATACCGAAGCGCCTCGGAACTCGAAGAAGAGGCGGTGTTGAAGGAAATCCGAATCCAGGCCATTGAATGTGATATCTGCGGGCCGCCTCCGGCGATGTATCCGCGGTCCCTTACGAAATCCGAGCTACCTGTCTGTCCGAATTGCGCGCATCCGATTTGTCCGGCCTGCGCGAATATGATGGAAAACGATCCCAAGACGATGGAGGAGGCGAAGGCATATCTGGCTTCTTGCGACGAGAACGCCGGCATGGCCTTTTGTGGAGGTTGCGGCGATTGGAGCGTCATCTTCATGCTCCGCTTTTTAAAACTCAAGGGCTGTCCCATTCCCCCTGAATACTCCCAGTACAAGGCAAGACAGAGATCCTTTCGCCTTTGTACCACCTCGACTGTCGCGGCACTTTCCGATGTCGAGAAGATCGTAGAACCGGTCCTACGACGGTTTTATGAAGGGATCTCCGGCATCATTAAAGTCCAACATGTCACCGGAGAAATCTGGGGCATACCCGAGCGCCATGAGGAGGGATGGGTGGTCACGATCTGCTATCCCGATGAGCGATAGATCCTTGGTGCTCACTAAATTGTGGAATTTAATCTTCCTGGAACGCTTCCGGAAGAATCGGGAACACCGGAGATATTTATGAAGAGCAATCAAAAGCAGAAAGACCTGATCCAATCTCGCCGGGCCATATTAAAGCGGAGTTCCGGGGGAGCGGCCTTGCTTCCTGAAGATCGCTTATTGCTGGATCTGGCCAAGAAGCGCTACTTGAACGAAAAAGGTGAAGCCGCCGTCTTCGCGCTTCACAAATCGATTCTGGAAGATCGATATCATTGCTGGTTTCACGGCATTCGTCATCTCACGATCGATGTCATGGGATATGTGTATTGGAAGGGACACTTGGTTGAGTGTTATAGACCAAAATGGGCGCAGACAAAGACGGCAAGCAAATACGCCAATGAAATCGCCCGGCGCTGCAGAGTTCTGGAGAAGAAAGGCATCGTATGCGATCTCAGGACTGTTGTTGTGGAGTGGAAAGAATCCACGATCCTAAAAAATAAGAATTAAGCCGGAATGAGGGGACGGGGGGATGACGAGTCGGTTGGCGCTCATTCCCTCGACCCCTTGAGTTTGAAATCCTGTAGACATAAGGAAAATATGGACATTAATGTAGAAGAGAAGATGAATATTGTGCAAATCCCCCTTGAGGAGATTCATGCGCACCCTTTAGAGCCGCGCTCGTCTATCGATCTCGGCCCGATGGAGAATTTTAGGGAAAATATCAAGGCGAACGGCCTGATCAATCCGATTACAGTAACCCTCAGGCCCGAAGGGGGCTACTACCGCCTTGCGGGGCAGCGCCGGCAGTTGGCCTGCGAAGATCTTGGTTATCAAACCATTGCCGCAAACCTGCGCGAAGGGCTCTCTGAGTCTGAGATTCAAGCCATTCTCCTCGCCGAGAATCTTCATCGAGAAGACCTCCCGCCGCTCGATGAAGCGGACACCTTTGCGAGATTTCTCGAAACGCAGCCCATGGCCGAATTGCTGGCCTTTATCAACCGGGAGCAATCCTATGTTCAACGCCGATTAAAGTTGAGGCAATTAAGCGATGCCGTTCGCAAGAAGCTTAGGAAGAAGGAAATCCCCCTTGCCGTTGCGGAACAACTGGCCTGCCTGCCGGCCGAGAAGCAAGGAGACATTTTATCCCTTGTTGAAGACCAGAAACTCAACGCGGTCCAGCTCTCGAATCTCTTGATGCAGCAAAAAAGCCGGGAACTCAAAATGGCGACCTTCGACACAGAGGAATGCCTGAGCTGCATACACAATAGCGCGGGACAAGCCGATTTATTTGCCCCGGAGGTCACAGGCCTTGGCCATTGCCTGAATGCGGATTGCTGGCGGATTAAAGAAAGGACAAAGGGCGACGAGCTCATTAAGCAAATCGAGGCGATGGGGCCTCGCGCGGTTCTGACCGAAAAACAGGCCGTTGGCATCGCCGATCTACCTCCCGATGTGGACGCCACCCAGTCTTTGATGCACAACGGCGCGGAGCTAGGAGAGTCCAATTTAGCCGATTGTCAAAGCTGCCAATTCCTGGTGGTTTTTGTCTCCGCAAGGGGGCACTTGCTTCAGCAGAACATCTGTACGCAGAAAACGTGTTACCAGGAACGCTCACAGGCCTTTCGAAAAGACAACCGGGAACAAAAGAGAACAAAAACCCAGCATGGAAAGAGCAAAAAGAAGACCCCTCCGGCTCAGGAAAAAGGGACACCCACAGCGCTAAAGATGACGGCCAAGCATGCGCCCTCACGGGTCAAGGAATTTAAGCGGAAACGCTATGATGCCTTCCTCAAAGATCGTTTTGTAAAGGAAAGCGATGAGAATATCCTACGGCTTGCGTTTATAGCGATGAGCGACTCCACATGGTCCTCATATCAACCGGCCCGGGCGATTCTAAAAGAACTCTCAGGGCAATCGGACGGAGAGCCCTTTTCCCTTAAAACCTTGGAATTAACACGGGGCTTGGAGATAAACGCGCTGATGCAGGGTTTAGGGCGACTTGCAGCTCATGTGATCGAAAAGTTGCCCATTGAAACCGTCGAACAGATGATCTTTATCGATTTGAAGCATAATTCTGAGGCCCTCTTTTCCGTTGAAAAAGACTATCTCTCGCTTCTGACAAAAGTCGAGATCGAAGCCACGATTGACGAGATCGGTCTTGCCGGCTACCTCGATGCCAAGGGAAGATCGCTCAAAAAACTAGCCAACAAACCGAAAGCAAGTTTCATCGAAGGGATTTTAAATTCCGGATTTACCTTCCCGGTCCTGCCCAAATGGCTCAAGCCGGAAACACTGCAGGGATAAGTCCAGCTCGTTACATCCATGCCTATCCGGTTAACACAGGTCATATGAGTCTCGCCGGATTCGGATGTGTCCGTGCGCTTTCGTACAATTCCCTGTAGGTCGCCGCCTTCACCCGGGTGGCGATCTTCAGCACGCTGTCGAAAGTAACCATCGGCCAGAACCGGCGGTTGAATCGGAACACGAACTCGTTGAGATAGCCCTGCAAGTGTTTCGGGCTGACCCCGTGGTGCGTTCCCAGAAGCCACGTATCAAGGTTCCCGAAGACGATGTGAATCATGGGGAGGTGCCGGTCCGTCTTGACATGGTCACCCCGGACCGACACGGCATTGTGCCGATAGCCCAGCTTATCCAAGTTGTCGTAGCCAGTCCACCCGTCCGTGCTCACTTCCGTTCCCGGCTGCACGTTGGAGAGGATGACCGGCTCCAGTGTTTCCTGCTTACGGTTCGGGATGACCCGGAGACGCAACCTGCCTGCGATGAAGCCGCGCCCGTGACCCCCGCGGTGTTGCGGACGCTGGCCGGAGGATAGATTTGGGTCGGAACCGGGAGACTTCCTCCGTGGTCGCACCTCGACAATACCGATAACAAGCGTCTTGTGGTGCCGCCCGCGCCCTTCTCCCTGCGTCGCGCCGCCGACGTATGTTTCGTCTACTTCGACCGGCCACTCGGTGCCGACCCGGTCTCGGCCCGGCCGGACCATCGCGGCACGCAGCTTGTGGAGCATCTGGAACGCCGTCTCGTAACGTCTGATACCGAGCTGCCGTTGGAATTGCAAGGCGCTCATGCCTGGAGTCTGTGTCGTGACGAGGTAAGCCGCCCAGAACCAGACCGGGAGGGGTTGTCGCGTGCGGTGCATGACGGTGCCTGCTGTGAGACTGACTTGGTGACCGCAGTGCCGGCATTCGAGCACGCGTGGGCGGGACTGAAGTCGCCACGGCTCAGCAACGCGACCACATGACGGGCATTCGAAACCTCCCGGCCACCGAGTCTGCTCCAGGTGGCGGTTGCAGGCCGTCTCATCAGGGAAAAGCTGCTGGAATTCCAGCAGACTCTCGGGGAAGCCTGACATGCAGAGAATAGTGCCCCAGAGGGACAACCTGCGTCAACCGGATAGGCATGGTTACATCCATATTAAATAGGGAGTAATAAAATGATTGATTTCGCGATGATCAAGGATCTGATTCCACCGCAAGGAAGTATTAACTTTAGCGTAACGCCCGGCCGAAGCGGCCGATTGATCGTTCTGGTCCAGCCTATCTACCCAAAGATAGATGGATTAACAGGAAAAGAAGAAAAAGCCTACACACAGGCCCGCACGCCTTTGGTCCTGGAAGGGACACCTGAAGAATTGAATGCGGATTTCATGAACATTATGAAAAATACCCGGACAGAAGAAGAGGGGCTCCACCACGCCTTTAATAAAAAGCAGGAGGCCATACAAAAGGCCATCGAGACGAAAGAAGGAAAAGACCTGAAAGAAAGTGAAAAAGAGACGCCAAAGCCCACACAAAAAGTCCCTGCCTCCGAGCCCTCTGCGGCCGGCGATAAAAATCTTCAGCTTTTTGGATAAACCCTAACAGTTGGATAAACCCAACAGGAGGAGTAAGCGATGGAAGTACGAAAGGTCACACGATCGTTCGAATACAACGGGATGGTGCTCGATGATCCCGATCCAACAATGCATCCAGAAGAGGTGAAGGTCTTTTACGCAAACGTCTATCCGGAGTTGGCTCAGGCCGTGATTGACGAGCCGCAAAGACGCGGAGACAGCCTCATCTATGCAATTCACCGTGCTGTCGGGACCAAGGGGGGCGATCTTTCGCCCCCCGTCACAGTCGAAACCCTTGCTCTGCAAAAAGACACCGACAAAGACACCGACAAAGACACCGAGAATAAAGACAGGAGTGCGCCATGTCCTCACAAACTCTTAAGCGATCTGTTAAGACTTCATGGAACAATAGACCCCAACAACACCGTGAGAAGCCTTCCCCTCTCCCTGCTGCCTTAATTCCGCTGCCCCGAATTAACGCGGCGCCTTCGACATTCGATTTTGCCGAATTTGGGATTTCAAGTCATCAACTGTCTCGAATCGGTCTCTGGATCGCTCAGGCATCGAAGCCGATGGACATTGCCAAGCCGGGGCCTTGGGAGGGCGTCACCGAAAATAATCAAATCAAGGCCGATTTGCTCATTTGGATAGAAGCGCTGCTTGCAGCCCTGCGCTCGAGTGTAATGGAGGCCTATGATTTCTCGATCGAACTTGAATCCAATGACCACTTCGACGGCGGTGCCGCAGCCGCCCTTTACCTTTATTTTCCCAGAACCGTCTATGTCTTGTCTTGCAATGTCCTGTCGGCGATGGCGGAAGAAAATGCCGGTCTTGAGGCCGTTGTGCGGGCGGCCTTTAAGACACTCTATTGGTTTAAATACGGTTATAATTTTGACGATTGTTTCGAAGAGTTTCAGGACTGGCATGGAGAGCAACTTGATGATCTCGATCTTTCCGAGGCTGAGCGGAAAGCAATCCTCCAAGATATAGAAGAAGCCAAAAACGAAATTCCACCCGAATATCGATCCCTTTTTAGAAACGATACACGCCCTGAATTCCCCTCGTTTCCAGAATGCCCGCCTGAAGACGCTTGGTTGAATGCCTGGTGGCATTGGGCAAAAAAGACGGCGGAGGTTACGGGTTCGTGGGAGGCGCCCATTCCCGATTTCTTGGATAACGATTCGACCTATAGGGAGCAGGTCGATCACGGCTATCTGACCCCTTTTCTTTGGAATGTACCGGGGCGGTTAATGGACTTCTTTTGGGAGCTGCTCGATTCACAAGCGCAATCGGGCGAAGAAGGACTGATGGCTTTTCCAATCGATACCGCCACGCAGACAGCCAATAGCCTTACCGCCATTTCAAGGTTCTCACAATGGATCGAACTTTTTATCGAAGCCAGTTTGTTATCGGATAAAGACACCAATTGAGGAGGATACATGCCCATACACCCGCTTCGCTTAAACACGGCGTTATTGCAATATACGGGGGAGGAGCCAAGTAGCACTACTCACTACTGGCAAGTCCATCCCATCCGTATAGATCAAAACGGGGTTCCACATCTGGAGGCCGGGCGAGGGATGACCCAAGAATGTATAGAGGCCCTTTGTAAAGCAGTGCTCCCCTCGCTTGTGAGCAACACGGGATGGATCGACGAGGACTTACTTGCTTACGGTTCGGGAATGAGCGGCCCCTTGGTCTTTTTTCGTCCTTCCGTGAGAAGACCGATCTACTTCGGCCGGGGCGCGCCCTTAAAAAGCGGCATGGCGCCTTGGCCCGCGTTGGTTATGGTGGCCAGTCCTAGAGATTTGTCCGTGTATGTCGTTCGGGGGGATAAAAGACCGGAATTAAGCACGCCGCTTTATTGCGCCCCTTTTTACAATGTGTATTACAACCACAAAGTTTGTATTGGTCAAAGCAAGATTCCTCCAAAATGCACGCCATCAACCCTCGATGCGTGGTCGGAGGCCTTTTACAAAAGCGCCTTCACGCACCCCAACGCCAATAACGAAGATTTTTTACTGCAGGGCACATTGGAAAAACTATGGGGGGACTTGCTCTCGGGCAAAAGGAAACGATTCCCCTATTCATGGCTCAAGCCTGCCAAGAAGACCTTAAAACAGCTTTTATTGGAGGAGAGGCTATATGAACGGAAATGATCTTTTGTTGCAACAACACCTGCCGACCCTCATGGTTCCGAAATTCGAGGCCTTGAGCGCCTTGAGGGAAAACGCCTCGCGCTTTCTCATGTCGGCTGAGGGCTTATGGATTGAATCGAAAACCGCTTGGGGCCGGTTTATGAAACCCCTCTATGCGAGTCCGCGCGCCTTGCCCTACGGGCAGGTAAAAGAAGAAATTGAGCTCTTCTGTGGGACCATTCCGCTTAACCTGGTCGAGCAATTTGCAATACAAGCGCATCAGGCGGCGAAAGAGGGACTGGAGACGGCCGCTTGGATCCTATGGAGCGAAAATAAGGGCTGGGCTTATCTCGAATTGAACATGACTGAACAATCACCGGGTTCCGTCGAATTTACATGGCCAAAACTTGCGGTCGATCAACATCTTGTATTGGACATGCACAGTCACGGTATCGGCCGGGCTTTCTTTTCCAGCACGGACAATACATCGGATCAAGGCCTGGCGCATTTCTCCCTGGTATTGGGGCTGTGTGACATAGGGAGTGTCCTTTCTGAAGTAAATAGTGTCATCCGCTTGTGTCTTTCAGGATTTTTCTTCGATCTCGATCTAAATAAAGTCTGGACGCGCCGGTTGAAGGCTCAGCCATGAGACACTATTTTAATCTGCAAGGCTCTCAACACCCAATAAAAATTCATCTTGTCGGATGTGGGGGAACGGGAAGCCACTTGGCCACCCGACTTGTGCAACTCAATACGACCTTATTGGCCTTAGGGCATCCCGGTATCGAGGTATCGATGTACGATCCTGATTTGGTCAGTGAGGCCAATGTCGGCCGGCAACTATTCTACTTCCAGGACATCGGATTACCGAAAGTCACGGTCCTTGTGACTCGGATTAACCAATGCACGGACTTTCGCTGGATGGGTATCCCAAGGTCATATCCAGCGCCTTGCGCGGGCACACCGGATATCGTCATTACCGCGGTCGATAGCGCCAAGGCGAGAATCAAGATCGGCAAGGCCTTAAAGCAGAACTATGGACATATTTATTGGCTCGATTGCGGCAATATGAAGCGATCCGGTCAAGTGGTTTTTGGCTTATGCGGTCAGGTAAAACAACCCAAGGGGCAACAAAAGAAAACCGTTAATCGCTTGCCCACGGTGCTCGATCTCTATCCAGAATTGGCGAAAGACCGGCCGGGTGACGATCAGGGGCCTTCTTGTTCCTTAGCGGAGGCCATTCAACACCAGGATCTTTATATCAATGCATTTATGGCCCTGGAGGCCTCTGAGATGCTCTGGAAGGCCTTTCGTTACGGGTTTTTGGAGTATTCGGTTGCCTACATCAATCTGGAGCCACGAACCATGGGGAGTCTTCCGATCGATCCCAAGGTGTGGAAACGGTTTGGGTATCGCTATGGACGAGGCCGGAAAAGCAAGAAAGCTAAAACATAATGATGGTGTGAAATTACATGTTATACAGGATGCAACTTGAGGCTATTTAGGGCTTGCTGAAAAAGTCGTCTTCCGGTTCTTCAAAAAAGACCGAGACATCAATTTGAGAACGCTTTGTCTACATCGGCTCAATGACTTCGTCCTCAACAACAGTTGAAACTTAAGCGCAGGCCCAGTGATTGTT
>JAJDBW010000014.1 GCA_029261155.1 Nitrospirota bacterium | reverse complement strand
ATGCCCTTATGGGGTTTGACGGTATTATAAAAGTTAATGAAACGCAACAGGCTGATCTGTCTTTGCTTTCTATCCGTAAATTGTTCTCTTTTATGCCACATCTCCATCAAGGTCCGAATGACCCGTTCCGCTTTGCCATTCGTTTGTGGGCGACTACAGCGCGTGAACTTCTGTCCCATCCCGGCTTCCCGGCATAAACTCACAAAGGCGTGGTCAGCCGTCCTCTTGTATTCCTTGCCGTTGTCCGAATAGCTGTATTCCAGGGTATAGGGGCATTCTTCGAGTACCTGCTGGAGAAAGGCAGCAGCACTATACTGTGTCTTATCCGGATAAATGCCCGCATAAAGCTCACGAGAAAAATCATCAATGCCTACAAACAGATGTTCTCTTGGCCGGGTGGCCTCTTCTCCTTTAAGGAGGGGCAGGCGCTTCGTATCAAAGTGAAGCATCTCGCCAGAGTAAGACTTGTTGTATCGCCGGGCTTCCTGTTTTCGTTTCTCCTCAAGCGTTTTTTCAAGCTTGGCTAAACGCTTCAGTCCGAACTGCATGGTCTTGAAGCGTTTGTTGACACTCCGGCGCGGAGAAAATTCTTGTTTCCTGGCCCGCGCCAGAACCTTGTAAATCGTTGGTCTCGATACCCTAAAATGATTGGAAAGCACGGCGGCCTTCCAGTGCCCTGTTTTCCACAAACGCCAGATCTCCTGTCGATCTAGGGGCGTTAACCTGATCCGCTTGTGCATCACCATGTCTACAGAACCTCCTCTTCGTTAAATTACACGAAATTCTGTAAACTTCGCGCATATTTCTTACAGCTTAGTGTCCCGCCTCCATTGGGCTTTCGTGTTGATTGAGGCGTTCGTAGAAATAGCCCATAAGCTCGTCATACAGGGCGTCCTTGAGCACGGCATCCTCGCAGCCCGCCTCGATGCTGGGGTTGTCGTTGATTTCCATCACAAAATATTTTCCGTTGATTTCTTTAATATCGACCCCGTAGAGGCCCTGGCCAATAAGATTCGAGGCGCGGACCCCCAGGGCGACGACGCCCTCCGGGCCGTCCTGGATGGCGAGGGTTTCAACCTTGCCGTAGCGCCGGACGCTTGAGCCATAGGCCTTTTGTATCTGCCAGTGCCCAGCCGCCATGTAATATTTACAGAGATAAAGGGCCCTGCCGCCCAAGACGCCGACGCGCCAATCGAAATCCGAGGGCTGAAAAGCCTGGGCGACCACCAGCTCCGATTTATCGAAGAAGGCCGTCAGGTGCGCCTTCAATTCCTCCGGGTCCTTGGCCTTGACCACGCCTGCCGAAAAAGAGCTGTCGGGCCGTTTGAGCACGCAAGGGAAGCCAAGGGTTTCTCCGACGATGTGCGCGTTGTCGGGGTGCACGACGAGGGTGCGAGGGCAGGGAATATTGTTTCGGTCGAAGAGTTCGGCCTGATAGACCTTGTTCGTGCAGCGCACGATGGATTCCGGATCGTCGATGACGACCAGGCCTTCCGCCTGGGCCCGGCTGGCGAAGCGATAGGTGTGGTGATTCACATAGGTCGTTTGGCGGATGAAGAGGGCGTCGAATTCGGCGATGCGGCCGAAGTCCTCCTTTCCAATAATCGAAACGCTCATGTTGAAGGGCTTTCCGGCCTTGATAAAGCGTTTGATGGCGCGTTCGTCCGAGGGTGAATCGACCTCTTCCGAATCGTAGAGAATGGCCAAGTCGTAGCGGGGCCGCTTGGGATCGGAACGGGCCGGGCGCGCGAAATAACGCTGGGCCTGGGCGACGAGGAAGTCGCGATGCGTTTCGGGCACCTCGCCCACGGCGATGTGTCTTAAATTGCTCATTTGCCATGTCGCGTTTTTAAAGATAAATTCGGCGCGCAACAAGGGATCGGAAAAATGATTAAAGAGCAACTGGCAGAGGCGGTCGTAGCGCTTGGCCAGATTCCGCCCGAAGTAGATGCTCAGGGTGAAGCGCGCCGATTTGATGGGCGCGAGCACCTTTTGAATCTGGTCTTCGAGTTCCTCGGAGACGATGCGGACCAGGGGCGATAGCCGCAGGTCTTGAATCGTCGTGACATCGGGCAAGGGCTTGTGACCGCGCGCGGCAGCGAGCAGCGAAACATAATAGCCCACGGTTTGGTAGCCGTAGGTCCGGCAGAGATTAAAGACCTTGGCACGACGGAGGGTGACGAAGCGCCGGTCCGTCAAATAATCTTTGGCCTGGACGACTTCCGTGCCGGGGATGTCGAGGGGCCAAAGCTTGGGATTTTCCACGACGATTAAGATCTTCATTTGGAGTTCTGTTTTCGTTTCTTCGGCGTAATAACCAAGAGGTTGGCATCGAAGGTCACGATGCCCAGGAGAATGGCGCCGATCAGCCGGTCCATACCCACACTGTAATAATGCGAGCCAAAGCGGGGATTGTCCTGCAAGGGATCGGCGACCATGATCAAGCGCCTCATCCGGTCGTAGCCGCTGAGCACAACAAAATGCCCCGTCGGCTTGCCTCGGATATCGTCGTATTCGTCCTCGAATTCGCGGGCGCAGCCGTAAAGATATGTGGCGCTTAAGCCCGTGAGAATAGGGAGGTCGCAGTTGAGGCGTCCTCGGATGAGTCCGGAGGTCAGTTCTTTAAAATCCAAAACCCCGCCCAGGTCTAAAAATTCTAAATAGGCCTCCGTGGCCAGGGCCAGTTTTCCATTGGGTTTTTGCTTGGCCTGTGCGATTAAGCGTTCGCGGAGATCGACACCCTCGCCGAACCAGGTGGGGTCGAAAAGTTGAAGATTGTAGGTGTGAATCTGGGCGTCGAAGCCTCGGCGCAGGGCGTGGCAGGCGAGCCACACGGCCAGGGTGCCGCCGCCTTCCAGGGGCGTGACTTCAGCGATAACCTGTTCCAGCGAAACCGGGTCACCGTGGTAGCGGTACACGGCGTGCAAGCAGGTGGGGCCGCAGGTGGAATCGTCAGGCTGGGCTTGCACCGCGAGCTTAAGCTGCTTGTTTGACCGTTTTGCCATGGCGCATGAGAATATCTTATGATCGCGCTCTTCTGCAAGAAGAACTTATCGTTCTAATATTCAAGTTTCCCGAACCCATTCGGGTCATCATCTGAATGATTCCCAGCGTATTTAGGGAATATTATTTGACGCTTCATAAGCAGTAGGTTACTATAATGCGTTTTAATCTCCTCATATAAACAAGGGCGCTTGCTCTAGTCCCCTTGTCCCTCGCCGATATTTTTTAAACTTGGCGGGGTTATTCCAGTCCGAGTTTGATCTTATTTTAAGATGGAACAGAACCGCGGATCGAGGTGAAAACATGGAGTTCGAAAATCGATTTACAGAGTCCTCTGACCCCGAAGCCATAATCGCGGCTTTAGGGAAAGGCCCGGCGGGGACCTACGACCTGGGGGTTCTTTTTCTTTCTATGATGTCTCACGAATCGGTGGAAGAAGTGATAGAAGGAATTCGCGCGCAGGTGGACATATCGCATCTGCTGGTCGGGACCTGCGCGGGCATTATCGGCGGCGAGGTCGAGGTTGAAAATCGTCCGGCGGCTTCTTTGCTGCTCGCAAAACTTCCCGGTGTCACAATCAGTCCATTCTACCTCGATCAATCTCGCTTGACGGAATTAAAGGAGCCCTCCGATTGGCATGCTTTCTTCGACTTCTTTCCAAACGAAAAACCCGTTTTTCTGCTTTTGCCCGATCCATTTATATTGGACATCAATTTTATGATGAATGGTATTAACGCTGCGTATCCCAATTGCCCGATGATCGGCGGTATCGCCAGCGGTGCGAATCAGCCGCATGGAAACTCCCTTTTTTTAGATGATACGTTTTACGATGAAGGTGTCGTGGGCCTTGCCCTAACCGGTGATATTACCGTCGATACGGTGGTGTCACAAGGTTGCCGCCCCATTGGTGATGTCTTTGTTGTGACCCATGCGGAGGAAAATATTATTCATGAGCTCTCCGGCCGCCCTTTTATCGAAGTGATCCAAGAAGTTATCAAAAATGCTTCTCCGCGTGATCAGGGCTTAATTCAACAAGCCTTACTCATCGGCGTGACCATTGACGAGCAAAAAAAAGGCTACAAACGGGGTGATTTTTTAATACGCAGCTTGATGCGCTTGGATCAAGACACGGGCGCAGGAATGATCGGCGATGTCATTGAAGCGGGGCAGAGCATTCAATTTCATGTGCGCGACGCAGAAACGGCCGTTGAAGACCTCAATGAACTTCTAATCTTGCAACAGCAGCGCATGGAGGGACGCAAACCCGAGGGCGCACTGGTTTTTACCTGCAACGGTCGGGGAGAGAACCTTTTTTCGTGTAAACATCATGACATCGAAACCCTTCAAGATCACCTTGGCCCTCTCCCTGCGGCTGGCTTTTTTTGTGCGGGCGAGATCGGTCCCATCGGCAGTAAGGCCTTCCTCCACGGTTTTACAAATAGTATGGCCCTTTTTTATCCTCGGTCTCAAAAATGAGCGATCCATACGCGTCTGCTTGAATACCCAAGCGTCCTAATTTAAATCGAGTGCGAGTACATGCTACAGATTGCGGCCATTTCCTTTACCACATTTTTCGCGACGATCGGACCCATTGGCGTTTCGGCCATGTTTGCTGCGATCACCTCAGAAAACACACCTGGGCAACGTCGTTCGATGGCCATTCGCGGCACCGCTGTTTCGGCAGCGATCCTCTTGGTCTTCGCATTATTTGGAGAGGCCCTGTTGGGGCTGCTGGGCATCTCTTTACAAGCCTTAAAAATTGCCGGTGGTATTTTATTGATGATTATTGGTATCGATCGCGTGTTCGATATTTTACCCGAAAAAATGTCGGCCAGAGCAGCGGAATCTGAAGAGGCCATAATGAAAACGGACATCAGCGTCTTTCCTCTCGCCACACCTTTTATCGCAGGGCCGGGTGCAATCGGCGCTTCGATCCTTTTAATGGCAAATACGGGAGGGGATGCGGCCCTTAAAATAGCGGTGATCTCATCGATGTTTGCCGTCCTGCTGATCACCCTTGGCGCCCTCTTGAGTGCGAGTTATCTTCAAAAAAGTTTGGGTGTCACGGGCCGTCATGTCATCTCTCGTATTTTTGGCATCTTACTTACGGCACTCGCAGTGCAATTCATTATTGAGGGTCTTGCGGGAAGTATTCTTTTTTCACCCCTTCAATAATCTGTTCGTACGTCTTATTTTTTGAGGTCGATTTTTTTATGAATGGGTTCGATCGACGAAGATTTAATAGCGATTATCTTTTAATCGTTGTCTGCTCCACTTTGGCCTTCTGAATATGACGCGAATTTTGTTTGGGTTTATTATTTTTGTGAGCCTTTTTCTCCGCAATGGCATTAATGCCGAGGCTGCCGATACGCCGTCATCACGCGCCATTGGGCATGTGCGTATTGAACTTATTTATGAACGATATAATCGAGATGTTGAGCTTTCCGGTGGCCGATTCAGTGCCACCGGCCCTGCCGCCACCGTGCCCTTTGTTCTCCCGAATCGATCGGCTTTACAGGAAGAAGAAAGGGTCTCAGCGAGGCTTCATTTTCCCACGGGCCGTAAAATAGATGTTTATCTTGATGCGGGGATGAGCAAGCCGGAAGGCTCCGAAGGTGTCGTCCCCATTTTTGGTGGCGGAATTCGACTCTTGGCTTATAAAGGCAGAAGCTTTGATGCATCGATCGTCGGCTTTGGGACCTATGTGCCGAAGATCGAATATAAAGCAAGCACCCTCGATCCGAGTCTCGGCAATATCGAGAGTGAGCAAGAAGAAAGCTATTGGGAGGCCGGTATCGGCTTGGAACTCCATCGATCCTTCACCTTGAAGAAGGGGTTTCGATTCAAGCCATTCGGAGGCTTTGCCGTTTCTTTTCTTCGCGGGGATGAGGATTTTTTAGATCGCTACACGAATTTGGGCGTGACCGTGATCGGTACGGCGAACTTGGAAGAAGACGGACTCCTGAGCCTCTATGGCGGTTTTTCTTTCCTCTTAAATCGGAAGTTCTCTCTTCGTATAGAAGGTCGCTTTGTGAATCAAACCAGTCTTTCAGCCGGTTTGGCCTTCATCCTCTGATCGCGAAGTAGAGATCTTGAAGTTGTGTCTTAATTCGTAATTCCCTGAAGCCTCTTCCTATGAAAGCGTCGCCGATCCTCCACGCATAGCTCAGATCAAGGGTCTATTCCATAACCGCTTCACCTTCTTTTGTTTTGAATCTTTTTTTCGACTTCTGAAATTGTCGGCTCGGGGTTTGTCCGCTTCCAATCTCGATCAATAAATCGGTGTTCGCACTCAAGCGCGTTTCTGCATCAACCTCGATGCTCGCCCCGGCGATGAATTGGAAAACGCCAGCTTGTTGAAACATCAGTTTTAAGTCGAAGATTCTTGTCTCCCCCGCGCTCATCGATAAGATCTGCTCTGTCGCGCCGGTGACAATTGTCACCCCCTCCGGAATCACAATCATTACCCGCATCCGAGGGGCATCAATTAAGGTCGTAACGGAAAAACGCAAGGAGAAGGGGAGGCTCACTTCTGGATGGCTCCTCGCAGAGAGTTCGACGCGAAGCGGCGCGGCTGGGGCGGCCGCCGCGCGGATTGGAGAGAGGGTGCATATTAGGCAGAGCGAAAACAGTATTGTGGTAATGCGCCATATCTTCATACAAGCTCCTTAGGGGGCAAAAGATGTGCTCAGTCGATAGGGGATTAAGGGTCCGGCACCTGAGGTGCTGGAAAAGCCGAGCACTTGAATCATATAGCTTCCCGCAGGAAGCGGGATGGCAATTTGTTCGGTCCCCGTTGCATCGGCCGAGAAGGCGAGGACGCGTCCTTGGTTATCTTCGAAAAGAAAAAGGTCAAGATCGTCAAGGAGCGGAAAATCGACGGTCAAATCAACAGTGAGGGTGCCTTCCGTCTGAAGGTCCAGGCGATAATAATCGCTGGCCACAGCAAGGGTAAATTGATCTGTACCCGCATCAACGGTACATTGCCCACTTATACGGCAGTCGATGATCTGATTCTCGCCGATGACCCGCTGAGGGAAAGAAACCGGCGACGCGGGATTAAATGCATCGTTAAAGTGTGGTTCGCAAATGTCTTCCCGACCCGCGCCGCAGAAATTCACATTAATCTCCGTGGCATTCAATACGCCGGCCTCCTTTAATCGATCCAAGAAGCTGTGCAGATAAACAAAACGGACCTGAGGTGAGCCTAAGGGTAGCATGCCATTTTCCCAGATCGACTTAAAACCCATGGCGAGCGTGTCGCCATCACTTGAGTCGACAGGGGTATCCAGGAGGTCCCATAGGACGTTTCCGACCGAACTTTCACTTTCATAGCTTGAGGCCATGGTTGAGGGATTAAAAGTTTCCAGGGAAAAAGTGAAGGTGGATGGGTTTTTAGAGTCAATGTATAGGTGGCTACCGAGGATTGCTTGGGCGAAAAAGGTTGCCCAGCCTTCGCCAAAGGCCAGACGCGGATCGAGCCTTTGCCCTAAAAAATGCGTTCCGCCCAGTGAACTGGATTTTGAAAAATTCCGAAGAATGTAGTGACCGATCTCATGCAAAATAACACTGTCATCGAAGTCGTTCGTATCGGAGGGTGTATCGCCAATTCGTATTCGATCTGCAATGCCCTCGGGGCTTTCGACGGCATTGCTTGAAAAATTAGTGCCCTTGTTTTCTCCGACTTTAAATCGAAATACGAGTGGGGGAAAGAGGGCATTGGGGTCGACTGTTTTGATGAAATCGCTTGCCCGGATAAATCCATCGAAAATATTGAAGGCCCCCGCCCGCCTTCCCGTGCTGTCCTCAGCTTTGGCCAGGAGTTCCAGGCCAGATTGGGGTCCTGTAAACACATCTGAGGTAAGGGCATATAACTCGCCTGTGATTTCGTTGGGAGAGATTGTTTCGTTCAAGCCGTCAACGACCCGAACATTCATGGTCTCATTAACTTGCCTTGCAATGACGCGGGTTCTTAATAGGAAACTGGTTTCGACGACGGGGAGAGGAATGTTAAATTGTCCGTTTGAATCGGTCTCTCCCGTTGCGATGACTGTTCCATCCGCGTCCCTAAAAATTTCGACGTCGGCGGATCGTATTGGCGTTAATATCAGGGTGTTGGTTAGTCCGGTGCTGTTGACTTGTTTTTTCTCAAAATGAGCACTGCCGGAGATAAAAGCGGGTGGAAAGGGGATGGGGAGGCGCTTTCCTTCGTCTCGGGTTTCTGTACAGCCTATGAGCAGAAGGATGAAGAAAAGCGAAGAGATAAGACTGGTTTTCCCCTTCAGTTTCATGCCATTTAAATTGGGTTATTAAAATCGATGCCGCTTGTATAGGCTAAAAAAATAGCGTGTGCCATTTTCATCAAACTCGGTTGAAGATTCAACGGACTCGTATTGGGATTCGAAGTCAGGGAAAAAAGTATCGCAAGCGTAAGTTGATTGTATATGCGTAAGGTACAATGCTTCGCAGCTCGGAGAGGCTAAGGCGATTTTAAAAATTTGAGCACCACCGATCACAAAAATTTTATCGACTAAATCTTTCTGTTCTGGGGTTTCTAGGGCGGCGAAAGCCTCTTCAAAGCTTCTGGCGGAGATCATGTCTTGCGCCATCGATTGCGTTTTGTTTTTGCTCAATACCACATTAAGCCGATCAGGCAGGGGGCGGAATTTTTCCGGAATCGAGTCCCAAGTCTTTCGCCCCATGATTAGGGCATTTTGCTTCTTGGGATCATCCGTCGTCGTGGTTAGGGTTTTAAAATGTTTTAAGTCTCCTGGCAGATGCCAAGGCAGCGTCCCTTCTTTTCCAATGCCGCGTTTTTCATCCATCGCGACGATGATTGAAAACCACCGCACGCTCAAACCGAAATGGGAAATTTAATAAAGGGGTGGTGTTGGTAATTGCAGAGTTCGATGTCGTTGAAGGTGAGCGCCAATGCAGGCTTGTCGGCAATCTTGATTTCCGGTAGGGCCTTGGGTGTTCTTTGCAATTGCGTTTTTAAGCCTTCGATGTGGTTGGTATAAATGTGCGCGTCGCCCAAGGTGTGGACGAAGATGCCGGGCCTGAGTTTGCATTCCTGTGCGATCATTGTCATCAGTAAGGCGTAGCTGGCGATGTTGAAGGGCACGCCCAATGCGACGTCGGCCGAGCGTTGGTAGAGTTGGCAGTCGAGGCGGCCATTCACGACGTAGAATTGAAAAAAAGCGTGGCAAGGCGGCAGGGCCATGCGGTCGATATCGGCTGCGTTCCAGGCGCTCACGATGATGCGGCGCGAGTCGGGCTGGGTCTTAATCAGTTCGATGGCCTTTTGAATTTGATCGACCTGTGTCTTCTGGTAGGCTTGGGTCTGTTCGTCCCAAAGAAACTTTTCCCACTTGCGCCATTGATAGCCGTAGATCGGCCCCAGCTCGCCGGTCTCATCCGCCCAGGCGTTCCAGATTGGCGTGTGGGTTTTTAAATCGTCGTTGATGTTGGTCGCTCCCCTTAAAAACCACAACAATTCATAAATGACGGCTGAAAAGAGCACTTTTTTTGTCGTGAGTAAGGGAAAGCCCTCTCGGAGGTCGTACTTGGTTTGGCAACCGAAGATCGAGAGCGTACCGGTACCGGTGCGGTCGGTTTTTTCTTCGCCGTTTTCAAGGATGTTTTTAACGAGATTTAAATACTGTTTCATCGGTGGCCTTCAATTTACTGTTGTTATATGAAGGAAAGAGGGACTAAAATCAAGAGATGAATGCGCGTCCTCTGCTTCAAGGAGAAAAAAGAGCCATGGCATCAGAAAAATCGACTCTCTGGTACGTGGCCGATCCGATGTGTTCTTGGTGCTGGGGCTTCAGTCCGGTGATCGAGGCAATCCAAAAAGAATATTCGGATCGCTTGGGTATTTCCCTCTTGATGGGCGGCCTGCGTCCAAGGACGCTTGAGCCCATGGATGCCGCCTTGCGCGAAGAGATCCTTCACCACTGGCGCGAAGTCCATCGCCGGACGGGGCAGCCCTTTCAATTCGAAGGGGCGATGCCCAAAGGTTTCGTCTACGATACGGAACCGGCCTGCCGCGCGGTGGTAGCTGTTTCCGGCCTGAATCCGGCCTTGGCATTTCCGTATTTTAAGGCCGTGCAAAGGGCATTTTACGCGGAAAGACAGGATGTGACGCAAACTCCGGTCTTGTCTGGCTTGGCGGTAGGGCAAGGTTTGGAGGTGGAGGCCTTTTTACAGGCTTTTCAATCCGAGGGTGTCCGCCGGAAAACGGAGGCGCATTTTGCCCAGACGCATGAATGGGGTGTGCGGGGTTTTCCCACGGTGCTCTTGAAGAAGGCCTCCGGAGGGCTGCTGTTGACGCGCGGCTATCAGCCGATGACGGCCTTGCGGCCCGGCCTTGAAGAATGGATTACGACTTAATGTCCGGCGAAGCGCAAGAGAGGCCTCAGGCACGGGATGAAGGGAATCCCGAAAGGCGGGATTTGATATCGCGCCCGAATCGGATCTTCGCCCGTTTTGTGATCGCGACAAGTCTGGCGGCCTTGGGCTTCGCCGTCCTCTCGGGTTTGGGGCACCGATGGGAGTGGTGGTCATTTAAAACCGGATTCCTCGTCCTGAAATGGGCGGCCTACGCCGCCATCCTCTCATTTATTCTTTCCGGCATGAGGATGATCGCGACGCGGCCCGGTCGAGGGCGGCTCGGCTTTTATCGAAACCTATTCACCCTGGTCTTGAGCGCGGCGGTGATTGGCATCCCGGCGCAGGCATTGTACCGGGCCAGGCAGGTTCCGCGAATTCACGACATTACCTCCGATACGGCCGATCCACCCTCCTTTGAGGCTTTGCTGCCCACGCGGCAGGCGGCCCCGAACGGCGCGGCCTACGGCGGTCTCGAAATTGCGATTCAACAGCAGACGGCCTATCCGGATATTGATACGATACTCCTGGCCGAGGCTCCTGCCGTGGCCTTTGAAAAGGCCTTGTCCGTTGCGAATTCACTCAAATGGGAAATTGTCGCCGCCGAGCCGGAGGCTCTTCGGATTGAGGCGACCGATACGACTTGGTGGTTCGGATTCAAGGACGACGTCGTTATCCGCATCCGTCCCATGGACACGGGAAGCCGCCTGGACATTCGTTCCGCCTCGCGTGTCGGACGGAGTGATGTCGGCGCCAATGCGACTCGAATCCGCCGGTTTTTCAAGGCCCTTGGCAAAGATTAAGATCCACTTTGCCTTTAGGGCTAAAGAGGGTTTTGTCGAATTTTAAAAAGGTGATAATTAAGGTTTTTTTCAAGATCTAGAGACGAATTTCACAAATGCGCCACTTTCTTGACAATAGCGCGATATATCTGATAAATAAAGGACTTTACGTTTTACGATTTCTGCGAGCAATAGAGCAATGCGCCTAAAAATTAACGGTAAAAATCAAGACATTGAAGAAGCCAAACTGATCGATCTGCTCAAGTCGAAAAGCATTGAACCGCGAATGGTGACGATCGAATTAAACGGCAAAATGGTGGATCGCGCCCATCTCGATCAAACGCCTCTTCAGGAAGGCGATGAATTGGAGCTGATCTATTTTATGGGCGGCGGAGCGAAGGGCAAAACATCGGTGACCAAGCATGCTTCCGATATTACAACCTTAATTGGGAAGACGCCACTGATCGAGATTAAATATTTCTCGAAGCCCCCAGCGGCCCGTATTTTTGCGAAGGTCGAGTATTTTAATCCGGGAGGCAGCGTCAAAGACCGTATCTGCGTCAGCATGATCGAGGCGGCTGAGGCCTCTGGCCGATTGAAACCGGGAATGACCATTGTTGAACCCACGAGTGGTAACACGGGGATTGGCTTGGCCCTCGTTGCGGCAGTCAGAAAGTATAAATTGATCTTGGTGATGCCCGAATCGATGAGTTTGGAGCGCGCAAGCCTGCTTTCTTCCTATGGGGCGCAACTGGTACTAACTCCGGCCTGGGAGGGCATGCGAGGGGCGATTAAAGAGGCGGAAAATATTATCTCGCAAAATTCGAATTATTACATGCCGGGACAGTTTTCCAATCCGGCCAATCCTGAAGTCCATCGCCAAACGACGGGTCCGGAAATATTGGAAGCCTTGGATGCGCCGGTTGATGCTTTTGTCGCAGGTGTGGGGACGGGGGGTACGATTACCGGCGTTGGAGAGGTCTTAAAGGCCAAAAACCCCAAAGTACAGATTATTGCCGTCGAACCGTCCACGTGTGCGGTCCTTTCAGGGGGAGATCCAGGTCCGCACAAAATTCAGGGGATTGGCGCCGGTTTTATTCCGGATATTTTAAACCGAAGCATCATCGACCGCGTAATTGTTGTAACGGATGATGAGGCTTATAAATCTGCGAAGGCTTTAGCGCGAGAGGAAGGTCTTCTCGTGGGGATTTCTTCGGGTGCAAACGCCTGGGCGGCAAAGCAGGTGGCGCAGGAATTGGGCAAAGATAAAACCGTCGTCACGATCTTGCCCGATACGGGCGAGCGTTACATCAGCATCGAAAAATATTTCAACATCTAAAAAGTAGGGAACGATGGCTTTTACGGAAGAGCAACTTGTACGCTATAGCAGGCATATCATCCTCTCCGAAGTGGGAGGGAAAGGCCAGAAGAAGATCGGCGACGCGAAGGTGCTCATCGTTGGTGCAGGTGGACTTGGTGCCCCGCTGGCGCTCTATTTAGCGGCGGCTGGTGTCGGCACACTTGGCATTGCCGATGCTGATGTCGTTGATTTAACCAATCTGCAGCGGCAGATTATCCACCACACCGCCGATGTCGGCCAATCTAAAGTAAAGTCAGCGACGGATAAAGTGGGGGCATTGAATCCGGATGTCAAAGTCATTCCTTATCAAAAATATATTAATCCGGGAAATGCGCTTCAAATTTTTGGCGAATACGATGTCATCGTGGACGGTACGGACAATTTCCCAGCAAAATTTTTAATAAACGATGCGGCTTTTTTTGCGAATAAGCCCCTTGTGCATGGTGGTATTCTTCGTTTCGAGGGTCAACTTTTTACCATCGTCCCCAAAGAATCGGCCTGTTATCGTTGTGTCTTCCCCGCCCCGCCGCCGCTCGGTGTTGTGCCAAGTTGCCAGGAGGCAGGCGTGTTGGGTGCCCTTGCGGGTTTTATCGGGACGCTCCAAGGAACCGAAGTTCTAAAATTAATTCTGGGAATCGGCAGTCTTTTGACCAATCGCATCTTAAACTATAGCGCGCTGACGACGCGATTCCGCGAGATTAAGATTCAGCGTAATCCGGATTGTCCGCTTTGCGGGACGAAGCCCTCAATCGAAAAACTGGAAATGCAGGAACAGCCGGAACAGCCGGTTTGTCATCTCGATACGGTTGCGGCAGCGAAAGGGGATGGCACGCCATGAATAAGATGAAAGGCCTGGTTTGTAAGGAATGTAAAAAGGCCTACCCCGCCGAGGCGATTCATGTCTGCGAATTCTGTTTCGGCCCTTTGGAGGTGGCGTACAACTACGATGCGATTCGCTCCGTTATCTCTAAGGAAAAAATTCAACAGGGTCCCAAGAGCCTCTGGCGTTACAAAGATTTATTGCCCATCGAAGGCGAGCCCACAGCCGGACTGAATGCGGGCTTTACCCCGATGATTCATGCGAAAAATTTGGGCCGGATCTTGGGCCTCGATCGCCTTTACTTAAAGAACGACACGGTCAATTGCCTCACGCTTTCCTTTAAAGATCGTGTGGTCGCCGTGGCCCTGACGCGGGCGAAGGAATTGGGTTTCGATACCGTGGCCTGCGCCTCCACCGGAAACCTCGCCAATTCCGTTTCGGCCCATGCCGCCGAATCGGGCCTGCGTTGTTTTGTGTTCATTCCCTCCGATTTAGAGGCGGGAAAAATCCTGGGCAACTTGGTTTACAAGCCCAATGTGGTGGCCGTCGAAGGCAACTATGACGATGTCAACCGCTTGTGCAGCGAGGTGGCGGGCGAGTATCCCTGGGCCTTTGTGAACATTAATATCCGCCCCTATTATTCGGAAGGCTCCAAAACGCTGGCCTACGAAACGATGGAATATCTTGATTGGCAAGCGCCGGACCACGTGGTGGTGCCCATCGCCTCGGGCTCCCTTTTGACAAAAATCTACAAAGGCTTTCACGAGTTTGAAAGCCTCGGCCTTGTGGGGCCTGTGGTCACGAAGATCCACGGCGCCCAGGCGGAAGGCTGCTCGCCCGTGGCCGAGGCCTTTAAAGAAAAACGTGATTTTATTAAACCGGTCAAGCCCAAAACCATTGCGAAGTCCTTGGCCATCGGGAATCCGGCCGACGGTTTCTATGCCGTTAAAGTGGCGCGGGAGAGCGGCGGTCTGATCGAATCGGTGAGCGATGAAGCGGTGGTTCAAGGCATGATGCTGTTGGCGCAAAAAGAAGGGATTTTTGCTGAAACCGCTGGCGGCGTGACCATCGCCGTTTTGAAAAAACTGGCGGAACAAGGGGTCTTCAAGCGCGACGAATCTGTCGTGGCCTATATTACCGGAAACGGCTTAAAAACGCAGGAGGCCATTGCGCCTTCCGTGGGCGCGCCCTGGCTAATTCAACCCAGCCTCATGAGTTTTCAGGAGGCCTTGAAAAAAAGCGATGCGCTGAAAGAAGAAGGAGATCGATAATGAAAGTACGGATTCCCACCCCGCTAAGAAAACTGACAGATGGCCAAGGGGAAGTCCTTGCAGAAGGCAAGGACGTCGCGGACCTCATTGAGGCCTTGGAGCGCACTTATCCGGGAATAAAAGGTCGGCTGTGCGACGAGCAGGGTGCCCTCCGCCGTTTCGTGAATATTTATATCAACGAAGAAGATATCCGTTTCCACGAAGGACTTCAAACGCCGGTGAAAAGTTCGGACGAGGTGTCTATAATTCCGGCCATAGCCGGAGGATAAGAAACCTGGACAGAGGCTCGCGAGCGGGTCGTCTCGAAAAGAAGGAGAGCACTTGGCCAATTTAAAGGTACACATCACATTTCCCGAAGAGAAGATCAAAGAACCGATCATTTATGAAGTGGGGAAGAAATATCAAATTGTCACGAATGTCCGCCGAGCGGATGTCAATGAAAAGACGGGCTGGGTCGATCTTGAACTGACCGGGGACGTCTCGGTGATCGAAGAGGCCGTGCAATGGATGAAGCAGCGCGGCGTGAAGGTCGATCCCATCGAACGTAATATTATCGAATAAAGGCGTCAAGGCATTCGCGAAAACCAATAGGAAAATCATGTCATTCACCGAAGAACAGCTCCAGCGTTATAGCCGCCAGATCCTCCTGAAGGAAGTGGGCGGCAAGGGCCAAAAAAAGATTGCGGAGGCGAAGGTCTTTCTCATTGGCGCAGGTGGCCTGGGTTCACCCGCCATCCTGTACTTGGCCTCGGCGGGCGTCGGCACGCTGGGGATTATCGATGATGACCAGGTTGATTTGTCTAACCTGCAACGGCAAATCATTCACAGTACGCAAACGGTTAATCGTCCAAAGGTCGAATCGGCGCAAGAGACCATTGCAAAGATGAATCCTGATGTAAAAGTAAATGCTTATACTGGACGTCTGAACTCCGGAAATATCATGGACACGATCAAGGACTACGACATCATTCTCGATGGCTCCGACAATTTCGCCACGCGCTTCTTAGTCAACGACGCCGCTTTTTTTCAAAAGAAGACTTTGATTTCCGGCAGTATCTTTCGTTTTGAGGGTCAACTGACCACATTAAAACCGCACCACACGGACGACGGACCGAAGCCCTGTTACCGCTGCCTGTATCCCGAACCCCCGCCGCCGGGCCTGGTGCCCAGTTGTCAAGAAGCAGGCGTGTTGGGCGTGCTGGCGGGAACCATCGGCATTCTGCAGGCCGCCGAGGCCCTCAAAGAAATCCTTGGGATTGGCGAGTCTATGGCCGGACGTCTATTGATTTACGATGCCTTGGAGATGCGCTTCCAAAATGTGAAAGTTCCCAAAAACCCCAAGTGTCTCCTCTGTGGTCCGAACCCGAGCATCACCGAATTGCTCGACTACGAAATTTCCTGTGGACTTCCGGTAAACGACTAAACCGGGAGCGCTTTGCGACAGGTTTAACAATGATTGCAAGGCGAATCGCCTGCAACGCGAAACCTTCAGGCGACCGATGCGATTGAATCGGCTCCTCCTCTACGATCTTCCTTCTCTTGCGCTTATTTTTTTTCTGCTTGCTTCTTTTATTCTAAGTGCTTGTTCGATGGAAAAAGCCTTTCTCTATTTTCCCGAAAAAAACCTCCTTGCCACACCTGAGGACATCGGCCTTTCTTTTGAGGATCTCACACTTACCACGGAAGATGGGGTTCGAATTCATGGCTGGTACGTGCCTTTCGATGGAAGTCGTAAAACGCTGCTCTGGTTTCACGGAAATGCCGGAAACATCGGCAATCGGGTGGATCTTCTTTCCCGATTGCATCGCAATCTCAAAATAAATATTCTCATCATCGATTATCGGGGCTACGGAAAGAGCGAGGGCGAAATATCGGAAGAGGGCACCCGCCGCGATGCGCGTGCGGCCTACGATTATCTCATGGGTCGGCCTGACGTTGATCCGCGAAAAGTGCTTGTATTTGGGCGTTCGCTTGGGGCCGCAGTCGCGGTCGATCTTGCGACGGAAATCGAGTTTGGCGGCCTCATCCTCGAAGCGCCTTTTGCCTCTGTTAAGGCGATGGCGAAGGAATCTTTTCCCTGGTTTCCCAGTAGATTGCTTAAAATCCAATACGATAACCTATCAAAAATCCGAAAGGTTCATTTACCTCTTCTCATCCTGCACGGTGACCGAGACGCGGTGGTGCCTTACCGGCAGGGCCAAAGCGTATTTGAGGCCGCCAACGAACCCAAACGGTTTTATACTATAACCAATGCCGGTCACAACGATTCCTATATAATTGGGGGACAAGCGTATTATCAGGCAATGATGCAATTTATTGAGGAGATAGAATGAATCCGTTTTGCAATAATAGGGCATGATCATGAATCGTGAAGATAACGAATTGAATGAATCGTTCCTGAAGATGTTCCACTTTACAATTGACGAAGCGCCAATTGCTGTATTTTGGATGAATCGGAATGCGGGCTTTACCTATGTGAATAACCAGGCCTGCCGTTCATTGGGCTATACGCGAGAAGAATTAATGGCATTACATCTTTCGGATATCGATCCGGCCTACCCCATGGAAAAATGGGACGCGATATGGGAAAACGAAGGGCAAGGCGAATCGGTGAATACCTTTCAGCTCGAAACGTTTCATCGACGTAAGGATGGCAGTTTTTTCCCCGTAGAGATTGATGCGAAACATTTTTGGTACGCTAAGTCGGAGTTCCATGTGGCCTTTGCCCGAGATATCAGTAAGCGGAAGCATGAAGAAAAGGCCTTGAAAAAATACGAACAAATCGTTTCGGTTTCTAGCGATTTCATGTCATTTTTGGATCGGAACTATGTTTATCAAGCGGTCAATGAAACCTATCTTTCCGTTTTTGGAAAAACACGGGGAGAAATTGTTGGAAAATCGGTGGCCAACTTATTGGGAGAAGAGGTGTTTCAGCAATCCCTCAAACCGAAACTAGATCAGTGTTTTCAGGGGGAACGGGTGCGTTATCAAATGTGGATGAAGCCCAGGAACCTGGATCTGAGATTTATGGATATTCGCTTCGATCCACTCCGTGACGAAGATGGGCGGATCTCGGCCGCTTCTGTCGTTGTCCGTGATATCACCGAACAAAAACGGGTTGAGGATGCCTTACGAAAAAGTGATCGTTTCTATAGTGCCTTGTTTGATCAATCCGCAGTGGGTGTAGCGGAGATAAACAGCCATACCGGTGCCTATACGCGTATTAATCAATACTATTGCGACATGGTGGGCTATAGCGCTGAAGAAATGCTGCACTTGGATTTTCAATCCATTACCCATCCCGACGATCTGGAAGAAGATCTGAAGAATATGGCCCAGTTACGGGCGGGCGCGCTTGAGACCTTTCAGATGGAAAAAAGGTATATCCACAAGAATGGTATAGAAGTCTTCGTTCGACTTACGGTTATGCCTCTATGGTTTCAGGGTTCGGCGCCCGATTATCACTTGGCGATTGTCGAGGATATTAGCGAGCGTAAACGCGCGGAGACCACGTTGCGGGAGCATCAACGATTCCAGACGACCTTGCTTAACAATTTGCCGGGCGTTGTTTATCGCTGCCGAAACGATGAAAATTGGAGCATGGAGTTTATTAGCGACGGGGTTCTTGAATTGACAGGGTATTCGCCTTCAGACTTTCTAGAAGGACGTGTCTCTTTTGGCCAGGATGTGATTTTTCCGGATGATCGGGAAACCGTTTGGGCACAGGTACAAGCGGCCTTGGAAGCGCGTCGTCCTTTCCAACTTGTCTACCGAATTCTGACCGTGCAGGGTGATGTGAAGTGGATTTGGGAGCAAGGCCTCGGTATCTTTTCGGAGGCAGGTGTTTTGAGTGCCCTCGAAGGTTTTGTGACCGACATCACTCAGCGAAAGCAAGCGGAAGGTGCACTTCGTGAGAGCGAGGAGCGCTTACGGCTCGCAATTGATGCTGCAAATGTTGGCCTCTGGGACTGGGAAATTGGCACGAATCGAGTGCACTATTCACCGGAATGGAAAAGTCAAATTGGCTATGCTGTGGGTGAAATTACGGATACTTTTTACGAATGGGAATCCCGATTACATCCAGAGGATCGCGAGCGAATGTTGAATCGGGCGCGGACTTTCGTCGACGATCCACAACCAAAATATGAGGAAGAATTTCGTTTCAAACACCGAGACGGGTCGTACCGCTGGATCTTGTCGCAAGGGTCCCTTCTTTACGATAAAGGAGGAAAGCCAATCCGTTTGATGGGTTCTCATATTGACATCACAGGCCGAAAAGAGATGGAAATGGCCTTGAGCAAGCATCGTAGTTATTTACAGGCGATTATAGAGAATACGCCTGATGCCGTCTTTGCGAAAGATCTGGAGGGGCATTATGGGCTATTCAATACTGCCGCCGGAAAGGTGATTGGAAAGTCCCCTGCCGACGTACTCGGTCGAGACGATTTCTCTATTTTTCCTCAAGCTCTCGCTGAGGCTTTTCGAGATAAAGACCGCGAAATTCTGGATAAGGGCCTAACGGTTACGTTTGAAGAAACAGTGCCGAAAACCGAGGGTGAAAATCGGACTTTCCTAACCACAAAAGGGCCCTTGTGCGATGAAGAAGGCAAAGTATTTGGCCTCTATGGCGTTTCCCGTGATATTAGTGAGCAAAAGCAAATTGAAGAGGAACTGAGGCAGGCCAAAGAATTTTCTGAGAATTTAATTCGAACGGCCAATGTCATGATCCTCAGCATGGATCATGAGGGAAGGATTGATATCTTCAACGAAACTGCCGAGAAAGTGACCGGTTACAGCGCCGCAGAAATGGCCGGAAAAAACTGGTTCGAGACCTTGGTTCCTAAAGACCGTTATCCAGACGTTTATATTGAATTTACGCGTTTATTGGCGGGCGGTGTTCCCAGGACATACGAAAATCTCATCCTGACTAAATCGGGTGAAGAACGTCACATTATCTGGGAGAATAACCCCATCGAAGTAAACGGTCAGGTCGTTGCGACCATTTCTTTTGGCAATGACGTTACCGAACACAAACGGTCGGAAGAAGAAAAAGCAAAACTAGAACTTCAATTACGCCAAGCCCAAAAGATGGAGTCCATTGGCCGCTTGGCCGGGGGCGTCGCTCACGATTTTAATAATATGCTCAGCGTGATTCTAGGCTATTCCGAATTGATTCGAGGTCAAGTGTCGCCAGACGATCCGATTTTGGGTAGTCTGATCGAGATCGAAAAAGCGGCCGATCGTTCGAAAAACACAACGGAGCATCTGCTTGCTTTTTCTAGAAAACAAATCGTAAACCCTCAGGTCTTGGATCTTAATGATCGTATTCAGGATATCCAAAATACACTGTCCCATTTAATTGGTGAAGACATCGAATTGCGATTCCATTCGGGAGACACCCTTTGGAAGATTTTCTGTGATGCGTCCCAGATCGATCAGATTATTATCAATTTGGCTGTCAATGCACGAGATGCAATGCCTCAAGGTGGAATTTTCCATATTGAAACAGCGAATGTGGTACTGAACGAGGAAGACTGTCGTGCACATTACGGATTCAAGCCAGGTCATTATGTCCACTTGTGTGTTCGCGACAATGGAATCGGAATGGACAAAGAGACTTTATCTCAAATTTTCGAGCCCTTTTTTACGACCAAGGAAATGGATAAAGGGACGGGTTTGGGTTTGGCCATGGTCTATGGGGCGGTGAGTCAAGCGGAGGGGCTGATTGGAGTCGTTAGTGCGCCAGAACAGGGCACAACCTTAAATATTTATTTTCCGAAAATTGAAAAATCGTTCGAAATAAAGACGGAATCTCGAGCCACTCCCTTCGTGCCGGGTCGGGGTACAATCCTATTGGTTGAAGACGATGAATTGGTTCGCGGTATGACAGAAGCGATGTTGAAAAAATTAGGTTATAAGGTGTGGGCGGCTAATAGCGCAAAGCAAGCGCAATCTTATTGCGCGGACGAAGGTACACACTTGGATCTCTTACTTACTGATGTCGTGATGCCAGAGATGTCTGGAACGGAGTTAAAAAATAAAATTTCAGAAGGTCTTCCAAATATTAAAGTCCTTTACATGTCTGGTTATACTTCCAATATTGTTTTGAATCGCGCATCGCCTACCGAAACGATTCATTTCATTCAAAAGCCTTTCAGTCTCTCTGGTCTGGCTCAAAAAATAAAAGAGGCAATGCAAGAGGGGAGTTAAGATCCATGACCTCCTACATCACATTTTACAAAAGAAATACACGATGTGAAAAATTGAACCCCCAAAAGCCATGATAGGGAGTATTTGGCATGCCTGATTCGGAGACGGAAAACTTAGCACACCTGGCGGTGGGGCTTCGTGATCTAATCGCCTCCAAAAAAACACTCTTGCTTTCGACCGTTTCCGTGGACAAGCATCCTGAGATTAGTTATGCCCCTTTTGTGCGGGACGAAAAAGGGATATTCTATATCTTCATCAGCGAATTGGCCCGCCATACCGTGAACCTGATGCACCACCCACAGGCCGCCATCCTCTTCATTCGGCCGGAGTCTGAATCCGAAAATTTGTTTGCAAGAGAACGGGCCGTCTTTCGCTGCCGTGTCGAGGAAGTCGAGCGCTCCGATAAACATTATCATCGACGGCTCGATGCCATGGCGGAACAGTTCGGAGAGGTCGTGGGCGTTTTGCGCGGATTGCCCGATTTTCACTTGTTCGCCTTGCATCCCGAAAGTGGACAGTACACAGTGGGTTTTGGAGAAGCGTATACGATCGATTTTCCTGCGGGGCATTTGAGCCCGATCGGGCCAGCCCAAAAACCTAAAAAATAAGGTCTTGGTGTTACAGGACCTTTTCCGATCTGACCTTCCTGATGTCCCAGCTCACGCCTCTATGCGTCGAGGCATACTGGTGCTCTTACGGACACAGAAAGTCTGTGACGCTCGATTTTCTAAGGGAAGGCATTCTACAAACAGAACCTCTTAAGGCTTTGCGTGAGAGAAAAAACCTTCTAATGATATGGATTGATTTTTTAACCCAAAAGGCATACAGCTTAAAGAAGGCACGTTAGAGAGAGGATGAGTCTTCAAAGGTGTAGGGAGGAAGGGAAGAAAAATCACAATAAAAAAGGAGGTATCATCATGGGGCGACGGGTCGACTACCTTACAGGAAAGACTGCGTTTAATACACTGACCGCTGGACATTTCATGGAATCGCAGGTGACCACTTGCTTCCAAGGATCAATGGCCGATAGGGTTGCCGTCGCGATTACGACAGGACGATTTGGCAGCCTCCCTGTCGTCGATGAAAAGAGACATCTTGTTGGGATTATCAGCGAGTTCGATATTCTTAAATCCCTCCGTGCGGGTAAAGATCTGAGTAAGGTGACCGCAAAAGAGGTGATGACTACAAAGCCGGTTTGCGTCGATGAAAAAGCCTCGGCGGACGAAGTGATGAAGACCTTGGAGGAAAAACATTTTATTCGCGTTCCGGTTGTGGACCCCGATGGAACCGTCATCGGCGTGGTTTCGAGAACGGACGTATTAAAAGGCTATCTCCAATCTGAGACCGGCGATATTCCTTGGTGGATGTAATTTATAATCAGCTTTGCCTTCGCTAGGCGGAGCTCGCCTGACTGACCTTGATGTTCGAAAACGAAGGGTGCCCTCCAAAGGAAGGCAGGGCACCCTTCGAGAAGCTTATCTGCGTGGAGCGAGGCGATGGGGTTTTTTAGTTCAAAAACGCCGGAGGAGCGCTTCAAAGATAAGATCGCAAGGCAGGATTATTACGATGCCATTGCCATCGTCTACGGCAAGGGCCTGAAGCGCGAATTTGTTTCGGATGTGGTTTTAACCGAATATAAAAGAGCGGAAGATCATCTGGAAGAAAGAAACCTTCGGACGCTTCGGGAGGTGTTCGGAGCCTATCTTAAAACGCCGGAAGAGCGATTTAAAGCTAAAATAGGCAAGCGTTATTTCCATGAACTCCTTGAGCTTGCTTCCTTTGAGCATTTAAGTGAGAAGTTCGTGGAAGACGAACTCTCGTCTACTCGGCAGCAATTGCTCAAAGAAGGTGATCTCGAAGAGGCCGAGAAAGTACAAGACATTTTAGAAGCGTTTCTTCAGATCAAAGAAAAGCAAGGGTGATCCCCAGCCTAATACTTTCCGTTTGCAAGCCCTCATTATTTCAAATGCCTTCTTAAACACGCATGATATTTTCTTTCTTCATCAATAAATCCAAGGTCTTATTTGTTAATTTTTCCTGGACAGAATTTTGTTTTAAGCGGTCGTTTAGATTTTTGAAATCGACTTCGTCGAGGGCTTGGTCCTGATTAAAGCAAGAAAAGACCGGCCAGCTTTCTTTGCCTGTAATCGGATCGACGTGCTTTTGCAGGCATTGGGCGCAGACCTCCTTCATCATGCATTGCATGGGCGAGTTGATACTGCCAATGGCAATGTGGCCCGGTTTTAAATAAGGTGAGAGGACACCATGTCGCGCCATTTTTACGCCATTCATCATGCGATCGGAACCAATGGCGATGATCCGGTCGACATCCTGAAGTAAGAGCGGGGTGTCGCCCAACTTGCCTCCGGCATAGGCCACCATGGCCTCGACAATATTGCCGACGAAGTTTTTATCCTGGGGACGTCCCGGTTGAATGGGCGCACCGGCATCGACGCTCCACACAATCAAATCCGAAGCCGCTTCAATTTCCTCAACTTTATAAACGTCCTCCGGTTTTTTATAGCCTGCAAAATAGATGACTTTGTTGCCCGCCGCACGCATGACCTTGCCAATGGAAAAAAGGACGGCATTGCCGAGTCCGCCTCCGGCAAGGAGAACCGTTTCTCCCGTCGGAATCTCCGTCGGCGCGCCGGTCGGCCCCATCACCACAACCGGATCGCCCGGTTTCAATGCCGCGCAGAGTCGGGAGCTGACCCCCATTTCCAAGGTGATGAGCGAAAGGAGACCTTTTTCTGGATCAACCCAGGCCCCGGTGAGCGCGATCCCTTCCGTATGCAGGGAATATCCTTCAATCATTTTAGCGCCGGTTTCATAGCTTTGCAGACGATAAAACTGGCCGGGCCGGAACTGCCGCGCCTGCATGGGGGCCTTCACGATGATTTCGATAATGGTCGGCGTGAGGCGGACCACATCGACGACGCTTGCATGAAGCGCTTCATTGAGGGAATTTGAAAAGGATGAAAAGGCCGCATCGCGTTTTGCTTGATCCTTCGATGAAAGGGCTGCAAGTTCCGATTCAAAAAGCCGGACGATGTCGGGATAACCGTCTTTCGCCGAGGCCATGGCCTTAACCACATTCCCCGCATAGATGGGATGATTGTCGCCGTAGTAGGAAATAAACTTTCCGTCTTTTTGATACGAGGTGAAAACTGCGGGCGTGGTCCAATTGTCGGAGGCCTCAAGCCTGGGTGCATCCGCGCTCTCCCAATTGGGCTGATAGCGTTTAAAGAATTTTTTCCGTCCGTCCATTTGAAAGGTTCCGGGGTGTTCTTTTTCGTAGATGACATTCGGCGTGGTTCCCGCAGCGACCATAACGGCCTTGGCGGGCAGATCCAAATAGTCGCCCGAGCCGATCAAATCGCCATCCTTCAATTGTTGTTTTTCGAATCGGACGCCAGCGACGGCCCCGAAACGGTCGGGAATCGCTTCGATGGGACTAAGGGTTTCGTAGTAGTCAATGCCTTCCTCCAAGGATTTTATAATCTCTTCGTGGTTGAGGCGATAGGCTGGAGAGTCTTCGATCTCTCTTCGGTAAACGATGGAGACGCCACCCCAGGCGCGAAGCAAGGGGATAAAATTTGGCGCTTCGTCTGAGGCTTCCGCGCGGGTTCGCTCCGCTCGAATATCCCGCCCATGCGCTAAATATTCCTGAAGGATTCCTTTTTCTTCTTCGTCAAATATCGAGAGCAGCTTGTCTTCGCCACTGTGGGCGCAGAGGGCCTCGAATTGCGACAAGGTTTTTTCGACCTGCACGGGGTAGTAGGCCATTGCCTCGGTTGCGGTGTCGATGGCGGTAAGACCGCCGCCAATCACAAGGGCCGGAAGACGAAGTTGCAGGTTTGCCAGAGACGATTTCTTGAAGGCGCCGGTCAGTTGCAGGGCCATTAAAAAATCGCTGGCCTTGCGGATGCCTTTGATGAGATTGTTTTTCATATCCAAAATCGTCGGCTTGCCCGCGCCCGCCGCGATGGCGATGTGATCAAAGCCGAGCGCCCAGGCGTCCTCGACAGTGAGTGTCCCGCCAAAGCGGATGCCGCCGTAGACCTGAAAGTGATTGCGCCGAGCCAAGCAAAGGTGAATGAGATCGAGAAAATTTTTATCCCAACGCACGGTGATGCCATATTCGGCCACGCCGCCGAATCCCGACAATACCCGTTGGTCGAGTTCATGATAGAGGGTCGAGATGTCTTTTACAGGCTGTGGCGTCGTAGATGCATCTCCCACAAGTGCTTTTGGAAGCGGCTCGATTTTTAAGCCATCGATACCGATGACGCCGAAGCCTTCGTTCAATAGAAAATGGGCGAGGGTAAACCCCGCCGGACCCATTCCAACGACCAAGACCTTTTTCCCGTTGTAGGGGAGGGCATAGGGCCGTTTCCGATTGAGCGGGTTCCATCGGCAGAGGAGGCTGTAAATCTCGAAGCCATAGGGAAGGTCTAAGACATCCGTCAGGATGCGGGTTTCGGCTTGCGGAATATTCACCGGTTCTTGTTTTTGATAAATGCAGCCCTTCATGCAGTCGTTGCAGATTCGATGGCCGGTGGCTGGGACCATGGGGTTGTCTAAGATAATCATCGCCAATGCCGCGATGGCGTCGCCTTCGCCTTGAAGGACGTGCATCTCTGAAATTCTTTCATCCAGTGGGCAACCGTTGAGGTCGATGCCCAGCGGGTTTTTTTCGATCTCGAGGGATTTCTTTTTGTGAATGCCGATGCGGCAGCTGTCTTTTTCTCGCGGGTGGCAAATCACGCAGTAGTCGATCTCGTCCAAGACCTGTTTTTCGGAATAACGTCGGTCGGTGAGTTGGAAGCCGTCGCGCCGGCGAAGTCGCGTCTCGGGGCCGACCATCCATTCGGGCCTCTCCGTGCTGGGCCGTTCGTTCTCGACGAGATGCATGAAATCGATTTTTTTCGGGAAATGGAAAGCGCTCCATTCCTTGAGTGTCGTGTCCTCTGGATTATGGAGCAGGGCGTGGAAATATTGAGTGAATGCCGCCAATTCTTTCTGCACCGCCTCTAATGCGGCGGGGTTCATGCCGCCTAAATCTATAATGTTTTTTTGCGACTCACCCAAATGGCTTTGAAGCCGGGAAAGCGTTTCTCCTACCCCTTCGGGAAAAGGCTCCTTCCGTTTCAGATATAAGTCAATTGCTTTCTCCGCATCAAGGAGTTTACAAATGGCGGTCGCCCAAAGGGTTTCTTGATCTTGGTTACCTGGACTCTGTCCTTGTAGCGCTTTAATGACTTGACAGACTCTATGTTCCAGATTTTGAACTGCTTGGTTGGAGAGGGGGGCTGTCGTTTCGTATTTAAGGACACGTTTTTGAACGAATTCTTTTTTAAATCTAAAAATCGGTTTCTGGGATTGAATGCTTTTTATTAATTCAGCACGTTCCGGTTCAACATGAAAGAGTTGGGCGATAAAAGCACTCAGATGCCTGGCAACCCGAATAAGCAATTCGGATTCATCGGGTGGGTTTAATATTTGTGTTTGCGATTTTTGATACGCGCAAAAATGTATAAATAAGTCTGGGTCGTGCTCTTGGAGCTGCTGTTCGAAGGCCATGTATAGGGCCTCAAGACGCGCGGGTCGGTAAAGATCGCGATAAGAGAAAGGATCGATTCCGAGTGGAAAGGAATCCGACTTTATTTGTGGAGGTGATGTTATTGTCATTGTACTTCGTGCACCCTATTTCCAGGTCTTCGTTAGGGAGCTAAAGGAAACCGTTTAACGAAAGCACTGAGATTTATTAATAATAATGTATTATCTCACTAAGGATTGACCGGATGTCAAGAAAGAGGATCGGGAAAGACTCCAAGATGGCTTTTTCAGAAAAGAAGAGATGCCTGGTGAGATTGCCGTGCGGACAAAGAGGGCTTAAGCGGGTATTCGGTAAAAGAGATGAACTTTAATTTTGGAAACGCTGAGTGAATGTAATCCTAAATCCTAATTTTTAAAACGATCGACAAGCTCTAAGAACTCATCGCTCATCTTCGAAAGATTCTGAGCGGCCTTTAGTATGTTTTCTGAGCCTTTTGCCGTATTTTTAGAGGATTCTGCAACAGTATTATTGCTGTCCGATACTTTTTTCGATCCTGTTGCCGCTTGCGCCATATTACGGGCAATCTCTTGGGTGGCGACCGTTTGTTCCTCTATCGCTCCCGCGACAGATTCGGAGATTCTATTGATCTCATTGATCACCTTGCTGATGTCTTCTGTTGCAATGATTGCATTTTTCGTGTCTTCCTGAATTTCACGAATCATTGTGTTAATTCCTTCTGTCGCTGTTGCGGTTTTATTTGCCAACTCTTTGACTTCATTGGCGACAACAGCGAAGCCCTTACCCAGTTCACCCGCGCGGGCGGCCTCAATGGTTGCATTTAAGGCAAGCAGGTTGGTTTGTTGGGCTATTCCTGTGATGACTTCGGCCATTTCACCAATTTCCTGACTCGATTTGCCTAATTTTGAAATACTGGTATTTGTGTTTTTCGAAAGGACAACGGCATTAGAAGCAATGCGCGATTCTTCCTGAATGCTTTCAGAAATTTGGGCTATCGTACTCAACATTTCCTCGGCAGCGGCAGAAACAGCCTGAATGTTATCGCTGGTGAGCTTACTTGCCTCCGATGCCGTAGCGACCTGCTTTGCGGCGCGTTCTGAGTTTTCCGTCATTTGGTGGCTCGAAGCGGAAAGATCGACCGAAGCCGATGCGATTTGCTTCGAGCTGCTTTTGACTTCGGTCACCAAACGCCGTTGATTGGCGACCATATCTGAAAAAGCACACACCAACTGGCCTAACTCGCCGTGGGAATCCGATTCGATTTTGTAAGCGAGGTTTCCTTGTCCAATTTCGATCGCGGCATTCCGGAGGAGGGTAACCGGTCGGGTAATCGATCTTGAAATCAAAAAACTCACCGCCGTCGTGAGCGAAATGCTGAAGAGTAAGACGGCGAAAGAAAGGTATGAAAACCGGGCGTTAGAGCTGAGACTTTGCTGAAAGATCTTTTCCGTCCGATCTCCAAGAAAGGCCTCTATGTTTCGCATGGCATCGACGGCCTGGATGTCTAGTTTATTGATTTGGGACATGAGCGCATTGGCCTCTTCCACCGCAGCTTGTGCCGCAAACATTTTACCGCTTCCTTCAGCGGTGATTTTATTCTCGGCTTGAACGAAGACTTCCTTTGAAATAAGAAGAATCGATTCCACGGCCTTTTCTGTCTTAAGCCTGTTTTCGCCGACAATTGGGTTATCTTCGGTTTTGAGTAGTTCTTTCAGTAGGGCAATGCGATTTCGATAGTTTTTCTTTTTTTCCTCGAAAGCGCTCAGCGCGACCATGACATTCCAGTCGTACAGTAGATGACCTGCCGGTTCCGAAAGTTCTTGAATCGCTTTGGCAGTCTGGCCTACGGCATTCGATACTTTCAATACGGTTTCCGCCTCGTTAAAACCGATGTCAGCCGTATTGATGACTTGAATGATTAAATACCAAACTAAGACAATGGACAGCAGGCCGACTGCCGTATTCGACAAAAGCTTAGTTCGTATCGTCATATTTTTAAAGCGATCAAACATGATTCAACCTCAAACCTGAAATTGGCTCTCTTCAAAACCCTAGGGTGATGCGCGGTTCGATTATTTATTGCATTGGAAAGGTCCCGACTATTTTTAAGGTTTTGCGTTGATCGTCTCGAATACTGGCGGCGTTTACATAACTGATCGCGCCTGGAAAGGATTGGACATATTCGATGATCTGGTCGTCTCCGCTCAACTTGGGCGGGACGGGCACGCCATTTTGATAACGCTTGCCGACCCAGTATTTCTCCAGTTGATCGGAGGACATTTTAACGATATTTTCAAGAAAGGTTTTCCGAAGTGGCGATGTGCCGACCCGATCCACCGAACGGACTTTCTTGCCGTCCGGCCATGAGATGCTTTCTTTCAAAAGATATTTTCGGATGTCATCGTGAGAGAGCTCGTTTACAGAGTTTTCTACGTTGACGATGATGGCGATCTCTTCCGAAGAGGCTTTTAAGGGCGCGCCCAGTAATAGGACTAAGGCGGATAAACATAGTGTCATTTTAAAATTCATGGTCTCCTCCATTTCCATACATAAAGTTGGGTTAAAATGCCCAGGCTGTTTGAACACTGAATGCATTTTTTGCTCGGGGTCCATCTAAGTTGCGGACCCACTCCACCTTTATCCGGTTGAGGGCGTAGAGATCGTATGCCGCACCGACGATGATCGCGCGCATCTCCGGGATAAATTTTCTTTCCAGCAAGCCGTCATCGTTTTCTCGAAGTGTGAGATAAGGCCCGCCGGTTCCCGGCAGATTGGTTTCGTCGTAGCGAACATAAGGGTGCAGTTTGTCATCCATGATGTTTAGGGCGATCTGCCCACTGAAACTTGTGAAATCATAAGAACTGGGGGAGAGGTTGCCCCGATCGTCGTCTTGCGTTAATGTGACGTATTCCAAGCTCAGATTAAAGTGCTCCGAATAGAGAATTAAGTAGGGGTTGAAGCCTGTTTCATCGAGGCGAACCGGCGCGCCCGGGCCTGGAGCGGCCTCCGTATCGCCAATGTTGGGTCCGACGAAGCGGGTATTGAGTTGCGCCTGCCAGCCACTTAGGCCGAATCGAAAGTCCCGGTACATTGGGAAGATCCATTCGAGCAGAAGCGTCACGGTTTTACGTTCACCTTCATCTCTGTTTAAGATCAAAGCATCCGGGGTCTCTCCCCGGGAGTTTCCGATGGAAGCGGCATAATTTAAGGAATGCGCGCCTGTGGTCGGGGTATTTCCATAGAAGTGGATGCCGGTGGTATGCGTGGGAACAAAACCGAGTTCCTCTTCGTCAAAATCGGGAATCTGAATGGAGGTCATCAACCAGGCCCGGCTATACAAGGTCCGGTTATGGAAGCCGATCGGGGTAAAGAAGGACCCCACCTGAACATTGAAGGTAGGGATGATCCGGTAATCGAGATAGGTGCGTTCCACGTCCAAACCGATATCGCCCGAGCCGCCGCGTTCGAGCTGTAGGTTGACTTCAGTCAGAAGGGACAGCCGATCGTTTAATTCGGCGAAGACCACAAAATCTGTGCCGACGTTGCCAAACCCATCATTTTGACTTAATGGATGGGCATCCGTGCCGTCTGTGGCAAACAAGGCGGCGTCGGCGTCGTCGGCCGGCCCGCCGGATAGAAAACCGAAGGACATGTCGCCGAACCCTGAAAATTCGATATTGACGGCCCGGGCATTGGGGGGAGCAAGTAACATTAAAATAACAACAAAGCTATTTAGCAAGAGTAGCTTTTTAATCATTGAAACCCTCCTTTCGAGTCAATCCCAAATCTAGTTGAAAATTGCGTATGACCTATGCTGCTTTTGACTGCTCTTTGTCTTGAGTGAACTGCTCCATACTGATCCTTAAAGCTGGAAGGAACCGATAGCTTTTGAGCTTTCTAAGCGAAGGTTCGATTTCCAGCAAGGCCGTGGCGACCCACCGCTGCCGTTGGTTACTGTTTTTCCAGTAGGTGACCCTTCTTGTATATTGCGCCAGTTGGCTGTTCAGCGATTCGATGCAGTTGGTCGTTTTCAAGCTGATGCCTAGTTGTTCGAAAAGTCCCAAACGATGCAGGGTCAGCGTCTCTTCCAGTCCTTCATCCAAGCTGCGAACGGCCGATTCGTTAATGAGCCGCAATTCATTTCGAATTGCGGCAAGCTTCTGTTTTGCTTTTGCATAGCTTGTTTCTTCGTAGGCCTTCTGTAGCTTTCGACGAAAACGGCCTTGCTCACTTTTGGGCAAATAGGCCACCACATTTTCCCGCTTATGCCATTGGCATCTTTGGATGATTGCCCCTTCCCCAAAGACGGTCTGAATCCCTTTACGTAAACCTTTTGATCCATCAATGACAAATAGAATTTTCTTCTCCGATTTTAGCCCGCGCTCTTGAAGCTGGTTTAAAAAGTCCCGGACCACTTTCTGATTTTCCGTGCCGGCTTCAATCGCCCCAAGAACGATCTTTTCCCCGCCCAATGTGACGCCCAGGGCAATGATTATCTCGTTTTCGGCAAAACACTTGCCATCCATAAAAATAACGATGATGTCATTCGCACTGAGATCCCGATCCTGAAAGGCCTTCAACTTCTTTGCGGAAGCTTGAATGAATTTTCGGGAAACACTGCTCTTTTGAATACCGAAGGCGGTCGGGATCTGGATCGCGGCTTTCTCGAATTTCCGCATGCTGATCCCGTTAATGACACCGGCCAGCGTTTGACGATCGATCTGCCGGGGAGATTGAAGGGCTTGATAGCGCTTCAACGGAACCTCCTCTCCACTGGCCTGATCCCGAACCCTCGGCACCCGGATGGAATGCTTCTGATCGCCTAGATGAACAGAACCACGGTTCGATCCCCAGCGTTTTCGCGGATTGTCGTCACGGCGGTAAGGTACTCCGGCTAATGCCCGAACCTCTGCCTGCAGTTCTTCTTCGACGGCCATCAGCCCGATCGGGATGAGCTGCTGGATCAACGCAAGCCAGCTCTCCACCTCGTATTTCCCGTTGATCAGATTCATTGTCGCTTCAACGCGTTCTCTTGCATTGCTTTTTGCCTGTTTTTTCTTTACGCTTCGCATGTGGCCTCCTGAGTTCGTTTGTCTTTTTTGTGGTTTTCGCCGATTGCAAAAAACACAATATGGACTCGGAGGTCATATTGCAATTTCAACTGAGTTTAGGACATCGCCGAACCATTTGGCCCTAACTTTACATCGGGACAATTACATATGATGACTACTGGTGCTAGCTATGATATTGCAAAATTAACCGCTAGTATTACGAAGTTTTATTTAGTCACAGACATATCAGTAAGATGGCGAGAAATTGAGTTAGATAGGAAATATAGTAATGCCGAAAATAAAGTTTGGACTCCTTTTGCAAAGGCAATGCAGGATATACAACTTAAATATTTAAATGGATTAAACCTAGAACATGCACTGATTTTACGAAAAGAGGGTCGACTTGAGCCATTCAGAATATTTTTACGGCGGGCATGGAAAGACGCTTGTGATGAAAATTCGTTCGATGAGACAAACTCATTGCTCTTGGCTGAGGAGCTACAAGAAAAAATTCAGGAGGCGGAAGTAGAATGGAAGCAGATAGACAATGATCTATTGAAGATGGTTGGGGCCGAAACCATTACCGGTTTATTAGCTGCTGGGCCTTTAATATCTACAGGGCATGCAAGTTTTTTGGCTGCTGCCGGGGTAGCAGCCGGTGTAGTAAACCTAGCAATGTCTACCAAGCGACATGCTGAGTTCCCAGACAAGTTCCCCGCAGCACTTTTTATGAAGCTCGATAAAGGGCCTTGAAGTAAGTTTCCGTCTGTAGGCATTTCAGAAAATATTATTTTTGTGGACAAATTTTTTTATCTCAAGTCCAATTAAATGCGCTCTGTTTTACGGCCTGCTTCGAATTACCACGAAAAAATATTTCCTCAAAAAACCTCCCCTAAAGACCTCCCCTAAAGACCTCCCATTCTTTTTCTGATAAGATGCCTCAGCTTAAAACCGGTAGGGATAAATAGAATGATGAATCTGCATCAGAGTATTGCGAAGGAATTGAAAGCGGACGAGAAGCAGGTGGCGGCGGCCGTCGCCTTGCTCGATGAAGGGGCGACAGTGCCTTTTATTGCGCGTTATCGAAAAGAGGCAACGGGCGGTTTGGACGATATTCAGCTTCGCCTTTTGGAGGAACGTCTTACCTACTTGCGCGAACTGGAAGACCGGCGCACGGTCGTCCTTAAAGCGATTGAAGAGGCGGGCCAACTCAGCGAGGCCTTGAAGGCCGGCATTCTGGCGGCGGAAACCAAAGTGCGGCTGGAGGATTTGTATCGCCCCTATGTGAAGAAACGCCGGACGAAGGGACAGATCGCCCGCGAGGCGGGCTTAGAACCTCTGGCCTTTGCCCTGCTCAAGGACCCGGCTTTAAATCCCGAAATCGCGGCGGGAAATTACCGCAATCCTGAAAAAGGCATCGAAGACGCGCAGCAGGCCTTGTTGGGCGCACGGGATATATTAATGGAACACTTCGCGGAAGACGCCGCTCTGCTGGCGGCCCTGCGGGAACACGCGCAAGACCAGGGAAAGATTCAGGCGCGGGTGATTGAGGGCAAGGAAAAGGAAGGCGATAAATTTTCGGACTACTTCGATTTTATCGAGCCAATCAAAGTCATCCCTTCGCATCGTGCCCTGGCCCTTTTCCGGGGGCAAAAAAAAGAGATCCTCCGACTGAATATCATCTTCGACGAAGGGGAAGTCGAAGGCAAAGCGGTGGAAGGGTCGACCCAGGGTGAGCGGATGATCGCCCGCCATTTCGAGATTAAAGACGAAGGCCGTCCAGCGGACCCGTGGTTGTTGGAGGTGGTGCGTTGGGCCTGGCGCGTAAAACTCTCGCTGCATCTAGATTTGGAGATGAAACGCCAGATCCGGGAGCGGTCGGAAGAAGAGGCGATTAAGGTCTTTGCCCGCAACCTGCACGATTTGCTTTTGGCCGCTCCGGCCGGACCGCGCGTGACGCTGGGGCTCGACCCCGGCATTCGCACGGGCATTAAAGCCGCCGTGATCGACGGCACGGGCAAGCTTTGCGACACGGCCACGCTCTACGCGCATGCCCCTCGAAACGAATGGGATCTATCCATTGCCGCGCTGGCGAAACTCTGCGCGAAGCACGGCGTGGAATTGATCAGCATCGGCAACGGCACGGCTTCGCGGGAGACTGACCGCTTGGTGGCCGATCTCATCACACGCCACCCCGAACTCAATTTGAGAAAGATGATCGTCTCCGAAGCGGGGGCCTCGGTCTATTCGGCCTCGGCTTTCGCCTCCCAAGAATTTCCGGACTTGGATGTCTCGCTACGAGGCGCGGTGTCCATCGCTCGCCGCCTGCAAGATCCCTTGGCGGAATTGGTGAAAATTGAAGCCAAGGCGATTGGTGTGGGCCAGTACCAGCACGATGTGAATCAAATTCGCCTGGGAAACTCCTTAAGCCACGTGGTTGAAGACGGCGTGAATGCTGTGGGCGTCGACCTCAATACCGCCTCCGTCCCGCTCCTGACCTTCGTTTCGGGTCTGAGTCCCGTCTTGGCAAAAAATATCGTCAGTTTCCGGGATGCTTACGGGCCTTATCGAAACCGGACGGCACTGAAGGAGGTCCCGCGACTTGGGCCCAAGGCCTTCGAGCAGTGCGCGGGCTTTCTGCGCGTGATGAAGGGCGAGAATAAACTCGACGCGTCCACCGTGCACCCCGAGGCCTATCCCGTGGTGGAAAAGATTGCGAAACAAAACGGACGTGGCATCGACACCCTCATCGGCGACGCGGCTTTTTTGAGGTCTTTAAAGATCTCGGATTTTACCGACGAACAATTTGGCGAGCCGACCGTGCGCGACATCCTCATGGAATTGGAGAAGCCGGGACGCGACCCCCGCCCCGAATTCAAGATGCCTCAATTTAAGACGGGCATCGAAAAGGTGAGCGACCTCAAACCCGGCATGCAGCTCGAAGGCGTGGTGAGCAATGTTACGAACTTCGGCGCCTTTGTGGATGTGGGCGTGCACCAGGACGGCCTGGTGCATATCTCTCAACTGGCTGACCGCTATGTCTCGGATCCGCACCAGGTGGTCAAGGCGGGTGACATCGTCAAGGTCACCGTGCAATCGGTCGATCTCGATCGTCAACGGATCTCACTGACGATGCGGACGGACACTCCCACTGAAAAACAAGAAAAAAAGCCTGCAGCAATACCCACCGTAAAGCCGAGGAAAAGACCCGAAAAAAAACGAGCGGATAAACAGCAGCCTCCGCAACAAAGCCGAATGCCTTCGCCCTCCTTCAATGCCATGGCCGCCGCGCTCGAAAAGGCGCGGCTGAATAAAAAGTGAGCGGATCTGTTTGAGTTGCGTCGAGCCGCGTTGATTCGTTCGAGCCAACCCTAGCGCCCCAGCCCCCTTTGATTGACACCCTTTTTGAGCATCTGTTAAGATGTTTTTCTTCCAATTTGCTGAGTAATGATGCGTAAATTCCTTCCCTATATTGTTGTATTCCTAACGGTCCTCCACATCCCTTTGGCCGGCGCTTCCGATATCAGCCGCTTTGTGCTGGATAACGGCTTGACCGTGGTTCTTGTGGAAGAGCACAAGGCTCCCGTGGTGACTTTTCAGATTTGGTATCGGGTGGGTTCGCGCAATGAGAAGACGGGCAAGACGGGCCTCTCGCATGTGACGGAGCACATGATGTTTAAGGGGACGGAAAAGCACGGCAAAGGTGAATTTTCGCGCATTGTCGCCAAGAATGGCGGGACAGAAAATGCCTTTACAGGCAACGACTACACGGCCTATTTCGAAAACTTTTCGGCCGACCGTATTGACCTTTCCCTGAAATTGGAAGCCGACCGGATGCAAAATCTGATCGTCGATCCCAAGGAATTCGAGTTGGAGCGTTCGGTGGTGATCGAAGAGCGCCGGACGCGCGTGGAAGACGATCCCTATTCCTATCTCATCGAAAACCTTTACGCCATCGCCTACTTGGTTCACCCTTATCACGCGCCGGTGATCGGTTGGATGGGCGATTTGAAAAACCTGACCCGGGATGATGTTTACGCCTACTACAAAAAATATTATGTGCCGAACAACGCCACCATTGTGGTCGTCGGCGATTTCTATATGGATGAACTTCTACCCAAGATTAAGGCGGCCTTCGGTAAAATTCCGAGAGGGCCTGAACCGCCTCAGGCGGTTTCGCCCGAGCCCCAGCAGATGGGAACGCGGCGCTCGCTGGTGAAACGCGAGGCCCAGCTTTCCTTTGTTTTTGTCGGCCACCACACGCCGAATTACCAAAGCCCCGATACCTATGCCTTAAGCGTGTTGTCGACCTTGCTTGCCTCAGGCAAAAGTTCGCGCCTGTATCGCAGCTTGGTCTACGAGCAGCAAATCGCCCTCGAAGTGGGAGGCGCTTACGATGGACTCACCAGCGATCCTGAGCTCTTTTACTATTATGCGACCGCGCGGCCCGATTCGACCTTGGAAATCGTAGAAGCGGCGCTAGAGAAAGAAATCGCTCGGCTGCGGACGGAGACCGTGAGCGATGAAGAACTTGAAAAGGCGAAGAACCAAATCTCTGCGGCTTATCTTTTCGCTTCCGATTCCAATTTTTATAGTGCGATGAAAATCGGGACGGCGGAGACGGTGGGCGCGGGTTACCGTTATGTCTTCGACTATGTTGGAAATATCAATAAGGTCAGCGCCGAAGACGTGAAAGCCGTTGCCCTAAAATACTTAAGCGACGAGACCAAAAATGTTGGCCTGCTGATTCCCAAAAACACCGTTAAGGAGGGGGAGTGAGCACACCTTTTCGGACGCAGGGTCGTGGCGCCCTCGGCTTACTGTGGCCGCTCTTCGCAGGCTTGATGATGTGCGTGGTTTTTCTGGGGCCCAGCCGAGTTGCGGCGGCCCAAATTACACCGACACAGTTTCAAACCGAGAATGGGATGCGCGTGTTGAGCCTAGAACAGGATGCATTGCCCATTGTCACGATCCAAGCGCTTGTCCGCGCCGGCGGAAGCGACGATCCCAAATCGAAAATCGGCTTGGCCAATATGGCGGCCGTGCTCCTGGAAGCGGGCACGGCAAAGCGAAGCGCCCTTGCACTGTCGGAGGCCCTCGATTCCATCGGGGCGGACCTTTCGATCAATGCCTCGAAGGATTTTACAACCATACAAATCCGGGTTTTAAAAAAAGACATCGAGACGGGCTTTGACCTCTTATCGGATCTCTTGATTCATCCCAAATTCGAACCCGAGGAGATCGCGCGGATTCGCAAACAGATCGCGGGGGAAATTTTGGCCCAGCAAGATCAGCCGGGGATCATCGCCAGAATCGCCTTTCAAGAAATGATTTATGGCGACCATCCCTATCGCTATCCGAACATTGGATTGGATGAGACCATTCAAAAAATCCATCGGAGAGACCTCGTGCGCTTTCACAATCGCTATTATCAGCCCGAGAACACTATCCTTGCCGTGGTAGGCGACCTCACGGAAGCCGAGGCAAAGACCTTAGTGCGCACTTATTTCGGGGCCTGGGAAAAAGGGTCGGCCTCTTTTTTCACCGCACACCCAAGCCAACCGCTGCCGACGTCGTCGGTAAAACGAATTGAAAAGGACTTAAGCCAAGCGACGGTGATCTTGGGTCATGTGGGCATCGACCGGGCGAATTCGGACTACTACGCCATTCAGGTGATGAATTATATTTTGGGAGGTGGCGGGTTTTCTTCGCGGATGATGAAGGATGTTCGCGATGATAAAGGCCTGGTTTATTCGATTTATTCTCATTTTTCAGCCAATCGTTTTCCGGGGGCCTTCAGTGTGACTTTTCAAACAAAAAACAGCAGCACGGCCGAAGCGATTCGGGCCGTGCTAGAAGCCCTGAATAACATCCGCAATACAGGAGTGACTGAGACGGAGCTAAGCGAGGCCAAGTCCTATTTAACGGGAAGTTTTCCGCTCCGGATCGATACCACCCGAAAGATCGCATCGTATTTAACGACCCTTGCTTTTCACGATTTAGGACTCGACTATCTCGAGTCCTATGTAGAGCGGATTAAAAGCGTAACCCGGGAGGATGTCTTTCGTGTGGCGCTCAAATACCTCCATCCAAAACACATGGCTGTTGTGGCTGTAGGCCAGCAAGAGATGATTACGCTCGAATCGATAAAAGAGCATGTTTCCGATTAATTTCCTCCCTTCTCGTTCTTCAAGCCTGGATTCTTGCAGCTTGCCCCTTCGGGTGTCGATGCCACCTGTTTCGGGCCTTTTGTTCTGGGCGACAATGGCGATCTTGTTCTGTGCGCCGAAATCGCTGGAGGCTGCATCTTGGCAGGGAGAATTTACAATTCGGGTGCTCTCACCCCGGACGGAGACGATCATCTCCAAGGGCAATATTTTCCAGGAGGGCTTGAAGGTTCGAATCGAGCCGAGTGGCAGCAAGGAAATCGATCTCTACGATTTCGAGCGGTCTTTAAAATTCCGTATTTTTCCAGAAGACAAGATCTATTTTAGAACCGCCTTATCGATCGCGGAAAGCCTTAAGGCAGCGAAGGAAGGATGGAGTGCTCCACCCGAACCCTACACGATTTCAAAGCGCTTGCTCTGGCGCGGACCACTTGGAGAAAAACCGGCGAGGCTTTATTTGGTCACATTGGCGCGCGATGGGAGGCAGGCTTATTCGCTACGATGGGTCAGTGACGATTTGAAGGAGCGTTTGTTCCGGATTATTTATGCAGGCCCGGCGGACGAAACGGTCATTGTCGATTACGATCCTAGGGCGGGTGGACTGATGCCGCCAGATTTTTTTTCGCCGCCGACCGATTATTTAAGCCTCAATCCATTTTAAGTTCATAGAGGATTTTTCATATCACCGCAGTTATACGGGTATTTGCATTAATGAATACGACGTATCATGAGGTGTCAGAAGGTGAATCAGCGAATATGTGTGGGGCATCTTGGGCGCGTGGGAGCGACCTAGGGATGGGATGTTTCGATTTCAACAGGCCATAGTCTGGTTCCTTCCCCCACGCTTTGCTTTGTAGAGGGCGTCGTCAGCTTTTTTGATGAGCGTTTCGATATCTTTTACTTTTTCTGTGAAGGCAGCGACCCCGAAGCTGGCTGTAATTTTTACCAGCGTTTTATCGGAATAGAGTGTTATTTCTTCGATTAAGACCCTGATCTTCTCCGAAAAAACAAGCGCCCCTTCTATCGCTGTCTCCGGCATTACGATGCAAAACTCCTCTCCCCCGTATCGGGCAAAGCGCTCCGATTTTCTTATGCTGGCTTGAATGGTCGACGCGATGATCTTCAAAACCTTGTCCCCAAAGGGGTGCCCGTATTGGTCGTTTATCTGTTTAAAATAATCAATGTCCAGCATGATGAGGCTCATCGGTCGATGATAGCGCACACAGCGATAGAGCTCTTCTTCGAGAAAACCCTTCAAATACCTTCGGTTATAACTTCCCGTTAGAGGATCCCGCTGGGCGAGCTTTATGAGTTCTTGTTTGTATGCGGTTTCTTCCGTCACGTCTCGGACCGAGACCACTAGGTGCGTGATCTTATTGTCCGCGTTACGGATGGGCCCGATGGTGCAACTTTGCTGCATGAATTCAAACTGGAACCGAAACCACTCGATCGGTTTCATTTCAAACAGATAGGCATAAGTATCTTGTGGATGGAAGGCCAAGTTGCCAAAGGCCAAAACCGACTTGCAGCTTCTCAAAAAGCGTTGTTTTTTGATGTTGGGATAAAAATCAAACAGGGAGCGGCCAATTATTTCTTCTTTGTCGATTTGACTATGCGCCACCATCCAGCCGTTCCAGTAAGTGACCTTGAAATCACTATCAAAGATCACGATGCCGGTATCGATTGTCTCGATGATTTGCGCGCTGTCCATTAGAACTGTTCGATATACCTATTCAGGGCCTTCTTAAGCCAACCGAAGGATTCTTGGTTGGTAATGAGAAAAAGGAATCCGTTGGTGTCATTAGATTCAAATTTGAATTCCGTTTTAACCAGAATGACAATACTGTCAGGGTCAATGAGTTTTCCGGGGATCTCCCATGATGGTGTTGAACTCATGGCAACCCGGGGCTCGGAATAATAAGCGACCTCCTTGAGCTGCTCCGCTAGTTTTCCTACACAGGCCCCGGTGAGAATGTTGCCGATTTCCGTCATGGTTTCCTTCTCTAACCTCGTCATTTCTTCCCCATTTGGCGTTTCTTTATATTCGTCAAACATGGTCACGAGCGTTTTTCCCGATCCGGCGGGAAAAACCAAAAAAGCGACGCCATTGAGTTTTCCTGAAAAACTTTGCTCGACAACGTCAAAAGGTGGGGAAAGACTCAGCTTTTCTTTTAGATATTTGGGGAAGTCTTTTCCTAATAATAAGGTGACTTTTGGCACGCTTAAGATCACCAGGACATTGATGATCTCGGCTAAATCGGCGGCCACTTGACCGAATGAGACATTCATCACTTCTTGCAGGATTTCCTGTTCGTCTTGTGAAAATTCCAAGCTTGTATTTTTTGCAATCATCGTCATACCCCCAATTTTTCCTTGGCAAGTCCTGCCTTCAATATCGCGGCCTTGACAACGTCTCTAGAGGGTGGCTTAGAAAGCATCATGAAGGCCCCGAGCGCCATCACCTTGTCGTACACTTTTTTCTGGGCATCGGCCGTCACCACGACCACCAGGGCATCCTTGTCGAAACGTATGATTTCCTCAAGGGTTTCAATCCCGTCCATGACGGGCATGGTGAGATCTAAGAAGGTGAGGTCCGGTTTCATTTTTTTATACATTTCAAACCCTTCAGCCCCGTTGTTGGCGACATGGCTTTCGAATTCGTATTCGGCCGGAAGACAGCGTTTAAGGATCTTGATCGCGACAGGCGAGTCGTCAACCAATAATATTGTTTTAATCATAAGACCTCCAAAAGATTCTGCGTGTTAGAGCGGTAACCAAAGAATGTCGTGGGGTTGTATTCCTGTGTCAAAAAAACGCCAATACGACAAATTACCATGAACCGATTTCCATATTTCGTTTAATATAACGGGATTTCGAGCTTTTTTTCGATGACGCTATGAGGCGGACCTCGCTTTTGAGGCATCCTCAATTGATCTATATCTATATAAATAATACCCGGTTCATCAGGGGAGTCAAGCGAATCGAAGGGAACTATTTTTTTTTAGTTAATACTAGCGTAAATTCGGATTCTAGGGTGGGATATCATAATGAAAAGGATTGCGGGATGAGATTCCCTCCGATTCTTTCATGAGATGGGGGATTGTGAATTAAAATCGTAATTTTATTGGTATGATTTCGCTTTTATTGCCTGAGTAAGTGTGTCTTTTTATGAATTTTAGGGGGCGTATCGACCATCGTCCAAGAGCCGCTTGAATCGTTTGGCCGTGACCGCTTTGCTGTATAAAAAGCCCTGGGCTTCTTCGCATCCTAAGGCCTTGAGGAAGGTCTCCTGGCTTTCTGTTTCGACCCCTTCGGCAATGAGGTTGATCTGCAGACTTTGCCCCAAGGCGATAATGGCGCGGGTGATGGCTTCGTCATTTGGGTCTTTCGGAATATCGCGTACAAAGGATCCGTCGATCTTGAGTTTATCGATTGGCAATCGTTTTAAATAGCTAAGAGAAGAGTATCCCGTGCCGAAGTCGTCGATTGACAAGCGTACGCCCAAGGTTTTCAAATCATCAAGCGTGCCGATAGAATCGGTTTTCTGCATGATAACGCTCTCGGTGAGTTCGAGTTCTAGATAGTGCGGATCGAGCCCGGTTTCTGCTAATACTTTTCGGATTGTCGTAACAATTTCAGCACGCTGAAACTGTAGGCTGGAAACATTAACCGCGATCCGGTCGAGTTCCAGACCTGCCGCCAGCCATTCTTTCATTTGTGTGCACGCTTGGTAGAGGACCCATTCGCCGATGGCCATGATCATGCCCGAATCCTCGGCCAAGGGGATGAATTTGGCCGGATAGATCAGGCCCATACTGGGGTGTTGCCAGCGGATAAGCGCCTCTGCTCCCATCAGTTTTCGATTTTTCAGCAAGTACTGAGGTTGGTAATGGATGACAAGTTCATTGTTTTCCAAGGCATGCCTCAGTGCGGTTTCTAAGGTCAATCGCTCAAAAACATCTGCCGTGAGTTTGGCCGTGTAAAACTGGTAATTGTTTCGCCCTTCTTCCTTGGCGCGGTACATTGCCGCATCGGCATTTTTGATTAGGGTCGCCGTATCTTGCCCATCCCCCGGAAAAAGGCTAACGCCCATGCTCACCGTGAGGTGGAGATCGTGTTTTTTTACCCGGATAGGCTGATGAAATGCTTCCATGATTTTTTGCGCCAGGAGGGCCACATCTTGTGGATCGTGCACGTCGTTGATGATGAGGATAAATTCATCTCCACCCAGCCGCGCGACGGTGTCTTCTTCTCGTATTTGCTGTTTGATTCGTTCGGCGGCTTTTCTTAATAGGATGTCGCCAATGGGATGGCCGAGGCTGTCATTCACATTTTTAAATCGGTCAAAATCCAAGAACAGAACCGCAATCTGTGTTCCTTCTCTTCTGGCGCGATTTAAGGCACTCTCTAGACGATCGTTAAACAAAATCCGGTTGGGCAAATCGGTGAGGGGATCGTGAAAGGCCAAAAAATCCATTTGTTCTTGTGAGCGCTTAATTGTCGAAATATCAGAAAAAACGGCAATATAATTGGTGAGAAGGTCTTCCTCGTCATGCAAGGCAGTAATGGTGGCCCATGCGGGGTAGACCTCCCCGTTTTTCCGCCGATCCCATATCTCGCCTTGCCACATACCCACTTTTTTTATGGTCGCCCACATTTTATAATAGAAGTCTCGTTCCTGCCTTTCAGATTTCAGGAGACGAGGGCTTTTTCCGAGTACTTCCCCTTCGTTATATCCGGTAATCTCGCTAAAGGCTCTGTTTACGGCAGTGATGTTATTATCTGCGTCGGTGACGATGACCCCTTCCGCAGTATTTTCGAACACGGTGGCCGACTGCCGGAGTTTTTCTTCCGCTGCTTTGCGGGCGGTCACATTCCGGGCGCAGACGATCAGCGATTTAATTTGGCCTTCATGTTGAATTGGACCGACATGTTCTTCAAAGTAGTGCACTACGCCTTGCGCGTCTTTGTATTGCGTTTCAAAGCGGTCGGGCAAACCGGTTTTCCATACGCGATCGTAACAGGCTTTCGCCCGCATCTGATATTTTTTGGAAATGAATTTTAAAATAGAGGAGCCGATGACCTGATCCAAGGTTAGATCTGTTTCGATGTGATTAATAAATTGAATTTTATATTCTCGATCCAATAAGATAATTTGATCGGGAGAGTATTCGGTAATCGAACGCCATTTTTCTTCAGACTGCTGGCGAATTTGCTCCGTTTTTTTCTGTTTTTGAAGCTGCCGTTTTCGTTCAATCTCGGCGGCAATGCGTTGTCCAAGAATACGTAAGAGATCTTGATCTTCTTCCTTAAAAGAGTGGGTTTTATCGTCGACTAGGCACGTGACGGCCACGACCTTGCCCTTGCTGTCTAAAGAAGGGAATCCGCAATAAGAATAAGCTTGGAATTGCTTTAGAATTTCAACCTGTGGAAAGGTTTCCATAACCTGATCGAAGACTTGGATGGTCTTGGTTTTTTCGACAATGCCGCAGGGGGCAATATCTAATGGGCATTCACCGACGTCTGTTAAGATTTGTCCATTTGCATAAACACAAGAAAAATAAAGGGTGTCGCCCCGAACCTCCGAAAGACAAACGACGGGGACCTTTAGAATTTCAGAAATCATTTGTACGATTTTTTTGAAAACATCGTAGGGATCGCCCGAGAGCGTTAGGCTGAGTTCGGTGAGTTTTTTTAAGCGCTGATTGCGGAAATAGGCTTGATATTCAAATCGTTTCCGTTCGGTAATATCGGTAACAAAGCCCTCGAGATACTGAAGTCCGCCATCTTCCGAAAAAATTCCGCGACCGTCTTCCGAAACCCATTTGATCTCACCCCCTGCAGTTGAAATACGATAGGTCAACTGATAGGGGATGCGTTTTCGTACTGCCGCTTGTATGCGTGCCCAAATTCCGTCTTGGTCTTCAGGGTGTATGATTTGTCCATAGTGAAGGACTTCGCGGAGAAAATCCGAGGTTTTGTAGGACGTGAGGGCATGACAGCCTTCGCTCGCAAAGATGAGTTGACGCGCTTTGTTGAACCGGCTTTGCAGCAGCATCCCAGGGAGATGGTCGATCAGCCTAGAAAGGGATGCTCTACTTTCTAAATCCAGGCTTGATGCAGAGGGATAGAGTGCAGCCGTTTCTTCAAGCACGGCTTTTCCTGAATCATGTTCGTTCTTGTCCTGAGGCACATACAAAGCTTCCATTTTGCTCGGTTGAGAAAGCCAGCGGATCATTTCACTGCAGGTGTCCAACAAGGGTCTTAAATAACGAATCAGCGCTTCGTCGTAGTCCCCCTGGCCATTCGCGAGTCCGATGATCCCGATTATTCGATCATCGAAAAAGACAGGAAGTCCTAAAAATGTCTCGAGTTGGAGATGGTTTTTCGATTTGCGGCCTATAATCTTAAGGGGAGGCGCCGAAGGATCATTCGCCGCCATGGTTTTGGCCTCTTTTATCACATTGCCGGACAATTTTTTCAGGCTTGAAAACACGAGTCCTTCTGGGTTATTGATTTTAGCATCGGACTGAATGTGTTCATTCCAGGCTAAGGTATTTATAGCGAGTATTTTTAGTGAAGGGTGTTCTCCGGGTCCCTGGTCGACTTGGCCTATAAAAGCCAGTGGGCTGTCTGTTAGGTTTATGAGGTCTTTGAGGACGCTATCGAAAACGTCCTGAGGATTGGATGGTGCGAGCATCAAGGCTTGTGCTCGATTGATCGATTTTAAAAGGGCGTTTGTTTTTTTGAGACCACTGTAGTTGACCTTGCGAAGATGGGGTCTTTGCATAAAGGGTCGCTGTTTCTCTCAGTTGTCGTTTGCCGAAACGAGAATGCGAAGCGGCTTCTGTGGAATTGGAAAGCGAAAAAGCTCGACTACATATAGAGATATGGTTATTATTTTATTGTTTGCTGTCGGTTCTCCATTGCTGCGAAGTGACTATTTCTCAAACTCAGGCATTTTATTTTTAAAGTTATAGCGTTATAATAATAAAATATCAAGTAGTTCATAATAAAATTATGTAGTTATTTTGACGTTTTATTTTTATTGGGAAATAGGGCAAGTCTATTTTCTAATGATATTGCTTCCGAAGTACACGTTTTATCTGATCTGTCTTTGATTATTCTTGGCTTTGAAAATCGGAATAGTTTACCTGCATTGAACTTTCTTGACAAGGTCCCAGTCCATTGCTACCTTATAAGCCTATGCAATAAATGGAAATTTAAGCTTAATATTGGCCCTTTCAAACTAAGATTGATCATTTGATACCGATTTTTGAAAAAGAGTCCCTCCTTTATATTGTTTCTATCCTATCTTGTTTTACTTGTTCTTATCTTTCTAATTTAAACCAACCAAAGTATAATGCCTTTTCTTTTTATTTAATCAGGAGATTTACATGAACAGATTGACCGCCTTCCACCTTATTACCGTATCGCTCCTTTCGGCTTGTTCCGGCCTCGATTTCAGTCACATGGACCCGGATGCAGCGCATTTTCATCCAAAAAGAATTGCCGTGCTTCCCGAAACCGTTGGACAACACGAATCTGCGCGTGATGTGGTCAACCTTGCGGTGACCCAGGCATTGGCGAAAAAAGGCTGGTTTGAAGCCGTTGTCAATGCGGAGACCATTAAGTCACAATCCATCTCCTCCCCAGATTTGGCGGCCGAGCTCACGAGCTATCTCCAACAAATAAATACGCTTGGGGTTTCGGATCCTGAAAAAACGGCCAAGCTGGGAGAAGCCCTGCAGGCGGATGCCTTTTTTATCACCGACGTCACCTCCTGGGAATATGGGAGGCAGGCAGGGAATAAGGTCTGCCGTGTTGGACTCGGTGTGAAACTTGTTGATGCGACAAAAGGCACTGTCATTTGGAAGGCCAACCACGAATTGGTTGAAGATTACTGGGTCTTCAAGCCGAAGCTAAACGATGTTGCCGATAGATTGTTGCGCATCATGATCAAAGAGATGCCACATTAGGGCTTGTTGCAGCAAGCCCTCAACTACAGGGAGGACCATGTGATGAAATCCGTTCGAGTAGGGCTGGCCATTGTCGGGACGATTGTGTTGGCCGCATCGCAGAGCTTTGCCGGGGAGTGGCAAATCGTAGGACCCAGAGCCTTAGGCATGGGCGGTGCAAATGTGGCGGTGGCCGACGATGCGACGGCCAGCTACTGGAATCCTGGTGCCTTCGGTTTTTTTAATAATCCGGAAGCGGGCGGCGATTACGGAAATCGCGGATGGAGCAGCCAAGTGGGCGCGGGTGTCGGCGCGCAGACCCATGAAGATTTGGTTCAAGAAGTCGATAAGATCTCGAAATTCGATTTTGACGCCTTGGATAATGGTCCGCTTTCCGCAAACCAAGTTTCAGATTTTATCGGGCTCGTCGACCAACTCAAGGTTTTTTCGGACAATGAAAACCGCGCCGTCAGCATCTTTGTCGATGGGGGTTTAAGATCTCAGTTCGGCCATTTCGGCTTTGGGGTCACCAGTCTTGTCGATGTTTCGGCAAAAGGGGATATCGATCTGAACAACATCGCACCCGTTGGGAGCGGCGCAGGGTTTTCTATCTCAGATTTTTCCAACCCCGACAATTTTGGATGTCCGTCGCCTTGCAATTCATCTAGTGCGTTCAGTGATGTTCAGAGAACAAATATTAGAGAGCACCTTGATACTTTAAATAATTGGTCTGATACAGACAAAACGAACTATATTAATGCGATGGACAACGGTTTTGTTAATGCGGGTGAGACGCCAACAACCCAGGATGTCGAGCGGATCAATAACGTAGCATCGACAGCCGATGTCGCGGCGGGTGCCGGTGGGGAGTTATCCAACAACAACTCCAGTCTTCTCTTCAAAGGCATCGGATTGGTCGAGGTACCCTTAACCTACGGCCACGCCTTGTCGGAAGACCTTTCGATCGGCGGCAATCTCAAGTTTATGAAGGCCCGTGTTTACGATTTGTCCATTCCCGTTTTTGGCAAGGACGACGACTTTGGTGAAAAGTTAGATCGGGCCTTGGACAATTATTCGGACAAGACCAATGTCGGACTCGATCTGGGTGGGCTTTATCGATTTGGCGATGATCTCCGGGTGGGCTTGGTGATTCGGAATCTTAACTCTCCCAAGTTTGGGAGCATAAAACAGCGCGCCCAGGTGCGGACCGGTGTGGCCTACAAGCCCCTGAGCTTCGTGACCCTGGCCGCCGACCTTGACTTAACGAAAAACGAGACGACCATCGGCGGCGGTTTTAAATCGCAAAATATCGCGGCGGGGCTCGAACTGCGCCTGCTTAAGATCTTGATGTTGCGGGGCGGCCTGTATCGAAACCTCGCCAAAAACGATATTGGCATGGTGTATACCGCAGGCCTTGGTTTGAACCTATGGCTGATTAACCTGGATGTTGGCGTGGCTTTGTCTAAGGACAAGACCGATTTCGATGGCGATTCCATTCCGGAAGAGGCGAGAGGCACCCTCGCACTTTCAATGTTATTTTGACTTCATGGGCGCTTTTCGTTAGGATCGACACCTTTACAACCCATTTGTCTTGAGGGCCCTGGTGTCGACAGAAACCCATTCACCCAGATCGAATAAAGCGGCCATTGTCTTCTCCGCCCTGTTTCCCGGATTGGGACAGCTCTACGGCGGAAATTTTCCGAAAGGCGCCGCTTTTTTTTTCGCTTCTATCGCATTGGATATCTATCTGCTCCCCGAAGGCTATTGGGGAATTTTAAAAGGGGAGGTCGACATGAACCTCAGTCTCTATTTCCGTTTAGTTCTCTTGGGTAGTTTTCGGATGTGGGCCGTGATCGATGCCGATCGAACCGTCAAGCGAAAAAATGCCGAAGAGGGCGGAACATCCCTCAAACCTTAAGTCTGACTTTTCCTCGTTCTAACTTGGTTCTTCCGAATGTCTCGGTTTTCGATTCGGCTTGCTCCTCATTCCCCGCTGGCCTATAATAGGAAAGAATCTCATGGATACAATACAAAAGCTAAAGGGCAAATCCGTCGAAGTCGTTTATCAAGGGATGCGCTATAAAGGAAAACTGATCGGCGCGAGTCCGACGGAGATCCATTTGCAGACCACGAGTAACCGGGTGGTTTTGCCTATGTCAGGCATCAGTTCGGTTCAAGCGTCGGCGGAAGGAAAGACCTAGCCCATGAATGAAGGTGAAGAAGGCCCGATTCAATCCGGTCCGGGCTTGGCGGAAGGCCAAAAGATCGAGCCGAAGGTTCTGAATGGGAATGGATATTCCCCCTCTCACTCGGATGCGCCTGTCGTTAAACCCAAGCGTGTTAAAAAAATGCGCTTTGCCCTTCCCGTACTTCTCTTTGCGCTGACCTCAGTCACAACCCTACTGGCGGGGTCTTATCAGTTGGGTGGAGATCCCTTCCGCGATCCTGCAGAATTGGCGAAGGGGATCCCCTTCGCATTTACCTTGCTTTCCATCCTACTTTGCCATGAGATGGGGCACTACCTCACATCGATACGGTATGGCGTTAACACCTCTCCACCCTACTTTATTCCGGGTCCCTGGTTTCCTTTTGGAATTGGAACCTTTGGTGCATTTATCCGAATTAAATCGCCGATCTTTAAAAAAACGGCCTTGTTGGATATTGGCGCGGCTGGCCCGATTGCCGGGTTTATTATTTCCATCATTGCCGTTGCCGTTGGACTTCAATCTTCACAAATCGTCGTGATCTCCGATTTTAGTGCGCTTTTCCGTTTGGGCGATCCACTCATATTTACATTGATTGCGACCGTGATGGGGAAGATTCCGCCTGAAGGTTACGATATTGCCTTGGATCCAGTCGCCTTTGCCGGATGGATCGGTTTTTTTGTTACTGCCTTAAATCTTCTTCCTATCGGACAATTGGACGGCGGGCATATTACCTACGCCCTCATCGGAAAAAAAGCGCGCTACATCTCAATGGCATTTATTCTGGTACTCGTTTTATTGGGCACATTCGGTTGGAAGGGGTGGTTCCTCTGGGCTGTGCTTACAGCGATGATGGGTGTCCGTCATCCGCCTGTGACGGACGGCGATGTGCCGCTCGACTTTAAACACCGATTGATCGGGATAAGTTCCGTGATGATCTTCATCCTCACCTTTATGCCAAACCCCTTTATCGTCGGATCTTAAGTTTTCCCCCCTTTATCCGAATCCTTCAATTCGATAGCATTCTGGACGCATCATCGGCGTTTAAAGGTTTTCGATCAGTGTTGCCAAGCGCTTTCCGGCCACAAAAGCGCTTCCCCAAGCGACTTTGTGGCAGAGGTCCGAAGAAAGAATCATTAGGTTTTTGGATTCTTTTGACCGCAGGTAATACGAGACTCCCTTGAGCAAAGCTTTTCGGTCACCACTGCTTTTTGTCTTAATTTCGGAGGTGTCGCCGCTTCGCATGGAATCAAAAATATAAGCTTCTTCAAAGGGGGCTGTTTCTCGTAAGGGGTTCGCGGCATGCGTCGCGATTTTGGATTGGGAAAAGGGAATCAGCCAATAGAGCCGCTCGAGAATCTTTGCTTCCAAGCTTGTGCGGTCATACAACAAGGCCTTGCGTCTTTCCACAGGGAAGACCGAGACAGCGATGCGTCTTGTCGCATCGTCCTGATCCAAGGCGTCTTCCGGAAGGTTGAGTCGAAGGACCATGAGATCCGAGAATCCGGCCGGCCTTTGGTCTCCCCAGGCCATGATGAGGCTTTCCTTCATCGGCATCGGGAGCAGTTCCTGTGGGAGGCTAAAGAAAAAATCAGGAATGACATTGCTCTCGGGTTTCGAGAGGATATATTGCGGTGCGCTGAGCCTGTTCCCATTCGGGAGACGTAGGCAAGTGATTGTCCGACCCTTTCGTTCAAATGCTGAAGGTTTATTGTTTTGGAAAACGACTCCGCCCCAACCTTTGATTAATTGATGAAAGAAAGCCACCAGTTTTGGATACCCCCCGGTCAAGCGTGCGCCGCCTTTTTGAAGGGCGGAGAGCAGCAGAATTAAATCGAAGGCGTTCAGTTCCGCAAAGGGTTTTTTATAGGCGAAGAGAGAGAGGAGTTCGAAATACTTACGCAGGGACGAGCTAAATACATATTGCGATAAAAAATCGGCCGCTGAGGTTTTTTGTTGGGTGCGCACCGCCTTCGAAAAATCGAGCTGCTTCCGCCATTCGCCCAAACGATCGCCCATGCCGTTGATCTCAATCTGCTGAAATTGGCCTAAAAAAGGATAGAAGCCCGCAGCCTCGCGCTCGGCTTGCTCGAAGAGGATTTTCAATTTTTGAACTTGGTTTCCGTATTCCCGTTTCAACTCATCCAAATAATCTTCGCCCGCGGAATAGAGATCGATACGGTGGGCCGGCTGAATCACCTGTAATAAAGGTGCGCAACGTTTGTAGTCTAGACCGCGTTTTTGGAGCATGGGAATGGGAAAGTCGAGTTCCGCGAAAAAGCCTTCCATGGCGCCCCATCGCTCAAAACCGAAATAGAGGAGCGGGCCACTAGAAAACTCGAAGGCTGGGTCTGGAATATGGGAAAGACGGCGGTCTAGGTCGTCGAGCAGGAAAACGCGGCGGCCCTTTTTTGCGAGGAGCGCGGCAGCGGCCAGCGAAGTGAGGCTATTCCCGAGAAAAACAGCATCGTAGCGCTGGTCGGCCATCGTAATTGGCGTGCTTCCCTTTATAATTTAGGGGGACGAAAGGACGAGATCGAGCGTCCGGAAGAAAAAAGGGATTTCAATGGCCGCATTTTCGGGAGAATCGGAGCCGTGAACGGCATTGGCGTCGATGCTTTCTGCAAAATCGGCCCGGATCGTTCCAGGGTCGGCCTTTTTGGGGTCGGTCGCGCCCATAAGAGACCGTGTTTTCGAGACTGCATTTTCTCCTTCGAGGGCAAGGGCCACGATGGGGCCTGAAGACATGAAGGAAACAAGGCTTTCGAAAAACGGCTGATTTTGATGAATACGATAGAAAGCTTTGGCGTCTTCCGGAGTCAGGGTTTGCATTTTTAGCCCCACCACTTTTAACTGGGCTTTTTCGAAGCGGGCGATAATTTGTCCGATGTGGTTTTTTGAAACTGCGTCCGGTTTTAAAATAGATAAGGTCCGTTCGATCATGGTCTCCCTTTACACGAAATATAGCCTGAATCAAATCCACGCTACCATAGCTCAAACCAGGAATGAAGTCAATCCCCCTTCATTAATAAGGGTTTGCAAAGATTGTCTTAGTCGACATCTTTCCCGGAAACCTTATTCACGGCTTCGTCATTCCTCGAAAAAATATAGGTGTGCCGATATGCGCGCATGTTTCAAGGATCGTAAAAGGTCATTCTTCGGAGAAGATTGACGGGACAAAAAGAAAGATGTTATAACCAATCGCCTTCGATTTGGCGGCGTAGCTCAGTCGGTAGAGCAGGTGAATCATAATCACTTGGTCGGGGGTTCAAGTCCCTCCGCCGCTACCAACACCTCCCTAAGTTTTAAAATTTAGTCCTGAATGTCATAAAATCGAATCTGAACTTAGGGAATGCTGAGAATTTAGCTCAGGCCATTTTCATCTCCTACTATTTATCTCAATATTCTGACCCTCGCCCATAAACAGCAAACGATTATTCTTATAAACCAAATATCTCACAAGGCACTATTTTTAAAAGATTTTATAGGCCAATGACTTAAGTTCTTCTAAATTTTATCCGATATATTATGTAGATTTTGTGTATTAAAAAACGATGTTGAATGTATTTAGGGCTTGCTGAAAAACATCTAAGTTTTTGATTTTAAAAATAATTTAGTTTCAGTATAATGTCTGAAGTGCAAAGAAATAACCCGTTCCCCCTCCAAAAGCGTGCACCAGGAGAGTCCATGTATCGAAAAATAGAT
>JAJDBW010000013.1 GCA_029261155.1 Nitrospirota bacterium | reverse complement strand
TAAGGAAGATACGCGCTGATTTCATCGAGGCCAGAGGCACTAACTATCCTCAGACATTTTAGGCCGGATATACGACTGCAACCCTGTCCCTGTTATCGCCAAAAAAAGCCTTGCAATACGGGAGGAGACCATATACGAATGCTCGGACGCACTTCCATATCGCTGAAAAACCGTGCAAGACAAATAGCACAAATAAAAGTTACAATACTAAAAAACCTCATGGAGGGAAAAATGCTAAACATCCGCATCGATAACCCCGAGCTGGAAAAAAGCCTCAAACAATGCTATGGCGACGACAGCCAGTCCATCGCCAAGGCCTTCTTAAAATTCGTTCAGCAAGAGAATATCAAACGGGACGTCGGGATTTCGATTGAACAGCTCGACGCAGAAGAAGGAGTTCCTTTAAGCGAAGTTATGCGCGAGGCGCGCAAAAAATATGAGTCGTAAGGCAATCGTCTTTTCTCCACGCGCACAACAACGCTTGGAGGAAATCGCAGAGTATTTGTCACGGCGAAACTTCTAGAATGCCTTTGTACTAGATTATCTTATTCGGTTTGAAAACTTCTTAAATGCGGTATTGGGTCAGTTCCCCGAATCGGGAACGCCAATGCCCGAATTTGGAAAGGATGTCCGGCGTGTGGTTTATCAGAAGTACAGTTTTCTTTATCGCATCAAAAATGATGTGATTGAAACCCTCACGGTTTATCGGGAAAACCTGCCGTGATTCAGATACCGACTATGACCCGCCATCCGATCCAAGTCTAGGCTTGAACTAAGTCGACTGATTATCTGAATGGACCCCAAGCAGACCTTTATGAAAAAACAAAAGCGACTTCCCAATGTGCATCCGGGAGAAGTGTTGCTGGAAGAATTTTTGAAGCCGATGGCCTTGAGTCAAAATGCCTTGGCACGCGCAGTCGACGTCCCCCCACGCCGCATCAACGAGATCGTTCTAGGTAAACGCGCAATTACCGCCGATACCGCTATCCGTTTGGCCCGCTCATTTGGAACCTCAGAGCAATTCTGGATGGGCTTGCAAGCCGATTATGACTTGGAGGAAGCAAAATTAAAAACGGCGGACGCCTTTCAAAATGTACGGCCTGTCGCTGCTTAATCTTTTTTATCTACAGTGTTCGAGTATCACACCGCCTCCGTATTGATCTTCAGGTCCTTAATCAGTAGACTCAAAAAACACCCCTCACCAGACACACTAAAGAACTAGCCAAAGCAAACCCTTGCGAAGCCCCTACAAGGCGAAAGGAGCGACGAAATGAACGAAAAGGAAAAAGATCCCGCCCCTTATGACGCGGCCTGGGAGAAGGTTTGTGATCGTTTCCAAAGCTTGATTGACTCGGGGGAAAAGAATTTATCCAAGATCCTCAACCCTGTGCGATTGACGAAATATATTTCCGACAGCGTGTTTGGCGTTCATAAAAAAAATGGCGAGGTCGCACATCCCTTTCATCACAACACAGAGCTGAACAAAATAATAAAGTCAGCGAAGGTGAATTAAACACAGATCGCTACCTTTCTCCATCCTAATCATACCTATTTACAATATAAGTTCCTTGCCGTTTCTCTTATAAAATTCTATAATCCTCAGCGTGTTGTTCTTGTTATCGTTTGCGATCCTTAAATCACATAATGCGCGACAGCCCAGCCCTGTGGGCCATTTCCGATAAGGCAGTTTCGAATTTCGACTTACGGAAAAAATCAGATACCGAGCATGAGAATGGTTAGCGAAGTGTCGACAAAGCGGCGTTATTTTATTTTCTAATTTCGGAAATTGCATTTTTCGCATTGGGGTGGACAGACTGAATTATCGTTAAGCACTCGGACGTACTCGAATTTATTGCATGGCCATTGCCAACCCTTAGATATCGAGAGGACGATCAAAGTGTCGAACAAAAGCTCAACCGTTCTAATTATCGATGACAACGAATGTGTTTGCACTTTACTCGAACGGATCCTTTACAAAAGACACATTATTCTAACAGCCGATTGTGCTTCGACGGGGCTTTCTTTGCTTCGTGAACACGATGTTCAAATTGTGCTTCTTGATATTCGCCTTCCCGATATTAATGGCATTGAAGTCCTCAATAAGATTAAAAGGCAATCCCCTCATATCGAAGTGATTATGATTTCGGGTGTGAAAGAGGCCGAGGTTGTAGCCCGGGCCTTCGAGTTAGGCGCCTACCACTTTATGACCAAAACCTTCCATTATGATGAGGTCAATGCTTTGGTGGGAAAATGTCTTGAGCACATACAAGAAAGGCCGATGAATTAAGCCCCCCGATTTTCCGCCTGAGGACAATAGAAACAATGCCCTTTGAATAACACCCGCCCCAACACCCTAGAAAGCCCCGCTCGTTTTTGATATAGTACTTTTCCAAATTCGCCTTCGATGAGGAAAACCTTTCTCAGCTATGGAATTTATCCAATTTTTAAAAGACTATTGGTTTCTTATCACCCTTGGCATTTCGGGGGTCACCGCCATTGCCTACATGGTGGTTTTTCAGGTTTCGCCTTGGGAAAAATATCAGGAGACGAGCGAACGAAAGGCAGCCGTAAAGCTCCACATTCAACTGGGGCAAGACCTCTTGGATGGCGGGCATTATAAAGATGCCGCCGGGGAATTTGATCACAGCCTAAAGCTCGCGCCGAGCAATCCCGAAGCCCTGGAGGGCAAACGGAAAACCGACCTCTTTTTAAAACTGGAAGATCCCGACTGGAAGCCGGGCCGTACGATGGCCTACTGGAGTCTTCTGCAAAACCAGGACGACCACAACACCCTGCTCTATATGGGCATGCTGCATTTGCGCATTGGCGAAGCGGAGAAATCGCTTCAGTATTTTCAAAAAGCCAATGCAGCCTACAAAAGACAAGGGAAGCAGTCCAAACCTTATTACGGCGATGCGCTCTTTCAACTCGGCTGGGCTTACTACGACAAGGCCGATTTTGACAAAATGGCCGAGTACTTTCGCAAGCTGCAAGAAATGGCAAAGTACGACTACCGGGGCTACCACGGCCTGGGCTATGCGCTTTATATGAAAGCCATTGCCCATTCGGAAAAAGACGGGAAAGCCGCCATCAAGCTATTGAATGAGGCGACGGAATTACTGCGAACGGCTTATAATTATGTCCCGAATGTTTTGGTGGTCAATTCCGATATCGGCGAAATCGCCCGGATCATCGATCCGGAGTTTTCGATCTTTTTCCACAAACGGGCCATGGAATGCCTGACCAACGAAAAATATTATAATCTGCCGGATAACAACGGCGCGGTCTCGGCCATCCTTATTACCGGGAACAACCAATGGGTCACCCTGGCCGAAAAAGAAGATAAGATCGCTTGGATTAACTACCTGCTTGCACTCGATTACTACGTCAAGGCCCTACGCGAAAATAAACACTATCCGAACCTAAGCACCCACAATCGCTATCTCAAAGCCGCACAGTCCGCGCAAGTGGGCACGGCCCCTGAGATGATCTATCAAGACCAACTTACCATCGGTGACCGTCTCTTAAAATGTGTCTAAAAAGTCGAGCGCTGAGGTCTTGGCTAAGGAGATGAATTGCTGAAAATGCCGTATTTGAGGACAGCGATTGCATATCCCTTCGGCTTTGCCTTAATATAGGCCTCCCATGCGTATTAAACTCCACCACCCGGCCCGCGAGGTCGAATTACAAGGCCCCAAGCCCGTCCTCTCCATTCTGTCCAAACTCGGTCTATCCCGCGAGGCCCACCTGGTGATTTGTAACGATGCCCTCGTGACGGAAGACACCGTCATTTCGGACGAAGACTGTATCGAAATTCGCCCCGTCATTTCGGGAGGCTAAAGAAAAGATGAAGTGCCGCCGTTGTGAAAAACCCGCCGCCATTAAAATGCCCCGGCACAATAGCGCCTTTTGCGACCTTTGTTTTCGAGATTACCTCCATAAACAGGTGATGAAAGCCATCTCGGATCAGCGCATGTTTGAAGACGGCCAACCGATCTTGGTGGCCGTTTCGGGCGGAAAAGACTCCCTCGTGCTCTGGGATATTCTGATTAAACGCGGTTATCCCACGGTCGGTCTCCACTTGAATTTAGGCATTGGTGAGTATTCGCGCATTTCACAGGCACATGTCGAAAAGTTTGCTCGCTCCCGTGACTTGGAACTCATCGTCCAAAGCTATCAGGATGACTACGGCCTGGGAGTCGTCGACATCGCCAAAGAAACGGCACGTCCGCCCTGCTCGGCCTGCGGAACCATGAAGCGGCACCACTTTAATCGCATCGCCATGGAAAAAGGGTTTGCCGTTGTTGCCACCGGACACAACTTGGACGACGAGGCAGCGCGGCTCTTGGGCAACCTCTTAAACTGGCAAATCCCCTACCTCAAAAAACAAATGCCGGTGCTCAGCGACGAGGGCGGAAAATGGGCGCGTAAGGTGAAACCGCTCTATCGCCTGCCAGAACGCGAAATCGCCGCCTATGCCGTACTAAACCAGATCGACTACATTATCGAGGAATGTCCCATGTCGAAAGGGGCCAAAACCTTTTTATACAAAGAAATGCTCAACCGCCTCGAAGAAAATTCCCCAGGGTCGAAGCTCCAATTCTATCTCGGATTTCTCAAGGAAAGGCCTTCGGCTTTTCCACAGCAAATTGAAGCCGAAACCCAACGCTGCGCGAGCTGTGGCCAGCCCTGCGGTGGAGATCTTTGCGGCTACTGCCGCCTCATCCAAAGAGTGGGGGCTTCATGATCGTTCCTTTTCAAAGCGGAGAAGAGATTCACCTCGTAAATAAAAAAGGCCGCACCTATCGCTGTACTTTAAAAACGGGGGCGACCTTCCAATTCAGCGGCGAGGCCATTCCACACGATGACTTGATTGGAAAAGAAGACGGCAGCGAGATCGCGCTTTCACGAGGTACGCGCTTTTTTATTTTTCGCCCGACAATGGCGGACTATACGCTACATATGCCGAGGGGTGCTCAGATTCTCTACCCCAAAGACCTGGCGCTCATCCCCATGTGGGCCGATATCTATCCAGGGGCGACGGTCATCGAAGCGGGCGTCGGCTCCGGCGCACTCACCCTCTGCCTGCTCAATGCCATCGGCGCAAAAGGACGGCTCTACAGTTACGAACTGAGAGAAGATTTTGCGAACCGCGCCTTGAAAAACATCGAAAACCGAATCTCTCCTTCGCCCCTTGGCGACCGTTTTTTTATTCAGCAAAAAGACATCTATGAAGGCATCGAAGAAGAAGACGTGGACCGCATCGTCTTGGATCTCCCGGAACCCCACCAAGTCGTACCGCATGCCATAGAAAAATTACGGGCCGGTGGGATTTTTCTCGCTTTTCTGCCCACCGTTCCCCAAATTGAAATTCTGGTCAGGGCCTTGCAAGAGGCCCGCTGCTTCGAGCAGATCGAAACCTTCGAAACGCTGCTGCGGCCTTGGAATATCGATGGCCGTAGTGTTCGGCCCAACCTTCGTATGGTCGCCCACTCCGGTTTCATCACCACGGCACGCCGCGTTAAACGCCTCCCAAAATATAGAGACGAAAACGCAGCGCTAACTTAGATTGCGCAAACAACATCTCGTATTGCACTTCGCAATTCGATTTTTATTTAAGGAGTGATATGTCTTCAGAAAAACCTTCCACCGGTGATTTTCACGGTTTCGGCCTCATTCCGCCGGTGCTTAAGGCCTTAAACGATGTGGGCTACGAAACCCCTTCACCCATTCAGGCGGAATGTATTCCGCACATTATTGAAGGCTGCGACATCGTCGGGCAGGCCCACACCGGCACGGGAAAAACGGCGGCCTTCGCCCTGCCCCTGCTCTCGCGCATCGATCTAAAATTATTAAAACCGCAAGTATTCGTCCTCACGCCCACGCGGGAATTGGCCATTCAAGTGGCGGAATCTTTCAAGCGCTATGCCGCGCACATGCAGGGTTTTCACGTGCTGCCGATTTATGGCGGGCAAGAGTATGGCGGACAAATTCGGCAGCTCAAGCGCGGGGTGCATGTCGTCATCGGCACGCCCGGGCGGGTCATGGATCATATGCGCCGTAAAACCTTGTCCTTGGACAGCCTCATCTGTTTGGTTTTGGACGAAGCGGACGAAATGCTTCGCATGGGTTTTATCGATGATGTCGAATGGATCCTTGAGCAAACGCCCGCCAGCCGACAGACGGCCCTCTTTTCTGCGACGATGCCGACTGCGATCCGCAAGATCGCGCAAAAGCATCTTCGCGACCCGAAAGAAATCACGATCAAAATGCCAACACGAACCGCCGGATCGATCAACCAACGCTACTGGATGGTCAGTGGGCTGCACAAGCTCGACGCCCTCACACGTATTCTTGAAGCAGAGGACTTCGACGGTATTCTCATTTTTGTCCGGACGCGGACGGAGACCGTTATACTGTCTGAAAAACTGGAAGCCCGGGGCTATGCCGCATCGCCGCTTAGCGGCGATCTGGCCCAAAGTAAAAGAGAACAAACGGTTGACCGCTTTAAACAAGGCAAGATCGACATCCTCGTTGCGACCGATGTGGCCGCACGCGGGCTGGATGTCGACCGGATCAGCCATGTAATCAATTACGACATACCGAACGACACCGAGGCCTATGTCCATCGGGTCGGCCGCACCGGCCGCGCTGGCCGCACTGGTGAGGCGATTCTTTTTGTCTCCCCGCGCGAAAAACGCATGCTCTACGCGATCGAAAAAGCCACAAAGCAGAAAATTACTTTAATGGCGCTTCCGACCACCGAAAAGATCAACGACCAGCGCATCGCCCGTTTCGCACAGCGGATTACCGATACCTTGGCGATGGAAGACTACAGCTTTTATACCGATCTTGTCGAAGGCTATCGCCAGGATCACGACATCCCAGCCATAGACATCGCCGCCGCGCTGGCCAAAATGCTGCAAGGCGAAAAACCTTTTTTATTAGAAAAGGAACCCGCCCTTAAAAAAACAAAACGAGAGCCTCGACCCGCAGAAAAACCCTTTGCCGCTTCGAAAGAGAAAAGGAAAGACAGACAGATTAAACCTTTAAAAAAAAGCGGCCACTCCGCCCCGCCCGACAAGGGAATGGAATGGTACCGGGTTGAAGTCGGTCATATCCATGGGGTGAAACCGAAAAACATCGTCGGAGCCATTGCCAATGAAGTGGATTTGGATAGCCAGTATATCGGGCGAATCGAAATCGACGACCAATTTAGTGTCGTCGAACTCCCGGAAGGTATGCCGAAAAAACTTTTTCAACTTTTAAAAACGGTGTGGGTGGCCGGAGAACAACTTCAAATTTCGAAGCTGGGTTTTGCGGAAAAGCCCCAAGCAAGCCATGCAAAAAGGCCTAAGACACTAGGCCAGCAAAAAATAAAGAAGAATAAAAAGAATAAAAAAACTAAAGACGCAGGGCCAGAGTGACCAGGTATAACGCGTCATCGACGCCCGGTGCATTGTCGGCGAGAAATTTTTCGAAAGAAAACCCCAAAGAAAACGAAGGAATTAAAAACGCTTCTAGCCTCACACCATAGGTTTCGCCTTCATTGAAGGCATTGTCTCCGTTATCGGTCGCAACACGCCCGCCCAAACTGACTGATCGATTAAAATAGTAATCGCTTTCCAAGGCGAAGACCAGGTTATCCCCGTCATTTGTTGGATTCTGAAATTCGTCCCTACGGACCTCGCCTTGCAGATTCACGGCCCGGCCGAGCCCTAACTTATTAAGCACCTTGGATTTGAGCGCATAAGATGTACGTTGCGAAGTCGCCGTATTCCCTGGCACGAGGTCCGTGTCCGTTTCGGATTGTGCATATTCGAGACTCACCGTATGCGCATCTTGCACATAAAAACCGAGCGCAAGCGCGTAGCGCTTCGTCTTTTGATCTCCGATAATAATGGTATCGAATTGGCTGTCCGCTTTCGAAAATAAAAGTTCTAGAAACATGGGACGGCCGGGCTCTCTCAATGTTGCAAAAACACCGTAATTCAATCGATCCCCTTTGAGGGTCCCTAAGGTTCCAACTCGATCAAAGGTACTTGAAGAAACGAAGAGTCCACCACTCCCGATGCGTTCGATAAAGGCCGCTTCAGCAAGCGGATGCCTTGCGGTGTTGACAGGTCTAAAGTATTGCCGCAGAACCAGGTTATACCCCTCCTGTTTCGAATTATCATCGTCTTCAAAATGAAAATAATCACTGCCAAGAACCATTCGATACGACTCCGCCGCATTGAGTCGTTCAGAAAAGAGTAGGAATGCGCAGATGATCGCAAGACTGTATCGGATGAATGGCTTCAAGGGTCGCTCCTCTTTTTTTAAAACTGGACGAAGTGATACATCAAAAATGGACGGATTGCAAGTCGGGCATCATCATGCAGAAAAGGAAGGGGGTAATCGCTTAAGGAAGGAAGTCCGTCCCCGAACTGAGCGTCGCATTACCCAGGCGATCTTCGACCCCGATACGCCAACGGTAGGTTTGACCCGAAATCAATGCGGACAAGGCCGCAGATCCATCGGCATTATAAAGCAGGCTTGTATCGGAACTTGGGATGGGATTCGGATTCCAGATCTCGCTCACCCCGGTGGCGCGGCTCAGTTTTAATCGGAAGTAAAATGGCGTGGGCGTCGCAGCGCTCGGAGGATCCCATAAAAAAAGCGGCTGCGTCACACCGGCGACTTCAGCGATAGGCGCAAGCGGAATGGGAAAGGCATTTAACACACCGCTGACCTCCGCACTTAAGCTTTCGCCTGTTCCATCCGCATAAACAATGTCGAATTGATAGGCATCACCCACAAGCGGCGCGGGCAAAGATGCAGGGTCTAAAGCCAAATCGAAAACGGGATCGCGACCCCCCGAACGATAAATGTCCATGATGGGAATATGCGGTCCCGATAATGTCAGCGATACCGGCAGCTTCGACCCTTGCCCCACCCGAAACACGCGCGTACAACAGGGCGCGCCGTCCTTATTCAAGGTGGTGATTTCCGTAAATCCCCCAGCGGAACTCAGTGTTTCATCATGATTTAGATCCGCACTCTCGATCTGAAGAATTTTATTCCTCATTCCGCCAAGCAGATCGCCGGGATTGCCGAGTACGCCGTTACCATCGCTATCGATAATGGCATCGAAGGCATAAAGGCCAGGCGATAAAGAGGAGATGCTATAGGCCTGAGGACTGCTTGGATTATCAATTCGCGAGATAAAACGCCGATTGTTAGATAATTTTTTCAGGCGGACATAGAGCGGCCCGGACACGGCTTCGGGAAAACTGACGATACCGGAGACGCTCGCACCCGTTTCTGCGGGGAAACCAATGGTCGCCGGAGTGGCCAGTGTCGGTTGGCTTGGCGTAGTGCCCACCATAGAACGCACAATAAAATAAAGCGTCTCGCCATTTGTAAGAGCCGCGATGGCGACATGGCCCGCATCCCGCGCCGGCACGGTGAGCATGCCGTCGAATTCGCTCGGACTCACTGCGGGAGTTGTGGCCCAATAAATCTCGTAGGCCCCGGTGGTTTCGATGCCACTGCCATTTTTTACCGGGGTCCAAAGGACCAAGGCGCCTCCATCGAATGGATAAACCTCGGGTGCTTTACTTGGCGGCACCGCAGTCGGAACCCCGACCGGGTCTTTGAGTGTGATATTCACCCCGGTCTTGTTGTTACTCACAACGGTGAGGACCGTCGTCGATTGAATGGGATTCGAGACATTTCGAACGCCCGATGCCGGTGTCCGATGATCCATATAGGCTTCAACCGTATAGGCATCGGCCGGGACGCCCCGAATACGATAGGCCCCAGGCGCGGCGATACTGGTTCCGTGAATCACCTTCGTGGTCGAAGAGGGAATCAGTCGAATGTAGATGCGGCCTGTTTTTGAACCCGTGTAGTTTACGTTTCCCGAAACGGAAAAAACCGGCGTCGGGGAAGCCGTATTAAACTTCGCCGTCACCGTTTTATCTGCATTCATCGTGAGCAGGCAGCCTGCATTTCCGGAACAGGCATTGCTCCAACCGACAAAAACGGAACCCGCATCCGGCGTCGGGGTCAATGTGACGGGTGTGCCGAACACGTAATCCTGACTACAGGTTCCGCCGCAATTGATGTTTCCTGGATTCGAAGTCACTTTGCCGCTACCGCTGCCGCTTGGATCTTTGCTCACAGTGAGCCGATGGCTCACCACTTTGATGACGAACTGGGCCGTGACCGTTTTGTCCGCATCCATCGTGACGATACAGTCGCCCTTGCCATTGATTGTGCAAGGCCCTGTCCATCCCCCAAAGGTCGAATCGGCATCGGCGATCGCGCTCAGCGTCACCAAGGTGCCGGCCGGGTAGTCCTCGCTGCAGAGAAGGCCACAATGAATCGTTCCGATATCAGACGTCACGACGCCGGAACCGCTCCCATTTTTTTGAATGTTCAACGTGTGCGCCACGGGCGGAGGTGGAGGAGGTGGAGGAGGTGGGGATTCAAGATCAAACCGTGCCCTCACTTCTTGATCGGCGTTCATTGTGAGAACACAGTCCTCCTTCCCGGAACAGGCCGCTCCCCATTCGACAAAAAGGGAACCCGGATCGGCCACCGCAGTCAGGCGAACGGAGGTGCCGCTAAGATAGCTTTCGCTGCATTGGCTTTCGCAGTTGATCTCCCCAGGATTCGAAGTGACTGTTCCCCCGCCTGTTCCTTCAGGATTCATGACGACGCTCAGGGTCGGATTGGACAATTGAGTCAACAAAGCCGCTGAGATAGAACCACCGGAAAGGTTCCTGGAAAGATCATCGCTAAAGGTTTTGATGGCTGCCGCCAAATCACTGCTTAAGGCCGTCGGACGCAAGGTTTTTGTGGTATTCAAGGCAATGGGAAGGCCCGCTTCAAGACCATCGGGCAGGTCATCGCTTATATCCTTCGCCAAGGCCTCCAATAAAATCATGGGCGTGGATAGGCCCTGGTTTTGGGCCAACTGGGAAATCCCCGCGAGGATGAGGCCGTAGTCAATTGCCGACTGATCGGCATCGCTTGCCGAACCGGCAATGAGCGGATTGATGGGGACGGTTTCGAGAATATGGATGCCCCCGAAATATTGACCGATTCGCGCATGGGCCGATGCAATATTTTCAGCCGTGAGCCCCCCCGGTTTGCGCATCGCGAGACGGGTAGACAAGGTTGTTAAGGGTGAAATCATCGCAATAATGCGCTGACCTGGGCTCACATTGGCGATGACCGCGCTCAGGCCCGATCCGCCTTCCGTGGGCAAGGCAATCGTAAGCCCTGAGGCCTCGTCTATAAAAGTACCGCCCGTGATCTCAAGATAAACTGCGCCGATATAATCAGAGAAGGAAAAGCTGTAGGTCCCCGAGACAGTCGTCACTGTGCTTGCGATTGGCGGTCCGATTTCGCCCTCGACGAGCGCGTATGCGACAAGCGATCCCTCGGCAACCTCGCCTTTGAGGGCAGCCCCTGAGATTTGGATATCCGGGGCATCGATTGGAGGCGTGCCGCCGCCCGCGCCGCCACTTCCACACGCGGAGAAGAAGCCCAAACAAAACAGGCCCACGATCGCGATTTTAAGCCGGGCTGTCCTCTGGAAATTCAAGTCTTTCATCGCATTGGTCACACTTGTACAACTTTGAATATTTGAAAACCATTAACAGATAATTTAAATATAAAATAGATAAAATATCATATTTTATTTTGCATTGATAGGCAAATATTGAAAAACAGGGCCATCCTGTTTATCTCTTCAGTACCCTCTGAAATGCATTGCGTAAATAATTCAAGCGATGATTAAATATTGGAATGGGAGAAGATCTTTTCTATGACGGCATATGTAGCGCACATCACTTTTTTGACCTCATCCTCATCGCCGTACTAGTATAGAGACCGACAATCCACGCGCAGTGGCCGCTCATATTGGGATAGACAACAGATGACCGATGTAAATAAAGGGAGAGAAGCACTTGAACCCCTAAAACTGCTTGAAGAAAAAAACAAACGCCTCTTGGACGAATGGCTCGATTTTCCGGCCCACATTCATCACAGTGCCTTTCGCATGACAGACCCGCCCGTCGAGCGCATAAAAAGCCGGGATTCCTTTTTAGAGATGACCAAAAGCTTGGGTATCCCCGGAGACAGGATCGTTGTCGCCGAGAAATTCGCCTATGGCATGGGAACCGCGACCAACGGAGATCGCCTCATCCTCATTTGGGATGCACATACGGAATATTACAGCATTCAATCGTGGCATATCCCCGAAGATAAGATGTTGCCCATCGAACACGGTCCGATTATCTTCCCCCAGTATGCGCTTCCCAATGAAGCGCTGGGAACCTGTTTTAACGCCATCGATATTGTCGTTTCCCCCGAGCAAGATCTGTCGCCAGACCTGATTAAATCCTCGATGCCTGGACACCATCTTTATGGCGGACGCGTCTTTGGCGAAGACATCTCCGTCGTCACCAGTTTTACGCCCGATACAGAGGCGCGGGAACGCTACTTTATTTACACGGCATCGAAGGAAGTCCTGCTGCGCCACCTCGCGCGCGTCGTCGGCGGCATCGTCACCATTGAGACCTATTACCGTTTGCTGATGCTGCCCTTTCCTGAATTTTCTCAGGCCGTGGATCAAATTCATAAATTAGAACGGGGCCTACTCAATCGAAGTCTCGAAATAACGGAAGAACTCTGGACTTCAGACGCCAAAGCCGTCCAAACCTGGTTGGCCCACCTCACGCACGACTTCATGGAGGCCAGCCGTTTCTCCGAGGAAATGCGCTTCCGGCTTTCCGCCTCCGTACCCTATAGCGAGATTCTGCACGCCACCCTCCATGCCCAACAGGAAGCGCCCCTGCCGCCTTTCTTGCCTTTATACGATTATGTCCATGGCAGCGTATCCGGTGTGCGCGATGGCTATCAACAATTACTTAAACGCATCGATGCCTTCGTGGCCGACTTTCAAAATATTATTTCGGTCATCCGAACGCGGGTGAATTTGATGATGCAAGAACAAAGCTTAATCCTGGAAGATCAAAACCTGAGGCTGCTCGCCAATGTGGATAAGACCACGAAGAGCCAAGCCATCCTCCAGCATACAGTTGAAAGTTTGTCCGTCATCGTCATCGCCTATTATTTGTCCGGCTTGGCCAGTTACGTTTTTAAGGCACTGGAAAAGGCCGGATGGCTCGAAAGCGCGACCACGGCTTCCGGCCTCTTCGTCCCCATCTCCATTGTGATTTCGCTTATACTCACCCTTGTGGGCGGGAAACTCATCAGCAAGACCATGAATGCAAAGCAACACTAAGACCAAGGCCTCCTGCGTCCACCTCAACAGCCCTTCCCTTTCATCATAAATTTCACTTCTTCGAAAGCGGCGAATAGACGCGTGCCTCCGGCGAAGACGAAGAATTTGGCAGCGGTTTTCTTTCGGACAATTTTAATAGAAGGCCAGAAGGAAGAATCGTCGCTTCATCGACCAACGCACTGTCGACTTGGTCTTGATTTAAACCTTGGGATTGGCTGAGGTTGGCTTTGCCTAAATTAGCGCGACGTAGAACAGCGCCGAAAAAAGTCGCGCCGCTCAGATTTGCATGATGCAGGTTCGCATCTCTGAAGTTTACGCCCAAGAGTCCCGCCCCGCTCAGATTTGCCCCGGCAAGGTCGGCTTGCTCGAAGGTACTCCCTTCAAGATCCGCAGCCTGAAGGTTGGCGTCCCTGAGTTTCGCCCTAAAAAAGCTTGCGCCACCTAATTGGGCGCCTTGCAAGATGGCCTTGCCCAACTGGGCATCTTTGAAGTTCGTATGCTTCAGGTCGGCATCGCGAAGATTCGCGTGACTGAGGATGGCGCCCGATAAGTCGGCTCTATTGAGTTTGGCGCCGCTGAGATCGGCGCCGCGAAGGCTGGCCTCCTTGAGATTGGTGCGAAACAGCTTCGCCCTGCGCAAATCGGCCCCGATCAAACCCGCGCCTCGAAGATCGGCCTGGCTCAGGTCCGCACCGACGAGATTCACATTAATCATATTCGCGTTGCGCAAATTTACGCCAACCAAAGAACAACCGTGCATGTCGATAAACGGACCGGTTAGACTACAATCCACGGCGAAGGCCGGTCGCGTCAGCATCAATGCCAAAATAAAGAAGAAGGGCATGCAAAATCCCGCACCACCGCGGTCTTGTGCAGAACGCGTCTCCGGGCTATGGAAGCCGTCTCTAAATAAATCCCATCTCATCGTTTCTCCTGATCCATCGCAATGGCCTCTACGCAGGCGAGTACGCCGAAGTAAAGGCATGATTATATCGTAAAGGGTGGTCTTATCAAAATTTTTTTGAGGCCTTTGTTTCGACCGACTAAAAAGACATCGGCTTTCACTTTTTTATTCTCAAACAATGGGATGCGCCAAACATGGCGAAATCCAAAAGAGGTTGACTTGGCGCAGATGGGGGCATAGAATTTTCTTACACTTCTTTTCTCGATCCGAATCGCAATAATAAGAGAACTTCAGACAAAATAAAGGAGCAAGGCCATCGGCGATCCGCAAGAGTATACGCAGAACAGAGAAGGAGAAGGACAAAGGGCCTCCGGGCAACCCTCGGCCCTTCAGCTCATCGACGAATTGCTGCTGGAAACAGAAGAAGACCAGCCGCGCCGAACACTGGTACGCCTTCGCGAGCAGGCCATGCAAAGCGATCTGACGGTGCAGCAGCTGCAAGCGGAACTAAAAAAACTGTCCGATGTCGTTGAGAAAGTCACGGCCCCAGCCAACCGCATCGGCACTCTGCTGAGTCTCCCAACGGATGAGACGGCACACATCGTCGTGGGCGGTTCGGAATTTTATACGAATATCGACCCTCGGCTCGAAAAAGAAAAACTCGACATCGGCACGCAAATTTTGGTCAACGAGGCCTATGTCCTCATCGAAACCCTGGGCTACGATAAAAGCGGGCCGGTGATGAAGGTCAGCGACTTGCTTGCAGATGGACGCATTCGCGTCTCGCAAGACACCGGCCTGAACGCCTCGCTCCTCTTACGTTCTTCGAGCTTGAAAGACGTCGATTTAAAAACCGGCGACGAAATCCGAAGCGATGCCAGCCGCCGTGTGGCGGTGGAAAAGGTAGAATCGGTTCACAATCGGGATCATTTTCTCGAAAATATTCCGAAAGTGGGTTGGGACCAAATCGGCGGACAAAAAGACGCCATCGAGGCCATTCGAAATACGCTAGAACATCCGCTTCTGTATCCAGAGCTCTATCAACGCTTTAAGTATTCCCAGCCCAAGGGCTTCCTCCTTTACGGGCCGCCCGGCTGCGGTAAGACCCTCATAGGAAAGGCAACGGCCTCCAGCCTGGTGCAAAAGCTAAGGGAACACAATCACGAAAAAGTCGAAGAGTATTTCCTTCATATCAAAGGGCCGGAAATTCTCAATATGTGGCTGGGCGAATCGGAGCGGATGGTTCGCGAGCTTTTTGCGCAGGCGCGGGAAAAACGGAAATCGGGCTACTTCCCCTTTATCTTCATCGACGAGGCCGAATCGATTCTCGGCACGCGGCGTTCCAGCCGCTCGCACAACATCCTGAGCACACTGGTCCCCATGTTTTGCGCGGAGATGGACGGCATCGAATCGCTGAAAGAGATGGTCATCATCCTGGCCTCCAACCGTCCCGACCTCATCGATCCGGCGATTTTAAGACCGGGCCGTATTGATCGTAAAATCAAGGTCGGCCGCCCGGACCGCGAAGCCTCAAGAGAGATTTTGTCGATTTATCTCGATGCCGAATTGCCCTTGGACAAGGCATTGATCGCCGAAACGGGCGATCCGATTAAGGCGAGGGAGAAGCTTTTGGACGAGTTGATCGATGCGCTATTTAACACGGATGAAGAAAGCCGCATGCTTGAAGTCCGCCTTCGAAGCAGCCGAAAGGAAGTCCTCTACAGAAAAGACCTTCTCAATGGGGCCATCATCGCCTCCATCGTCGAGCGGGCGAAGGAAAAGGCCATCAAGCGCGCCGTCGCCGCGCAAGCCAAGCCGAACACGAAAGCGAAACCCAAAAAGGCAAAAGAGGAAGGGATTCGTCGGGAAGACCTCTTGGAGTCCATTCAGGAAGAATTCAAGGAAGGCGAAATCCTCCCGCCCAGCGACATCTTGGAGGATTGGATGGCCTTGCTCGACCACGACCCCGAAAACGTCGTGAGCGTGTCGCCCTTCAACAAACCCAAAGCCCGCTCCTGGCCCCGGAAAAATGTCATTTAATATTCGTCTTGCCTTCTTTTTACCCCACTTAGAAAAAGGGGGGCAAGGGGGGATTTAAAAATGGTTGCCACTGGGTAGCAAAAATCTCCTTCAATCCCCCTTTTGCAAAAGGGGGAAGCGTCTTGAGGCCGATTTCTAAATCTATTTTACAAATTGAATTTTAAAATCAAATCGCCAGAGAAACGAAAGAAAAAAAGGATAGAGATCACACCATGATTCGGCTTTTCGGCATCGAGACGGAATACGGCATCACCCGCGAGGACATCGATCAACTCGATCCTGTGGTCGAATCGATGGAGCTGGTGCGCAGCCATCGCCGCCCTTTCCGTTCGGACTGGGACTACAGCGGGGAAGATCCCAAGCAAGACGCCCGCGGTTTTCGCGCCAAAGAACTCCAGCAAGAAAAAGAAGAACTCGAATTCGAAAAACAAGATCGCCATCGCCCCTTCTCTTTTCATGAAATGAAGAGCGACCTCATGCTGGGCAACGGTGCCCGCTTTTACAACGACCACACCCACCCCGAATATTCCACGCCCGAATGCGGCACTCTTAAAAGCCTCGTCGCCCACGACCGCGCGGGCGAACGCATTCTGCTGGATTGCGCGAAGCGTCGCAACCAAGTGCTCGGAGTCGAAGGCGCGGTGCAACTTTATAAAAACAACAGCGATTTCCACGGCCACAGCTATGGCTGTCACGACAACTACATGCTGCCCCGCAGCCTCCCCTTCAGCGACCTCGTGACTTTTTTGATCCCTTTCTTGGTTACCCGGCAAATTTACGCGGGCGCGGGCAAAGTCGGCATTGAGTCAGGCAACAACTATACGCAGGGCCTCTATCAAGTCTCTCAACGCGCCGACTTTATGGAGGTCGAGGCGAGCATCGACACCATGCACCAGCGCCCCATCCTCAACACGCGTGACGAACCGCACGCTGACCGCAGCCTCTATCGCCGGCTCCACCTCATTATCGGCGACGCAAACATGTCGGAATTTGCCACGGCGCTGAAGATTGGGACCACTTGGTTGGTGCTTCAATTAATCGAACGTGGCCTCGCGCCCAAGAAGGCCGCACTCCAGAATCCGGTCTTGTCGGTTCGCGAGCTCTCGCGCGACAGCACACTCCGACAAACGATTGCATTGAAGGACGGCGGCACGATTTCATCCATCGACCACCAAGGGCTCTATCTCGAAGCCGCGAAGAAGGCCTTTGAAAAGGGCGACGCGGAAACCCAATGGATTTTAACGAATTGGGAGGCAACGCTTGTGGCCTTAAAAAGCGACCCCATGCAATTGTCCGATCGAATAGACTGGATCGCGAAAAAATGGCTGCTCGAAACCTTTATGGACGCAGAAGGCGTGGACTGGACCGATCCCCGCCTGCCCAGCTTGGATTTAAGCTATCACAACATCGACCCCGAGCGCGGGCTTTTTCATTGCCTGGAAAGTGAAGGCAAAATACATCGGCTTATCGACGAGGCCGCCATTCAAACCGCCATGGACAACCCGCCACTCGATACGCGGGCAGGCGTGCGCGGCCTGCTGGTTCAAAAATATATCGACGAGATTCGTAAAATTCAGTGGGAGAGTGTCAGCTTTAAAAGGACTTTGGGCGAACGCGTCTATCCCTTGGATCGCCTCATCGATCCCAAAGACGTCGCAGCGGCCATCGATCGCGTTCAAAAGAGCCGGACCGTGGACGACATTTTTAAGAACTAGGCACGGCGTGATAAAATAAGCATCGCAAGTGTCGAAAAGACGGGCACGCCATTTTCTAGATTTTTGAATCATCACGATGGGAGGCATTATGCGGATATTATTTGAAAGAAGAGAAAAACCCTTGGACCCGATCGAGCGGCCCCGTGAAGAAGGCGGCCCGAAAAAACCGGAGGGCGACAGCTCCAGGGACAATCTATTAAAAAAGATGCGCAAGGTCGATCCGAAACAATCGGAACGCTATCGCCAAAGAACGGGGGAATAATGTCCGGCGGCGATTTCTTAAACCTATTAAAAAAAGATGGCTATGGCTTCGGCACCCCTGCCGCCTCCCCCTATCCGATGGACCCGAACGGCAAAACAGGGCTCACCTCCGCAACAACCATTCTTGCCTTTAAATATAAAGACGGCATCATGATCGCCGGAGACCGCCGGGCCACTGCAGGCACCACGGTGATGCATGACCGGGCAGATAAGGTCATCGACATTGACCGCTACGCCGTCATGGCCATCGCGGGTGTTCCGGCAACCGCTTTCGAGATGGCGCGCGTGCTCTCCCACACCTTTAAGTATTATCGGCGCAGCCAACTGCAAGACCTCTCCTTGGAAGGCAAAGTCCGCGCTCTCTCCCGTCTCTTGAAAGAAAATGCGCCCATGGCCCTCCAAGGCGTCGGCGCGGTCGCGCCCATCTTCGCAGTCTACGATCCGCTGATTAAAGAAGGGCGCATCTATTTTTACGACATCCTCGGGGCCGAATTCGAGGTGGTGGAATTTGCGACCACCGGCTCCGGATCGCCCGGCATTCGCGGGGCCTTGCATCATCACAACAAATGGAGCGATACCCCCGCCAACGAGGCCGGAGAGGAAGAGGCCATCGTGCTCGCCATGCGTCTTCTGGAAACCGCAGCCGAGTTTGATGTCGCAACCAGTGGCGTGAAAAAGGCGGATAATATATTCCCCACCATTAAAACCATCGATAAGGAGGGGGTGCACACCGTTCCCCTCGACCGCTTGAATGCGCTCTATAGAGAGAAAGTGAGCCCGAACGATGTTTGAGGAACCTTACCGCTGGGTCGAAGCGGTCAGCAATCGACGCGAATACTTAGACGAACAACTCAAGGCCGGAAGCCCGGTCTTGGCCCTACCCTGCCGCGAAGGTATCTTTCTGTTGTCCGCCAGTTCCGGGACGCAAAAGGTTTATGAAATTTACGATCGCATCGCGATGGGCGCCATCGGCCATCCCGCAGATGTCGAACGTCTGCGCAACGTGATCTTGGACATGGCCCACGTCGAGGGCTTTAACCGCTCGCCCTCGGATGTCACGGCCCGCCGTCTGATTCAGTTTGGCCTGGCCCCCATGGTCAAGACCGCCTTTGAAGAAATCGCGCACGCCCCCTTTATCATCCGCCTGCTCATTGCAGAACTCGGCCCCGCCGACGCGCCTGTGCTCTATACGCTCAACTATGACGGCGTGTTCAAAGAGGAACACCGTGCCCTCTTGCTTGCACCCAACGAGGAAGCCGCCGAACGCAGCGCCGCGATCATGAAAACACTGTCCAAAAAAGCCGACCGGCCCATGGCTGAATTGTTCGAAGAGGCTTTCAAGGCCTGGGGCTTGGCCGAATGCGAGGCCAACAAACTCGAGGCTCACCTCAAAGAAACCCTCAAAGAACGCCGAATTGAAGCCGTGCTGCTTTCTTCCGCCATTCCCGGCCCCTCGAAGTATCATGAATTATCCAAAGATGAAATTGCGGACTTGACCCAAAGCTGGAGCGCCGATTGAAACACACGCGCCTCTTCGGCATCGAAACGGAATACGGCTGCCTGGTAACGGAGGGCAACAACGCGCGCGCCTCCGACCCCATCGTCCACCGGGTGAAGAACCACCTCTTTCATGTCCAAAAACGAGGCTTGATGGACCTGCATCATCGCGCCCACGACGAGCCGCCGGGCAACGGCGGTTTTTTACTTAACGGCGGCCGCCTCTACATCGACATGGGCCACATCGAATACGCCTCGCCGGAATGCACGCGGCTAAGCGAAATTGTCGCCTTCGACCGCGCGGGCGACCGGCTCTTGCACCAATGCTTGGCGGAGATGAACTTACAAGAAGACGCCAGCTTCATCAAAAACAACATCGATTACGAAACCGGCGCGACCTTCGGCTCGCACGAAAACTACCTCGTCTCCCGCGATTTCCCCTACACCCAAGACGGACTGGGACGCCTGGTCCCCTTCTTGGTCACGCGCCAGATTTATAGCGGCGCGGGACGGCTCGGGGCCAACTTCGTGCCGGATGGTTACATCCTCTTGGGCGAGGCCGAATTCCCCAAAATCCCTTTTCAAATCTCACAGCGCTCCGACCATATCGTGAGCGATTTCTATCAGTGGGTGCAGTTCAACCGTGCCATCATCAATACACGCGACGAGCCCTTGGCCGACCCCAATCGTTATCGCCGAATTCATTTGCTCATGGGCGATTCGAATCTCTCGGAATTTGCGACCGCTTTGAAAATCGGCACCACCGCCCTGGTACTCGACCTCATTCAAGAGGGCCTGGCCCCCGATCTCGCCCTTCACAGTCCGGTGGATGCCCTCAAGCACATCTCGCGCGACCCGACGCGCCAATGGGAAATTTATTTGGAAGATGGAAAGCCCATCTCCGCGCTGGATATTCAACATCGCTATTTGGAGGCCGCAAAGAAACACTTCAGCGATTTTGACGAAGACACGAATTGGACCTTAAACGCCTGGGAAGAAACTTTAAACGATTTGGCAGGAAACCGAGAAAACCTGGTGGGCAAGATCGATTGGGTGTCGAAGCTCTGGCTCTACGAAAATTTTATGAAAGAAGAAGGTCTCGAATGGGACGACCCCTGGCTCAAGAGCCTCGATATCGAGTATCACAATATTAATCCGGACAAAGGCCTCTACTTCGGCATGGAAAACGAGGGCCGAGTCCACCGCCGGACGACTTCGGACAGCATCGATTCCGCCATGGCCGCCCCGCCGGTCGAAACCCGCGCCGCAGGCCGCGCCCTACTCATCCGGAAGCTCGTTAAAAACCCAGCCCCCTACATCATCAACTGGACTTCCGTTTATATCGAAGGCCAAGATCTCCCCATGCACGACCCCTTTCAAACCTATCTCAAAGAAGCCAAACAATTTTTAAAAGGCTAGTGTTCCCCCTAATTTGCTGAGGTCTTATCAGTACTCAAACTTATGTAATGCTTTCAGGGTCAATCGTCTAGAAGGAAAAAGTCGTCATTACTAACACGCCCCACTGGCTTGTCTCTTTAAAACGAATTTGCGTCTCACCTGCGGGAAGCGCTTGGTTTTCGTTAATGCCATCTCCAAGAATTCGGACAGACGGATCGACAACGGCCGCAATACCTAAATTCCAACTGCTCGTATCCTCGTCGTCTTTCGAACTGCGTTTAAACGCCACCATGAAACCCAAGCCGATGGCATCAATCGTTTCATCCGTACCCGGCTGTATCGCCACAAAGGGACCCCAGCCCCAGGGTTTGCCCTTGATGTCCTTATCGCCCTCGAAAATGTAGTGCGATTCCAACATGATTCTGGGCACATCGTTATTCACCTTGCTTGCTCGCACAATGCCATTGGGGTCGAGCTCCGCACTTTCTATCCGATCGTGGCTTCCCGTATCGATGGTAAGCGACAAGCCCACGCCAAAATTAAGGCCGGCAAATTCCTTCATCGCTGCATCGGCGGTCTCAACACGGGCCGTCGCGCTCAAAACGGCCAAGATCAACAAAGTAAACGCGATACCTTTCATTGTTTGCATCTATTTCCTCCTTCTTCAATAATGAATCTCTGATCGATATCAATTATGAGGCAAAATAGGGATTGATATAAGGTGCGCGCATGTACCCTTCTGCAGAAACACTTTGTTGAATCTTTTCTCTTCAATCAGGAATTTCCACCTCGACGAGTTGCGCAAGCAGTGTCAGGGATTCCTGCCAGCCCAGATAGCATGCCTCGGTAGGAATCACATCGGGCACGCCTTCTTGCACGATGCTCAATTCGGTCCCAACGCTCACCGGCTTCAAGCTGATGGTCACCTGCATTTCTCCCGGCAGGTTCGGGTCGTCGAATTGGTCCGTGTAACGAATACGTTCGTTTGGCACCAGCTCGAGATAGCTGCCGCCGAAGGCATGACTTTGTCCCGTGCTGAAATTCGTGAAGGACATTTTGTGCGTGCCGCCAACCTTGGCCTCCAAGTGGTGCACCTTAGCGGTGAATCCGTTGGGCGGAAGCCATTTGGCCAAGGCCTCTGCATTGAGGAAGGCCCGATAGATACGTTCGGGTGTCGCCCGGAGCACACGATGAAGCTGTATGGTGTTTGTGGGCATGATCTTAATTCCTTTCGATGAATAATGTTGTGATTCAATGATAAAAGCTACGGAATATTCAACGATTGAGCCAAGCAACCAGCGACTCGCAACCAAACCGAAGCACTTTTTTTGCAGTCAGATTGAACGGCTAGACAGCTAATTCATTAGTAGATTTCCGCTATTTTCAGATTCGAAAACTTGACTAACAGCAATGCAGTATCACGGTATGGACCTTCATCTGGTGAGCTGCGCTCCGTCACATGATAGGTCCCGTTTTTGTGTGTACATGAAAAGAGGGCTAGCTCAGCCCCCAAACCCAACCCGGTCTAAATGCCGGATTGGGTTTGGGGGATCGCACACATTGTTTACGATTTCTTAGGCCGCACCTCGATTTCACTTCGCATCCAGGGATGGATCAGGCACTGAAATTTGTGTTGACCGATGCCCATGGTCGACCCTTTAAAATCCCGGCTGGTTTTCGGCGGAATCAATTCAGCACCCAGTCTTTCACACTCCTGCACCGGAATGAGGCCAAGGGGTTTATTCAAGACGTCCACACATCCTCCACCGAATGCTACGACCTTAGTAAAGCTATGCGGTTCACCCCCCACATTGACAGCCCTGATGACCTCATGTTCGTCAATATGTTTACGATCGAAGTGGTTACGCCAGGCCCCATGTCCAAAATCTTTTGGATTCAACTTTTCGAGAAACATATTAAAATCAACTCCCCCCTTTTTCACACAACCCGCCTCAGGAGGGAAGGTGGCTTCATCGCAATCGTCCTCAATGTGTAGCTCGCGGATATCCGATTCTGCCATCGTAATGCCTACTGCCAGGTTCAATGCCACAAACGCCAATGCGAAAGCAACACCGATTCTTTTCATTTTTTTCTTATGCTCCTTTTCATAAAACGCATTGCTTGACTACCATACAAGCAAGAACCATCCCTTCCACCTCGCTCAACATACTCTTATACAGTAAGGTATTTACCGATACGGTCCTGGGCTACATTGTTGGACCGTGGATATAATATTCCATAGCGCAATTAAAATGTCAAAGAAAAATAGCAAAATCCAGCTCGCAGATCACCCCCGACTTTGACTGAATGCAAATGAGATTTAGGCAGTTGAAAGGTTGCGGGATTGCACTTAAAAAGGAATGTATTTTTCGGCAATATTAGAAAAAGGGGCTGAGGATACTATGGAACATGTCCCGCTAAATAAAGACTCGGACCTTCATGGAACTGAATAAATAACAAAGACAGCGTTATGAACACGATGGTTTTTATTTGATTTAACATCTTTGCTTCCTTAAGCCGAACCAATGTATCGAGCCGAGATTTAGATAATATTCCAGGACAATGGCTGCCCGATTGGCGTGTTGGGGCTGGAGGATAGCACACCCTTTTTTATCTTACAATTTTCCAAGCCTGTCTCCCGTTCGATTCAATCCAATCGTATCGTCCTCCACGTCATCTACGAATAGCAGGCCCTTTCTATAAGGGTTGCGACTGAGGCCGGATGACCATAATGCAAGAATAAAAGGGTGACAATACCGCATGTCACAGGTTAAAATGCACGCATTTTGGAGGGAACTACACTTATGGAAAAATCAACTTTTTTAAGCGGTCTAATCCCATTAGAAACCCGACTAATCGATCTGTGCCGGTCTTTGTCGGAAGACGACCATGTTTTCATGACGGCAAAGGAACTCTTGCATGCCTTTGCCACGCACGACTTAGGTCTCGATGAGGAAGACTATGAAGAGGAATGCGAAGAACTGGAAGGACATGTCGGCCCTATCGAAGACTACTCGCCGGATCAAGTCGGCTATGCCTATCGCATTTTGCTGCGCATGGGTTTGCCTTGGCGAAAGCGCTATCCCTTGTTCGATCTGCGCGGGATGTACGGCGATATTCACGACGAAATTCCCTTCGGGCCCGAGTCGGTCGAACTCCGCCTTTCACAGGCAGCCTACCGACTGATTAAGATCGATAAAAACCCTTTGCTCCCACTCGCTCTGCTCAACGGTGTAGTGTTGGCGGATGGTAGTGAGATTCCCTCACATAATTTGGAAGAACTCTGGATGGCGATGGAACACCTTCGCCAAGAACCCAACTTGCCTTTGGAAAACCTCATGGAGGTCATCCCCGGCCCCGACTTTGCGGCGGGCGGCATTGTGGGTGGCATTGATGCCGTTAAATCCCTTTACGAAAAAGGGGAGGCACAGTTGACCCTGCGGGGCGAAATTGAAACGGAGATTGAAGGTGGCCGTACGCGGGTGGCCGTGTGTTCGCTTCCTCAGAACGTCCTGCTCAATACGATTATCGGTCAAATCCGTTCGGTCTGTGGCAAGACCGATTACCCCGTCTACGACATTAAAAATCAATCCGAAGGGCAAAAGATTCGCATCGTCCTCGATGTTTCGCCAAAGTACTCCGCGGAAGACTTCAAGGCCCTGCTGTATCGCGAAACCGATCTCGAACGCAGTGTTCACTATCGTTGCGCCTTTTCAGACGGCGCCCAATGGTCGACGGAAGGGCCGCTAATCACCGTACTCAAAGAAGCTGTCGCCCAATGCCCCTTGGCTTGGAAAAAGAAGGATGGCGACCCCATCGACTTTACGCCTCCGATACGAGATATCATCTCGCACGGCGGCTACAAAAACCCCATGTCTAAACTCAGCGATGCCCGAAAGACACGTATTTTGAAGATTAAATCATTATGAAAGCACTCGTCTTCGCGGGAGACCCCGCCCCCTCACAAAACACGCAAGCCACACCAGCCTCCTTTCTCCGCTTGGAGGGCCGGCCACTCTTACTCTATGTCCTTGTCGCATTGGACGGCGTAAAGGCCATCGATGAAATCGAGGTCTTCGGACCTCAAAAAGAGATCATGAAGGTCCTCGAAAATGCCCTTCCGCATTTCTTATTCTCGAAAACAATCCGCGTTCAAACACAAGCCTTTCAGCCTGCCCATCACTTGCTTTCGGATGTTCAATCGGACGATAGCGAAGGAGACGATGCCTTAAAGATGCTTTCGGCCATCCCATCCGTTTTAATGCTACCTGGTAATATTCCACTCCTGACACCCGGTGAAATCGAGGCCTTCCTCTCCAAGGCTAATTTATCGAATTACGATTTCGCCCTCGGCTTATGCAAGGAAGATGATGCACTCCCAAAAAGCGCCTCGATGCACACTGTCCACCAGTTTAAAATTGATGGCAAGGCCTTTCGCGCCAGTAACATGGTTCTGGCACGTTCCCTAACGAAAGACAGTCCATTTTTTAATAAAGAGGATGACCGCGATAAAGGACAATCAAAAACAAATGGGAATATAGAATTGTTCACGAAGGGCGGGGAAACAAAAAGCGGAACCCACTGCTTTTCATCCCTTTTGGAGACCTGGCTGGATGATGAGCTTCGGAAGAAAATTGAGACACTTTCTCAAAACGATTTAATTCTTGAAAAACTTGAGGAAAGCATACAAAAACACTTGAATATTAAAATAAATATCGTACTTCCTGAAAAAGGATATAGTGCGATATCTATCGAAAATGAATTGGAGATTGAGGTCTTGGGAACACGCTTAAATGATTGGCGGGAAGACCTCCTTGCCCTGAGCAAAACCGAAGGCCAAGCCTGCCCCTTTTCCGGCGATGCCTGCTAATGGGTCTTTTTTGCGGCAGCGCTTCCCCCGGTGCAATTCAGCTCTAAGGAAAGAGCCCGCGGGCTTTTTTTGCAGTGGTGATTTTGCGGATGGAAAGCATCAGCGCAGCAAGGCGCATATCAACTTTCTCGGAGATGGATAACGACAAGACCGCACGAAAGGCGTTGCACATAATGTCTTTCAAACGGTCATTAATCTCTTGTTCCTTCCAAAACAAATTCTGTAAACCCTGCACCCATTCGAAATAAGAAACGGTCACCCCGCCGGCATTGGCCAAAATATCGGGAATAACGAAGACCCCACGCTCCCGCAAGATCTTATCCGCCTTCGGCGTCGTTGGACCATTGGCCGCTTCGGCGAGAATCTTACATGAAATTCGATTGGCATTTTCATCCGTAATTTGCTCCGATAAGGCCGCCGGCACAAGCACATCGCAGGGCAACTCCAGGAGTTCTGCGTTGGTAATCCGCTCGCCTCCTTGAAAACTTTCGATATAGTCGTTTGTTTCGAGATGTTTCATCAGAGCAGGAATATCGATCCCTTTCTTATTAACTAAACCTGATTTTACATCACTGACCGCTATCACCTTGCAGCCTTCCGCCTGGAGAATCGCCGAGGCATGCGCGCCGACATTTCCGAAACCCTGCACAACGATTTTTTTATCCTTGGGCTGCATCTTTAAGTGCGCGAAGGCCTCCATAATACAAAAAACGACGCCGCGGCCTGTGGCTTCTGTCCGGCCAAGCGAACCGCCGATGGCAATGGGCTTTCCGGTGACGATCTCGGGCACGGGATAGCCTTTGAATTGACTGTAAGTGTCCATCATCCAAGCCATGATTTGCCCATTGGTCCCCACATCGGGGGCAGGTACATCCACCTCCGGGCCGATAAATTGAATCAGTTCAGCCGTAAATCGCCGCGTTAATCGCTGGAGTTCGTTGCGGGAAAGGGCATGCGGGTCGCAACGGATGCCGCCCTTGGCGCCGCCGAAGGGCAAACCCATTAAGGCGCACTTCCAGGTCATCCACATGGCCAAGGCCGAACATTCGCCCAAATTCACATCGGGGTGGTAACGAATACCGCCTTTCGAGGGACCGAGCGTCGTATCGTGATGCACCCGATATCCATGGAAGACCTCAACGCTGGCGTCATCCAAACGAATGGGGATGTTAACCATAATCGCCCGTTTTGGATCGGTAAATCTTTTTCTGACATTGGGATCGAGCGATAACTGGTCGGCGGCCTGGCCAAACTGCTCAAGAGCCATACGATAGATGGGGGTTAAATACTCCGGATCACGTCTCAATTCTTTCTTATGGGGGGTCAAGTGGATTCCTCCTTAGGCCAATCGTTCCCCTTTCACGGGGTTTAAGTTCAATTGATAGCAGAAAAAAACGAAACGCGCTTATTTTTTTGAGAAGAAACGTGGAAGATCTCTTACTGAAATTAACCCGATAAGATCTCGTATGGAGAGTATGCCGATAATATTTCTATTTTCTGAAACTGCGAGATGGCGTATCCGTTTCTGCGACATCAGCTCTATGGCGGTTTGCACCGAAGAGGTGATGTCGACATCAATAATCGGCGTATTCATGACAACGCCAACGGGAATTGATGAAGGCGAGAGGTCATAGCCGATCACTTTATGCACGATATCCGATTCCGTAACAATACCGCTATAGTGATCCCCTTCCATCACAAAGAGGGAACCGACCTTCTTTTCTTCCATTTTCTGAGCGGCCTCTTTGGAGGAAGCCGAAGCCGGGATCGTCAGGATATTCCGACGAACCAGCACCTCCAAGGGCTTGAAGACCTCTCCAATCTCTTTCATGGGGCCGCCGGTATCGGTTGAGAAAAAACGAACGATATCGCGTACGGAAAGCATTCCCACCAACTTTCCTTTTTCGGATATCCCAAGGTGACGAATCTCGTTAAACCGCATCAGATGATTGGCATCGATGACCGATTGCTCAATATCGATCTGAATAATGGGGGCGCACATCACCTTGGCGACAGGGGTTTTGACGGACAGTTCCTGCGTGACGACCTTACGAACAAGATCGCTTTCCGTTACAATCCCGATATAGTCGCCCGCTTCTTCCACAAAAACGGAGCCAATCTTAAAATGGCGCATCATGCGGGCAACGCCGCCGACCGACTCGTTGGCATCTGTTTTTATAATTTCCCTATTGATTAAATCTCTTAAAGACATATTTAATCGCCCCCTTGTCTGCGATTTTTTAAGGATATCGAAGTGCTCCAGCGATGTCAATCGCGTTGATTCCTTTGGGACATCCAATTGACAATGACCCTATTGTTCTGTAAATTTAAATAGACTAAGTATCCTTAATATATAATCGCTTTCAGGGATATTATCCCCTTCATTTTAAGAGGTCGAATGGATCGCCCTTGGCGCAAGGCCTACCAACCCCAGGTTCCGCATACCATTCAATATCCTACAAGCGTCCTGCATCAATTTATAGAAAACGCGGCCTCACACTATCCAGAAAAAGCCGCGCTGGACTTTTACGGAAAGAAGACAAGTTACCGCGATTTGGACACGCAATGCCGGCGCTTTGGGAAGGCTTTAAGCCAGCTCGGCGTAAAAAAAGGCGACCGGGTCGCCGTCATGCTCCCCAATATTCCGCAATGCGTCACGGCCTATTACGGCAGCTTGTACATCGGCGCGGTGGTTGTGATGACCAATCCGCTTTACGTCGAACGGGAGATTCAGGTTCAAATGGCCGACTCAGGCGCCGAAACCATTATCGCCCTCGATTTCTTCTATCCCCGTATCGAAAAGATCCTCAAGGACACCGCCTTGAAAAATATTATTCTCACCTCCGTTCGCGATGAACTCCCCTGGCTCTTGTCGCTCTTATATCCCATCAAGGCCAAACGCGAAGGACAATGGATCGATCTTGAAAAAAAACCGCCGATTTACGATATGAAATCGATCATTGAAAACGCCCCCCCGGCGACGAACAAAACCGAGGTTCAATGTGACGATCTCGCCTTGCTTCAATACACCGGCGGAACGACAGGCACGCCCAAAGGCGTCATGCTGACGCACCGTAACTTAGTCGTCAACGCCTTGCAATGCCGTCACTGGATGCCGAGCCTGCGCGAGGGGAAAGAAACCTTTCTCGCCGTGATTCCTTTTTTCCATGTTTATGGCATGTCGACCTGCATGAATCTTGCGCTTTATTTGGGCGCGACCTTGGTCTTGCTTCCTCGCTTTGTCACGAAGGATGTCTTAAAAACCATCCATAAAAAACGACCGACACTCTTCATGGGCGTGCAGGCCATGTACGTGGCCATCAACAATTTCCCCAATGTGAGGAATTACGACCTCTCTTCCATCGACGCGTGCATCTCCGGGGCTGGCCCCTTGCACCAAGAAGTGCAACGGCAATTCGAGGAAATCACAGGCGGAAAATTGGTCGAAGGCTACGGGCTCTCGGAGGCCTCGCCCGTGACCCACGCAAATCCCATCAAGGGCAAACGAAAACCGGGGAGCATCGGCTTGCCCGTTTCGGACACGGACGCAAAAATCGTGGACGTCGAAACAGGCACACAAACTTTGAAGCTGGGCGAGATCGGCGAACTCGCGGTCAAGGGCCCACAAGTCATGCAGGGATATTGGCAGAAAAAGGAAGAAACGAACGCTGTCATTCGCGAGGGTTGGCTTCATACGGGCGACATGGCCCGGATGGACGCGGAGGGCTATTTTTTCATCGTCGATCGGAAAAAGGATATGATTAAAACCAAGGGCGAAAACGTCTATCCCCGCGAGGTCGAGGAAGTCCTATTTCAACATCCCAAAATCTCGGATACTGTCGTCGTCGGACTCCCCGACCGTTTTGCCGGAGAAATGATTAAGGCCTATGTGGTCCTCAAAGCGGGAGAATCGGCCAGCGAAGAAGAAATTATCGACTTTTGCAAAGCCGATTTGGCCAGTTTCAAACTCCCTAAAAAAATAGAATTCCGGACCGAACTGCCAAAGACCATTATCGGAAAAGTCCTGCGCCGCGTATTGATCGAAGAAGAAAAGACATTGGAGGGTGATGGATGAAAGAAGTCGTGATTGTCGAAGGCGTGCGGACACCCATCGGAACCATGGGCGGCGCACTCAAAGAAATCACCAATCAAAAGATGGGCGAACTGGTGGTCCGCGAAGTCTTGAATCGCGCCGAGATCGATCCTGCCGAAGTGGAGGAAGTCATTTTCGGCTGCGTCGGCCAGTATAGCGACGCCACCAACCTCGCCCGCGTCATCACCCTCATGGCCGGTTTGCCGATGACCACCCCTGCTTACACCGTTGCCCGCAACTGCGCCTCTGGCCTGCAAGCCGTGGTCAACGCCTGTCAAAACATCATTGCGGGCGATGCCGATTTGCAAATCGCCGGCGGCGTCGAAAACATGAGCCTCGCGCCCTATGTCTCGCGCGACATGCGTTTTGGGCAGCGGCTCAAACATTCCACGATGATCGATACCATTTGGGAAGGACTAACCGACGGCTTCTGCGGCCAGATCATGGGTTACACCGCCGAAAATCTCGCGGAGGAATTTAAAATCTCTCGTGAAGAGCAAGACAAGTACGCCGTCGAAAGCCACAAGAAGGCCTTTCGGGCCACGCGCGAAGGAAAGTTTCGGGAAGAAATTGTCCCCGTTTCCATTCCGAAAAAAGTCGCCGGAAAAGAAGTCACGCCCGAAACCTTCGCCCAGGACGAAGGTCCCAACATCGCGCTCACGGAACAGATGCTCTCACTTTATCCAACCATCTTTAAAGAAGGCGGCTCGGTGACGCCCGGCAACGCCTGCCCCATCAGCGACGGCGCGGCGGCCTTGGTCATTATGTCCAAAGAAAAAGCCGACGCCCTCGGCAAGGAACCCCTCGGCTATGTGCGATCCTATGCCTCCGTCGGCGTCGAACCCAGCCGCATGGGTATCGGCCCTGCGATCGCCATCCCCAAGGCATTGAAAAAGGCAAACCTCTCTTTATCGGATATCGAACTCGTCGAGGTGAACGAGGCCTTCGCCGTACAATATCTCGCCGTCGAACGCGCTCTCGGTTTGAAACGGGAGATCACCAACGTCAACGGCGGTGCCATCGCACTCGGCCATCCCGTCGGCATGAGCGGCACGCGTTTGGTTATTACCCTTTTGAAAGAAATGAAACGCCGGAATCTTTCGCTCGGTGTCGCCTCCCTTTGTGTCGGCGGAGGCCTCGGCTCGGCCATGGTCTTGGAAAGAAAATAGGAGGAAGGATGTATATCTACAAGGCAGCCGTTATCGGCGCAGGGACCATGGGCGCGGGTATCGCGCAGGTCATCACCTATTCAGGACTTCCGGTGATTTTAAGAGACGTGGATCAAGCGGCCGTGGACCGGGGCTTGAAGACCATTCAAAAGATCTACCAAGGCCGCGTCGACAAAGGGAAGATGACGCAATCAGAGATGGAACAAAAAATGGCGCTCGTTAGCGGCGCGACCGATTACAGCGGCTTTGGCGACGTAGACATTGTCATCGAAGCGATTTACGAAGACGTGGCCGTGAAGCAAAAGCTTTTCCAAGACCTGGAAAAGGTCTGTCCCGAAACAACGATCTTCGCCAGCAACACCTCTTCACTTCCAATTTCCGCCATCGCTTCTGCAACCAGCAAACCCGACAAGGTCATCGGCATGCACTTCTTCAATCCGGCCCCCGTGATGAAATTGGTCGAGGTCATCCCCGGCCTGGGAACGTCCGACGAAACGGTGGACGATATCGTGATGTTTTCAGAATCGCTCCGCAAGATCCCGGTCCGCGTTCAGGAGTGCGCGGGCTTTCTCGTCAACCGTTTGTTGATGCCCTACCTAAACGAGGCCGCCCTCGCACTGCAAGAAGGCGCCGCAACGGCAAAAGAAATCGACGATGCCCTGGTGAAGTTCGGCATGCCCATGGGGCCGCTGACGCTTTTCGACTTGGTAGGCATCGACGTCAGCGTAAAGGTCGCCGACATCCTGCACGACGCCTACGGCCCGAGGGCCAGCGCCGCCCGGATTCTAAGAGAACTCGACGGCGCCGGACGGCTTGGCACAAAAAGCGGCGCGGGATTTTACGACTACGCGGACGGAAAAACCGATGTCCTCTTATCTCTCATTACAAAAGTCCAAAAAGAAGAACACTTAAAGAAAGGCTCTTTTTCGGCCAACCGCATCATGATGCCCATGATTAACGAAGCCGTGATTTCCCTGCAAGAGGGCGTGGCCTCGGCGGGCGATATTGACATCGCCATGATGGCCGGCACCGGCTTCCCGCAAGACAAGGGCGGACCGCTGCACTATGCCGATGAAATCGGCGTGGATGTCGTGCTCTCCGAATTGCAATCGTTCACGGAAACACTGGGCGACCGTTTTTGGCCCGCGCCCATGCTTAAGCGCATGGTCGCGGGAGGCTATCTCGGCAAGAAAACAGGCAAAGGATTTTTCCAATACTAAAATTCAATCCGAAGGAGGTTAAGGTGCCGGATGCACTCGTAAACAGTACAATCGAAGGCGCGGTCGCGACAGTCGTCCTGAACAATCCACCGAAAAACGTTCTCACCCTCGATTTGATTACGCAACTCGAAAAAGTGATCGACGCGCTCTCCGCAAGTGACGCCGTTAAGGCCATCGTCTTAACGGGTACGGGTCCTCTCTTTATCGCGGGCGCAGACATCAAAATCATCGCGGGCATTCAGTCCGCGAAAGAGGGCGAAAAACTGGCGCGGCAAGGACAAGCACTCTTCAACAAGATCGAACAAATGACGAAGGTGGTCATTGCCGCGATTAATGGCTTCTGTCTCGGCGGCGGCATGGAATTGGCCATGGCCTGCCACATCCGCATCGCGGGCGACCGCGCACGCCTGGGACAGCCGGAGATCAATCTTGGCATCATCCCCGGCTTTGGCGGCACCCAACGGCTTCCGAGGCTGGTTGGCCAATCGGCGGCAACGGAACTCATTTTGACCGGCGACATGATTAACGCCGAGGAAGCCAAGCGCATCGGCCTCGTCAACAAGGTCGTCCCGGAAACCGAGGTCCTCAAACAGGCCACCGGCCTGGCGAAAAAGATCGCGGCCAAAAGCGGAAAATCCATCGCCGCATGCTTACAGGCCATCGAGGAAGGCATGCACGAGCCGCTGTCCATCGGCCTAGGCCGGGAGGCCCAGCTCTTCGGTGAGATCTGCGAAACTGAGGATAAAAAGGAAGGCGTTAGCGCCTTTCTCGAAAAGCGCCAGCCCAAGTTTCAAGACCGTTAAAAAAATAAGGGAGAAGTGAGCGCGCAGCCCTCTCGGTCCAAAATATTTGGTATCATTAATCTAATCCCACTGGAGTCAGCCTTATGGATTTTAATTTTACGGAAGAACAAAGCATGCTCCGAGACATGGTGCGGAAGTTTGTCGACAAGGAAGTCAAGCCTGTCGCGCAGCAGATCGATAAGGAACATAACGTCGGGCTGATTCAAGACATTCTAAAAAAGGCGGCCCCGCTCGGCCTGCTCGGCATCCCCTTTCCCGAAAAATACGGCGGAGCCGGCATGGGCGAAATGGGCTACTGCGTCTTGCTCGAAGAACTCTCCCACGGCTGCGCCTCGACCAGCGTGACCATCGGCGCCCACATCGGCCTGGCGGGAATGTCCATTTTTTTGGGCGGCAATGAAACCCAAAAAGAAAAATATCTCAAACCCCTGGCGACAGGTGAAAAGATCGGTGCTTACGCCCTCACGGAGCCCGGCGCGGGATCGGACGCCGCCAATCTCCAGCTCACGGCAAAAGAGGACGGCGATCATTTTGTCTTGAACGGCACAAAACTTTGGATTACGAACGGCGATATCGCCGACACCGTCGTGGTCTATGGCCTCACAAATCCGGAACTGAAGGCCCGGGGCGGCATCACCGCCTTTATTGTCGAAACAACCACCCCAGGTTTTTCTGCAAATAGAATAGAAGACAAGATGGGCCTGCGCGGGTCGGCCACGGCGGAATTGGTTTTTCAAGACCTTCGGGTCCCCAAGGAAAATGTATTGGGCCAGGTTGGTATGGGCTTTAAAATTGCGATGGAAACATTGGACGAAAGCCGTCTCTCGCTCGCCGCAGCCACCATCGGATCGGCAAAGGAACTCATTACGATGTCGGTCGACTTCGCCAAAAAGCGTGTGGCCTTCAATCAACCCATCGTCCACTTTCAGGCCATTCAATTCATGATTGCAGACATGGCGGCCGAGGTCTTTCAAATGGAGTCCATCGTCTACCGCACGGCCTGGATGTATGACCAAGGAAATAAAATCCCTAGAGAAGGCGCCATCTGCAAACTTTTCTGCTCCGAGGCCCTCGACCGCATCGTCGACAAAGCCGTGCAGATTCACGGCGGCAACGGTTTTATGGGCGAACATCCCGTCGAGCGCTTCTATCGTGATTCGCGCGTCAACCGCATTTTCGAAGGCACGAGCGAGGTCCAACGTATGGTCATCGCCGAAGACGTCTTAAAAAAAGGAAGCTATTAGAATATGAACATTGCCGTCTGCATCAAACAAGTACCCGCGACCGAATCCAAGATCAAGCCCGCAGCGGATGGATTGGATATCGACCGGACGGGTCTCAGCTACGTCGTGAACCCCTACGACGAATTCGGCGTCGAAGAGGCGCTTAAGATTAAGGAACAACTGGATACGGGAACTGTTACGGTCATCACCATCGGACCCGAAAAGGCGGTGGAGGCGCTTCGCACCTGCCTGGCCGTCGGCGCGGATGAAGCGATTCACATTAAAGACGATGCCTTAACCGGCGGAGACGCCCTATGTACCGCGCGGGTCCTGGCGGCCGCCTTGAAGAAGGGGAACTACGACCTCATCTTTTTCGGGAGGCAAGCCATTGACGACGACAGCGGTGCGGTCGGCATCCACGTCGCCGAGTTGCTCGGCCTGCCCCACGTCGCAGGCATCAATAAATTTGAATTGAATGCGGATGGGCTCAAGGCTGTGGCCCATCGCCAGATTGAAGGTGCGGCCGAAGTCGTCGAGGCGAGGCTCCCCGCCATCTTTACTTGCCAAAAAGAATTGAACGAGCCACGCTATGCCTCCCTACCCGGAATCATGAAGGCCAAGCAAAAACCAATGACGGTGTGGAGCTTGGCGGACTTGGACCTTAGCGCCGAAGACGTCGGCGCAAGCGCCGCCAAGGTGAAGCTCGAAAAAATCACATCGCCGCCAGTCCGCGAAGCCGGAAAAACGATCGATGGCGATACGGCACATGCCGTATCGGAACTGGTCCGCTTACTCCACGAAGAAGCGAAGGTCCTATAGTTTTTCTATGATGAGTTTTTTATTTACCTTTTTAGTTTTTTATAGGGATGAGGAGAACGCATGACCAAGATTTTGGTCGTTTCGGAACGGCATGAGGCAAAGGTAAAACGGGTTACGCTCGAAGCGCTTGGCGCCGCACACGCCTTGTCTTCGAAAGAAGGGGGCCAAGTCGCTGCCCTATTAATTGGAAATGAAGTCGCATCACAAGCCGATACCCTATCGGCGGGTGGTGCGCAAAAAGTCTATCTCGCGGATGATCCGAAGCTCGCCCTCTATTCCTCTGAAGCCTATGCCACCCTTGTTGCCGATGTCGCAAAAAAAATGGACGCCACGCTTATTTTACTGGGGGCCACCGCCATGGGAAAAGACCTGGGTCCCAAGGTTGCGGCCAAGCTTGAAGGTGCCTTCGCCGGGGATTGCACTGGGCTTGCCTTAAATGATGAAGGTGCTTTCGTCGCCACGCGGCCAATTTACGGCGGCAAGGCCATCGCCACGGTAAAATGCCAGCAAGCACAATTTCAAGTGGTCACCTTGAGACCCAATGTTTTTCCCGTTCATCCGCCAGCCCCTTCAGCCAAAGCAGAAATTGAAAAAGTTACCACGACGACAGATTTCTCGCTGCTCAAAGCCATCGTGAAAGAAGTGTTAACCGTCGTTGCATCGAAGGTGGAATTAACCGAGGCGCAAATCATCGTCTCTGGCGGACGCGGCTTGAAGGCCCCTGAAAATTTTAAATTGATCGAGGAGCTCGCCGACGCCCTTGGCGCGGCTGTGGGGGCCTCGCGCGCGGCTGTCGATGCCGGGTGGAAGCCGCACAGCTACCAAGTGGGCCTAACAGGCAAAACGGTTTCCCCCCTCCTCTACATTGCCTGCGGCATTTCGGGGGCAATCCAACATCAGGCCGGAATGTCTTCCTCGAAATACATTGTTGCGATCAACAACGATCCCAACGCCCCCATCTTTAAGATCGCCAACTACGGCATTGTCGCCGACCTCTTCGATGTGGTTCCACTCCTGATTGAAGAAGTCAAAAAGCTAAAAGCCGCGTAGGGCCGATTGTGAACGGACCTCAGAAAGAAAAATATGTCCGATAAATTTGACGTCGCCATTGTCGGGGCAGGCCCCGCCGGTTCCGCCGCCGCCCTTACCCTTGCACGTGAAGGATTGTCTGTCGTCGTCTTCGAACGTGGAGAATTCCCCGGCGCGAAGAACATGTTCGGCGGCGTGCTCTACACAACCATTCTGAATAAACTCGTCCCGAACTTTTGGGAAGAGGCTCCGGTCGAACGGCAGATCGTGAAGCGTCGATTCGGACTGCTCTCGGAAAAATCCGAGGCGGCCTTCGAATTTCGCTGCGAGGATTATAATGCCGCGCCGCCCTATAATCAGAGTTTCTCCGCACTCCGCGCGCGTTTCGATCCCTGGCTGGCAAAGAAAGCGGAAGAAGCGGGTGCCTTGATTATCCCCGAAACCGTCGTAGACGATCTGATTTGGGAGGGCGACAAGGTCTGTGGCGTGAAAGCCCGGCGTGAAGGCGGTGATATTCTTGCCGATGTCGTCATCGCCGCCGACGGTGTAAATTCCTTCCTCGCTAAAAAAGCTGGCCTGCGTAAGGAATTTAAGTGGAATGTTTTGGCCGTGGCCGCCAAAGAGGTCATCGGTCTACCGCGAGAGGTCATCGAAGACCGCTTCGGACTCGAAGGCGACGAGGGTGTGGCCATGGAATTTTTTGCCGATTCGGTCGCCGGCATGGTGGGCGGGGGTTTTATCTACACGAATAAAGAAACGTTGTCCGTCGGCATCGCCTGTTCCATCGACGCCTTCATCGGAAAAAAGATCGTCCCGAACGATTTGTTGGAACGCTTCAAAAAACACCCCAGCATCCGCCGCTTGATTCGAAAGGGCGAAACGCTAGAATATTCCGGCCACATGATTCCGGAGGGCGGGTTCAATCAAGTCCCACAGATTTTGACGGACGGCTTACTTTTAGCTGGAGACGCCGCACATCTGGTCAATGCCTCCCTCTACCATGAAGGGACCAATCTCGCGATGGCCTCGGGACTCTACGCCGCCGAAGCCATCATTGAAGCCAAGAAGAAAGGAGATTTTTCAAAGCAAGGTTTAAAAAGTTACCAGGAAAAACTCGAATGCAGTTTCGTGATGAAGGACTTAAAAAAATATCAAAAGGTCGAAGCCTGGGCCCACGCCAACCCCAAGTTTTTTACCGAATATCCCGATCTCCTCCTCGACCTCATCAAGGATTACTTTACGATCTCAGAAAAACCGAAGCAAACTATCCAAGAAAACCTCTACAAGAAATTCCGTACCCACCTCTCCCCGCTCCGCGCCATGATCGAAATAAACAAGCTGAGAAAAACTTTTCTCTAATAAAAACCTTATATTCCTTCTAGATGCAAAATGCTGACCTCTTCCCGTAAGCGCACCATTCGAATCAAATAAAGTTACACATCCTTATCAAATGGCATTGCTGAATTTACGCCGTTACGCATTTTGAAGAGCGCCTTCGAATGGCGCTTCAAGCGTTCGGCGTGCCATTCGAAGAATTCCGATGTCTGGAACCTACATCTACACTAATAGGCAGGGCAGAACTCAAATCTTCTCTGAAAAATAAACGCTTGGACGGTGAGTATATTTTTTGTTCTCTAATTGAAGCTCACATCCCGGGGAAAGGCATTGAACTTTAGAACACCCAACATGCTTGACGCGAGCTCCCATGTTTTCAGAACCTTCGGAAGACAACAACTCGGCTACCGAGCGCCCAATAAGGTGAACGTGTGTTAGGGCTTAGAAGTCGTAGACGACCACACCGCCCATACGCTGATTACAGGAGTGGTCTTCTTGTCCTTAATCCGGTCCGGAGCCACGAAATCACTTGCGCCCGTGATCGGGCCGACCTCCATTTTCTTTGGTGCGTTAACAAAACTAACTGCGCTGATTTCATCAGGAGAATCCGCAGAGAAACCGTAAGGCGTTATGACGGAGCAGGCGGTAATCGGACTTGTACATCCTTGTACCTTGGAGGGAATCGAATCGAAGTTACCTTTCTTACCATCTAAAAAAACCGTAGCTTCCAACGCGGCAGCCGCTAAGCTTGCATCCTCTAAGGTTGTGAACGTGAAATTCCCTGGGTCATCACAACCGGAGAAGCGGTCCAGGCAGCTTCCATCTAGGAATGACACATCAAAGATAGTGGTGCCGACGGTAACTCCGGTAGCACCTGTCATTTGGCCGGCATCGTCGATGATTAACGAGACTTCGGCGCTAGCTTCCGAAAAAGGAGATAAGAGCATTAGTGCTACAAAAAATGCAGACATCGCCGTTTGCAATGCATTAGGCCGCACCAGGCGAGTCAGGTTCGATTTAAAGCCTGAAATTTTCATGTTCATGTGTTTTGTCCTCATTTCCTTCCTCCTCTGTTCGTTTGATAAGGTGGTCAGACTCTGTTTATTTCTACCTCAGTATTGATGCGTGGACACCACAATAAGCCAATTTGCTTTCTGTCATTAAGGAATTTGATTGGAGGCCTACGGGAATGGCCGCATTTTCATAAACGGGTTCAATCCAGCATCACAAATAATTTTTCTATAGAAACATAAATCATTAATAATAGAAAGCGAATAACGAGAACGATATTTTAGGTTGCCTTTCAAGAATCAAGTTTTTGGGCTTTTAATTTTATAAAAATCTTACAACAATAGGAATGCCTTTAAGGCGGATATTACTTCCCGTATCAGCTTTTCGATTCACGCTAATTCATCCAGACTTACAACCGCAATTCATTGCTCTGTCTTTTCATTACTGAACGGGATAGATCTTTAAGACCCCAAAGACCGGATGCGACATAGGATCTTATTTTTACATACAGGACATTCATTGAGGGAATAGCGTCCGTAAAAGATTCCAAATATTGGGAGCGCGTTTCTGGATCACTGGATAATAGTGGCCGATCTCTCAATTGGGCCTCGAATCGACCAAAAAGAGAGTGGTAGGTATTTTGTGTTTTCCCTCCCTCCATCACAAACAATAACCATGATGAATCGCAAGCGGAGGAAAAACGGCGTGTCGTAAAACAAACCGTGTTCGATTGCCCCGAAAATGGGTGCTTATTCAAGACGAACATCGAAATTTTTTGTGAAAAACGCCAAACACATCTAGACAGGCTAGAGCTCCAGTCTCTTCTCGGAGTCGGCGGATGATGTCTCTATCACTGCCTCGGCCTTTGACAACTAGGTTACTATGCGACGCGCCTCGATGGACTTACGTTGACAGGGAGATCGGCATTCAAATTAACGGTCTCGATTGATTCCTTTATTGGCATGAAGGTCCGTTAATCGAGATGTGGGCGGAGTACGCTATTTTTTGAGACTTGAAAAGCAACCCGATTTTCAAGACAAGGCAGTGCAGCGAGGCAAGGACGATAACCCGAACTGGCCAAAGGAGGAAGGGCGAAACCGAAATATGGTTGAAGAAATTTATTGCCGTATCGATCATTATGAATACTCTCTTTAAACGGCCTGGCTTACCTTTGATTTTGCCTTCACACGCGCCTGCCTCCGCGGAAGTGGAAAAAGCCTCGGCCGAGTCTCGCGCTCATTATTATTTTGCCTTTCACGGTTTCTTAGGATGACCTCATCAGTCGCATTCCCGCAGGCGATGCATTTCCAGAGCGATACCGCACCCTGATTGGTATATATCCGCTCCTGATATTGCTGGTATTCACATTTTGGACAGATCATAGACAAATCCTTGTACCGAGGTGGACAGTTAATCGGAGCGGTGTGTTTCTCATATTTTCAAGATTATGCCCAAAGAAGTCCATTCAGTCTGGTCAAAATTGCTCAGTTTTGAACATTTATTCCGAGTAATTTTCACCTCAGGATGCCCGATAGAAAACCGATCTTCGTCATAGACTTCCGTCATTACCCTGGATTGATGAAGGAAGCCGGCCGACTCTTTCGAAATCGCGCAAGTTGATTTCACAGAAACTCTTTTCCCAACAAATCAGGCCTTTTTTCTAGCCATGGCTAGCAAGGCGATGCCACCGACCAATGAGATTGCGCCGACGATCGGCGGAAGCGGAAGGGTCCTCGTCTTATCGGTCGTTAAGTGGAGCGGTCCGAGATCGATGGCTTTCTCTCGAGTTGTGTAGGAAATGCCTTGATAGGCAAATGCCATAATGCCCACCCCGATGAGGATAATGGCGAACAATGTGTTTGTCTTCATATGACTAAACCCTTTCTGAGGTTGATGCTATTGACGCGGTTCTGCAATGTCACACGATTCTGCGGCCCTGAATGATGTTGACCAGGACGCTGATAATGGCCAAGAGGAGCAGGATGTGAATATACCCACCCATTGTGTAACTGCTCACCAAACCCAGCGCCCACAAAACGATGAGCACAATAGAAATTGTCCACAACATACGATCCTCCTTTGCTTCGACTCGCGACCGGCGGACGACCGTTCTCACTCGCCGTCCGGGCGTCGCCTGTTTAGTTATTCTTCGATATCGTCTTGTCGACGGTCATGTTGTTGACGACGCATTTCCCTTTGGTTTTTAGGCGAAGGCCGTTACAGGCTTTAGTCATTCAGGATTTGAATCTCTATACGTCGGTTTTCAGCACGACCTTCCTGGGTCTCATTGGAAGAGACAGGCTTACTTTCACCAAAACCACGCGATAGGATGTGAGTTGGCGCCACGCCACCGACTTCCGTTAAGAATTTGGCGACTTTTTCGGCCCGCAATTCCGAGAGTTTTTGGTTGGTGCTGTCCGTTCCTCTCGAATCAGAATGCCCGGACACCTCAATACGCGCATTGGGAAAGGTTTTGATTGCATTAACGATTTTATTCATCATCGGAAAGTTATTCGCCTCGATTTCGCTCTGCCCAGATGGAAACTGAAACCCATGAACAGAAATCAGAATATTCTTTCGCTGCCGATAGACGTTGGCTTCATTCACAGTAAACATGGTTTGTATGGTTTCAAATTTTTGTTGCTCAGCCTGATCCTTTTGCTCAAAAGCCAGGCGCTCTTTTTCGCGACTCGCCAACTTTTTTTCTTCCCGCATCCGTAGTTTTTCCAATTCTTCCTGATTGGCAGATTTCAGTGCAGCAATCTGCTTGTCTGCGTTTTGTTGGGCGATAAGATCCTTTTTTTCTAAGGCCAAACGCTCTTTTTCTGTTGTGGCCAACTGCTGCTCATGCTGAGTGCGTAGTTTCTGCAGCTCTTCTTTGTTGGCAGACATAACTGAATTCATTTTATTCGTTGCATCCATAAGGCGGGCTTCTGATTCCGTCTCTGCTTGTTGTAACTGATTACGCGCCACATCTCTCTCATCCATCACCCTGCTCACTTCACCTTTTAAAGTGAGTACGGCTTTGTCGCTGGGTTCGTTAAAGGGAAGTTGGCCGCCTAAGGGTTGGTTGACTGTGCCCAGCTGCTGTTGATGCCATAGCACCACATCTTCCATTGTGTAGTCGCGACGATCAAAGTCCTTAATCGTTTCTGTAATCGCGGCGCTTTGTTCCGCCAGCCATTTTGTTTTTTTGGCATGCAGATCGGCCTTATCGGTTTGGGTTCGGTCGGCATCCAGAATGGATACGGCGAGCGCCAGCTCCTCTTCAGCCTGGGCAATCGTTTTGGCGGCATATTTCTTTGCACCTTGCTGTTTTGCATTGGCAATGGCGGCTTTGGCCTGCTCGACGGTACCCTGTTTCAAGGCGACCAATTCAAGATGTGCATATCCTGCGATCAGCTTTGGACGGCGCTGTTTCGCCTGTTCAATATCGCCATTTTCGACCAGTGCTGCGGTTTCTTGAAGGTCTTCGTCCAAGTCTGCGACTTTATCACCCTTCAGGGTTTTGGCTCCGGCATCATAAGCGCGCTTACGCGTATTTAACACCTCAGCCAGGATTTCTCGGCTGCTTGCAGTATCACGATTGAGTTTTTCCATTGTTTGTAAGCCTTCTTCCGCAGCCATTTTTGCAACTTCAGCCTTGTTGTTACGGGCTGCGCTCATGGCACGATTTAGGGAAGTGTTGGCCTTGGTGTAGCTTTCCGGCGCAAGCAATTCAGCGCCTTGGATTCTGGCCTCTTGGAGTCCCGATTCAAGTTGACCCACTTCTTGGTATTGATTCACAATTTGTTGGTGTGTCAGTTTAGGTTGTGATGCGCAGCCGCTTGCAACGATCACTGCCATCGCGAGACCTATGGAAACCAGGGCGTTTGTTCTTTTCATTTTTACTCTCCTTGTTTGGGCTTGTCTGTTAAAAATACTCTTGATCTCAATCGGGGCGCATCCAGACCCATGCTGTAAATAGATGGTGTTTCGCCTATGTTCGATTCTGTTCCTGGAATTTTTTCAACTGCGCTTCCGCCTCGTTTTGGGCGATCCCATATTTTTCCTGAAGCTTGCCGATCATTTTATCTTTCTTTCCGCTGATGAGGTCCAGATCATCATCCGTAAGTTTTCCCCACTTCTCCTTCACTTCACCTTTAAACTGCTTCCAATTGCCTTCGATTTGATCCCAGTTCATACAACCCTCCGTATATCCTGATTTTAAAGTGTCTCCTGCCTAAAGACATCGTTGATCCGCGAGACAATCCTCGCGGTTCCCGTGGTGAAACAGGCAAGAGATTCATCGCATTTTCTTATCCGGTGCCCTTCTTTACGCTGTCCTTTTTCTCCAAGCGATCATCCCGGCTAGCCCCATACCCAGTAACACGAATGTGCTGGGTTCGGGGATCCTGGCGGCGGCTAAGGGACGGCCTGTCACATCCGCGATGCGGCCACTACTGTCAAGCACAAGGCCGCCGCTTAGGCCCTGGCTGCTCCCCTGGCCGGTAAAGCCCTCGCAGCCGATGGAGATGGTGTTGGTATCCATCGTCACCGGACCCGGCGTTTGGTTTAAGGCCCTCCCGCAGCCAATCGTGGCGCCGGTTTGCAGGGCGATTTGGTTGAGCGCGAGAATATTTCCAAGGAAGGCTGTGCCTGTTCCTAGGGTCGCGGCGCTGCCCACCGCCCAGTAGACGGCATTATTTAGACCGGGATTGAGGAATTGAACCACCGCGCCGCCCGGGCCGCTTGCGGTGGTCAGCGTCGTCCCGATCTGAAAAACGAAGAAGGCGTTGGCGAGGTTCTGGGCGTCAAGGGTGAGTGTTCCGGTCAAGTCAGCCGAGGTCCCAAAAGAATAGACACCCGAGGTGAGCGTCCTTCCACCGAGATTCTGACCCGTCAAGTCGCTCGTGGGCAACAGACCTTGGAGACCCGTGTAAGCTGTGGTCAAGTCCGCCTGTGCCTGGGCCGCAACTGCATTATTCTGGTGGGCCGCGGACGCGCCAGTGAGGGTAACCCCCACCAAGCCAAGCGAAGTCCCTGGTGAAACGCCATAATCTCCGGTAAGCGTCGTCGAGCCGGTGTTGGTTGTTGCCGATCCGCCTAGAACCGCGAAATTTTCCGCGACACCGAGTAAGGGCACAGCGAATCCTAGGCCAGGCTTGAAGAGAATCACAGCGAACGAAACAAAGGCAACAAGCTGGATGACCAGTCGTGGGAGCATGAGCGGTCGAGCTATTGAATTTCTCAATTCATATCCCTCCTTTAAAAATTAAAAACAATGGAGACCTCCCGGCATATAAATAAACACAAGGAGGTCTCCCCTAGGTTCCTGCCGGATTAGGGTGCTGTCACAGCTGCGGCGTCTAATGTCACTGCAGTCTGTGCCAAGGCCCTGCCTGTCATCGTTGCGCCGGTATTCAGCGCAATCAAGGTTTGAGACAAAAGGATACCCTTGAAATCGGATGTCGTTCCCAGAGTCGCCTGACCCGCGACCTGCCAGAAGACGTTCTTGGCTTGTGCGCCTCCGCTTAAGGTGACAATCGCGCCGTTGCCAAGATCGAGACCTTGCGCGATCTGAAAAATCCAGACATCGTTCGCCTCCCCCGAAAGTGTCACCCCGATGGGAACAGTCACACCGGTGCCCCACTTGTAGAGGCCCGGAACAAGCGTCAAGCCATCGATATTTCCTGCGCCCAGTTCGGTGAAGTCGGGTAAGGACCGTCCGGCGGCGTCGGTGTAAGCGGTTTGCATGTCGAGGACGGCTGTGGTCAGTTGCGTCGGGCTTGGAGGGCTGTAGTCGGCGGCGAATAATTTTCCGGTCACTTGCGCTGCGGTTGAAAAGGTGCCGGTGGCGTCGAGGGTTTCCGAAAAACCGGTCAAGGAACTCGCGGCCGCTGGGCTAAGGCCAATATCTCCCACGACTGCGGTCGTTCCCGTGGTGGAAACCCCTGCTTTCGCAAGAATGACATAATTACCCGCCGTCCCCAGGTTAAGCGGTTCGGGTCCCGAGGCGGCCGTGGCGCCGGTCGTAAAATTCCAGGATTTGTTCGCTGCCAACGTATTACCTGATGTATCTTTAATCCCGGTGCTCAGGGTTGCGGTAAAAGCGGCATTGGAAACCAGAGGACTTGCGGGGCTAAAGACCGCGGTGGTGCCTTCGTAGCTTACAGTGCCAGAAACCGGTGTCGCGCCTTGCACCAAAGTGAAGGTTGCAGAAGTAACTGTGGCCGCATCCATTGCTTTCGTGAAGGTCGCCCTGATTTTCCGGTTAATCGCAACGCCAGTGGCTCCGTCATCGGGGTTTGTGGCGCTCACACTTGGAAGGATCCCGTCCGCGGCGCTTCCCGCGCTATTATTGTCACTACCGCATCCTGAAATAAAAATGACCGACAGCAAGACCAGCCACCCCATCTTTAAAGTGTTCTTCTTTATGTTAAATATCCACATTTTGCTCTCCTTAATGTAATCGGAATTCATCCGCAGAACCGGTATCATACGGGTAAGACCAATTGTCTTCTGCTCACTATTGCTCATATCGCCAGAAGAGGGTTCCTTTAATATCGGAAGTCGTTTCCAAGGTATTTGACTCAAAATGCTAAGCATTTTTAGAGAAAAAAAACGGAACGGCGCTGGAATCTCTGAGCGCCGTTCCGCCGCATGCCGATCTGGCTCTATTTCTTGTCCATGTCCATGTCCATATTTTTGTTCATCTTCATCTTCTTGTTACTGACTACGGTGACTGACTTGGCATGGCCTTCTTTATCTACGTCGGCTGTGACCTGAGCACCAATTTCGATATTTCCTATTTTTTTAGTGCTTTTTGGGTCAACATGAAATTTTTCCGTCTTGTCTGCGCTTATTTTAATTGTCACCATTTCTCCTTTAATGTGGGTGACTTCCCCCGAGATGCTGCCCGGTATGCCTGCAATAGCGCTTCCTGTAAATACTAAGAACGCGGCGATGAATCCTAAGATTTTTGTTTTCATTGACATCTCTCCTATTCACATTGACGAAACCCTTAAATACCGAAATGCACACGATCTTAATTCGGCCTTTCGATCTATCGAAAGGGGCCACGCCTATTTCTAAATGACGCTTTTCCCAAGCGCGTTTGTTCAGGTTCTTATCGGATCTGGTGCTGATATGGAATTTGCTTCATCTATTCCATTGTGGGCTTCATATCGGGATCGGGTTCAGACCCAGACGTTTCGTCGGTCATAAAGCTCCAAGTTTTATTTGTCGCGAGTGCCTTGCCTCCTAGATCTTTAACCCCTTCGCTCAGGGTGGCGGTAAAGGAGGTATTCGGATCCAGATTCTTTGAGGGACTAAAAACGGCGGTGGTGCCTTCGTAAGTCACGGTGCCAGAGACGGGTGTTGTCCCTTGTAATAAGGTGAAGGTCGCAGGCGTAATGGTCGCCGCATTCATCCCTTTACTGAAGGTCGCTGTGATTGTCCGATTCATCGCAACCTTGGTGGCGGCGTCCTCGGGCGTTGTGGCGCTCACGCTTGGGAGGGTCCCGTCTGCGGCGCTTCCAGCGCTATCGTTCTTACTGTTCGTGCATCCAGGAACAAAAAGGACGATCAGCAAGACCAGCCACACTATCTTAAAATCGTTCATCTTGTTTATGTTAAATGTCCGCATTTTGTTCTCCTTTATGTCATCGGAATTCATCCGTATGAACGGTATCATAGGGCTAAGATCGATCACCGTCTGCTCAATATTGCTCATATCGGTATAATAATCGACGCGGCGAAGAGTAAGACTGGAGAAGGACGATATGAAAATCTGAATTCAGGAAAAATTAATCGTGGAGAACGATATTCAGGAGAGAGCTGTGAATGTGCAAGCCATCGTTGGTGTCGATGAAGCCGAGCTTTTCGAACTTATTCATGAAGAAACTGACCCTGGAGCGGGTCGTACCGATCATCTCGGACAAGGTCTCCTGGCTGATTTTTGGAAGGATGCGCTCCGTCTTGCTCTCTTTTCCAAAATGCGCCAGCAAGAGCAGTACGCGGGCGAGACGTTTTTCGCTCGAATTAAACAATTGGTCCACCAGGTCGGCTTCAATCCGGATATTGCGCGTGAGCAAATACGAAAGAAAGAGTTCCGAGAATGCCGGTTCGTCATGAAGCACGCGGAGCATGGCCGCCTTATGGATTCGGATGACCTCTGTTTCTCCCATAGAGACCGCAGTCGCGATCCGGATCGCCTGGGTCGTCAGACAGGCTTCGCCAAAAAACGCGCCCGTCTCCAGCACCGCGATCACGGCTTCTTTTCCTTGGGGGGACACCACGACCAGCTTGACCTTTCCTTCTAGAATGTAGAAGACGGCGTCGGAGTCGTCCCCCTGTGAAAAGAGGGTTTGATCGTTTTCCTTCTTTAGAACCGTTTTCCCGCCGTTGATAAGACTCAAAAAGGCCTCCGCATCGAAAGGCGTTTTGCGTTTTTTCGTTATTTTGTTTGAAGGCAAGGCTGTTTCCTCCGTGGCGCGTCTTTAGGAGGCACAGTATGGCGGTCAGCACAAGGTCCTGTCTGGTCAAAATTGATCACTTCCGAAAAAAAGCGGGCATGGGGCAGATCCGCCCTGTTCGGTTTTTTAGGATGACGATCTCGATTACGGGGAAAACTAATCGTGGAGGACGATATTTAAGAGGGAGCTGTGGATTTTAAAATCGCCATTGTACTCGATGAAGCCCATTTTCCGGAACTTGTTCAAAAAAAAGCTGACGCGGGAGCGGGTGGTGCCAATCATGTCGGCCAGCGTTTCCTGGCTAATTTTTGGAAGGATAGGCTCTTCCTTGCCTTCTTTACCGAAGTGCGCCAGCAGAAGCAGCACGCGCGCCAGCCGCTTTTCACTGGAATTGAAGAGCTGATCCACCAGATCCGCTTCAATCCGGATGTTACGTGAAAGAAGATAGGACATGAAGTGCGTGGAGACTTCAGGATCTTCGTGAAGCACGCGAATCATTTCTTGTTTTTCGATGCGGACGATCGTGGCATTTTCGATGGCGGTTGCGGTCGACATGCGGACCGTCTGCGTGGTGAGACAGCCTTCGCAAAAAAATGCATCGGGCTCCAGAACGGCAATCACGCCTTCCTTTCCGCCTTTGGAGAGGACGCTCAGCTGGACCCTGCCCGCCTCGAGATAGAATACGGCATCCGCCGCATCCCCCTGGGAAAAGAAGGTATGTTTTTTGTCCACGCTCAGAAGCGTTTTACCGCCGTTGATTTTCGTGAGAAGCGCTTTTGGATTAAAAGACGGATTGGGTTTAGATGTCATAAGGATATCTGGGAAATTTCGCTCCAGTTTGTATCCGGTGCAAAAAGATGAATAATACGTACAATTTAAAAAATCTCGCCCAGCCTTGTCAAGATTTTTTTGGCGATCAAAAGCTGTGCGACCGCGCTTCAATGAGAAAAAAGAAGCAGAAAATGAAGCAAAGAAGTAAGGACAGAAGTAAGCAAAGCAGAAAAAAAATGAAAGAAGAAAGAAAGGAAGAATAAAGGAAAGGAAGAAAGAACCCCGCCCGATTGTGCGATCCGTTTTTTTCTCCACCCCTCCTAGAACGCATTCCCAATAACTGAGCAATTTTGACCAGACTTTACTCGGCACGGCTGGGACAATGCCTACGAGGAGGGATCGATCTATGGAAAATCCACTTCATGTTTTGATTGTTGAAGATTCACAATCCGCCGCCGAGTCGATCGTGGACGCGCTGCGAAGCGGCGGCGCCAATTTAACCTTCGAGCGGGTGAATACCGCTGCTGCGCTCAGCGCAGCGCTCGAGCGGCAACATTGGACTATTGTTTTCTCCGGTTTCACGATGCGCCGCTTCAGCGGAATGGATGCGCTGGCCCTGGTGAAAAAAAAGGAAGAAGACACCCCGTTTATCTTCGTCGCGGAGAAGGTCGAAATCGAGACCGCCGTAGAGGCGATAAAAGCCGGCGCACAAGATTACGTCCTGAATAATAAGCTGAAGCGCCTTCATTCGATTGTGGAACAGCACCTCCAGGAATGGTCAGTTCGGCGTCTAAAAAAAAGGAATGAAGGGACCCTCTATTACCTTGCCTATCATGATGCCCTCACCGATCTTCCCAATCGGACCGTTTTCCACGACCGGCTCCAACAGGGCATCCTAAGCGGTCACCGTGAACACAAGGTCCTGGCCCTGCTGCTGATGGACCTGAATCGATTCAAGGCCGTTAACGATACCTTCGGCCACCCCTGGGGCGACCTGTTGCTGCGGGAGATCGGCCCGCGGGTGCGGCCCTGCCTGCGAGAATCGGACACCCTCGCCCGAATCGGCGGGGATGAATTCGCGATGCTGCTGCCGAATACCAGTATTAATGGCGCGCGGCGCGCGGCGCGCAAAATTCTGAAAAGTCTCGCCCCCACATTCGAAATCAAGGACACGATCATCGAAATCGATGCGAGTATCGGCATCGCGATGTATCCCGATCATGGCAGCGATGCGGAAACCCTTTTCCAGCAGGCAGACCATGCCATGTACGCGGCCAAACAGGCAGGCGGCGGCTGCAAAGTCTATAAGCCTAGCTACGATCGCAAGTCGATCCGCCAATTGAGGCTCACCGGAAAATCGCACAACGGAGATAGCGCATAGCGGATCGAGACCCTAGACATCAAGCGCTTGAGGAAGATCCATGGATCAACAAAAAAAATTAGGACTGGCGATTATCGGCGGCGGCCGGGGGGGACTGGAATTGCTTCGGCTTTTTTACAAAGAAAAAGGCATCGAGATGCTCGGCGTCGCCGACATAAGACCACACGCCCCGGCCATTCTTTATGCTCAGGCGGAGAATATTTTCACTACCACCGATTTAAGCCAGCTGCTCAAACAAGACGGCCTCGATTTAATCGCGGACGTCACGGGGCGGCCCGAGATCCACTTGCAGATTCTGGCGGAAAAAGATCCCCAGGTGGAGGTCTTGGGCGGAATCAGCGCGAAACTCATGTGGAAGTTTATCGAGGTTTTGGAAGAGAAAATAAAAGAGCGGGCGCATGAACTCAAGGAAGTTCAAGGAGACTTGTTTAGAAACAAGCTGTTTATCATGCAGCAGATCTCGTCCGGCATCTCCTATGAACTCCGGGGTCCGTTGGAGGCCATAAAGAATTCGGTCGCTTGTCTTTCGCGCAATTTAAAATCCGATGAAAAATCAGAAAAATACTTGAATATCATCACTGAAGAAATCGGCCTTGCGGAAAAGATCGTCGAAGACCTGATGCACATGGTGAAACCCGATGAATGGGTTTTTGCCGCAAACCACCTTCAGCAGCAATTGATCCAAAGCGAGAAGTTGGCCCATGTGGGGGTGATGGCGGCCGGCATGGCCCATGAAGTCATCAATCCCCTTGCTGTCATACTCGGCAAGGCGGAGATGATCCTCGAAGAAGAAGACCGGGCGTCGATCAACATATATGCACAGGAAATTATCGACTATGCGGAAAAGGCCTCCGGGGTGGTGAAGGGCATCACATATTACTCGCGGGCCCCCTCCAGGCCTGGAAGCGAGATACGGATTTTTTTGAACGACCAACTCGATAAGGCGATCAAACTTTCCAAATACTCCACACCCTTCGATCACGTCGAGTTGATCACCGACTACCATGACCTGCCTCCGGTCTGCGGCAATGCTGGAGAAATACAACAGGTCTTCGTGAACTTAATTTGTAACGCTGTTCAATCCATGAGTGGCAGGGGCCGCCTGTTTATTCGCTCGGGATTTGAAGGGGGGGCGGTGACGGTTTCCATCCGGGACACCGGCGCCGGGATCAAAGGTGAACATCTTAAAGAGCTGTTCACGCCGTTTTTCACGACCAAAGAGCCTGGAAAAGGGACGGGACTCGGATTAAATATCGTTCACAAAATTATCACCGGACACGGCGGCAGCATTAACGTGGAGAGCGAAGAGGGCCAGGGGGCCACCTTTATTGTTCGTCTGCCCCCGGTACCGGAGCGCTTACAAGCAGAGGAGGCGAGAGGAGAAAGTGAGGTTAAGCAGACCCTCTCGACAAAAATGCCCTGAATGTTCGACCTCAAGGTATAGACAGGAATGCACTTTTAATCATGAAGGAGGAATACCATGCACAGAATTTTAGTGATCGACGATGAACAAGAAATTAGAGCCACTGTGAAACACCACCTGGTCAACGCGGACTGCGAGGTGATCGAGGCCGCGGATGGCGAAGAGGCGATGCGGAAGATCAACGAGGGCGATAACCCCTTGGAAGTCGATGCGGTCATCTGCGATATTCGCATGCCCAAGATGGATGGCATGGAGGCCATCAGCTATTTCCTAAAGACCTGTCCGACGCTTCCGCTTATTGTCATGACGGGCTATCCGCAGACCGAACTGGCCGTGGACCTCATGAAACAAGGGATTAAAGACTACCTCGTGAAACCGGTGAAAAAGGAGACCTTGCTCGCGGCGGTAAAAAAAGCGGTCATGGTGCGGCCCAATTTTTAGGCGAATCCCAGAAAGCCATTGGCGCGGATACAGCTTAGCGATCTTCACGGCGTCCCTGCGTCCTTCGCGTTCGGGCGGCCTGCCCTGTTCTTTGGCGGGAATCCCGGCTCCTGTCGCGAGTCTCCGATAGATTTGCACCCTCGGTTCAGGTCTAGAATTGGCATGAACCGAGGGTTCCGGTAGATATTTTTAGAAAATAAAAACTTCAAAACATTTAATGGTTCGTCAAATTTTTTGTAGACGGTAGCGATGTGAACCGGCTCTTTTACTGCAGTCGTCGAATTCGAGACAAACGCATTGATCAAGGGCAAGCGGTTATCAAAAGAAAAGTACAACGCTTGATGCCTGAGATCTTTATCTGAATGTTACCCTTTGTCCGGGAAACAACATCGGATCTATCCCTATCTTAGAGAATTACGAACTCAACAGTTTACACTCAAGACCCTGTCCAATTTTGTAGGTCCAAGCCTTTACCACGATATTTTGAGTGGTCCTCCCTTTCTTTTGGTAATCGATAATATTTCAACTCACCTAAGAGCGAAGCTTTTAAGATGCGCTATAGTGTGGATCGTCCTATTTATCGTCCTCCAAAAACCGTTGTAGTTCCGCTTTCAATTCCGGAATTTCTGGGAGATTATTTCTGATTGCGCCTATGATGTTTTCCAGCCGGGCCATGCGTTGTAATTCTTTGTCCGAGGCGATCAAGTCGTCCAGAATAAGGTAGGCCTCCGCGTAATATTTTTCCAAAAACGGCTTTGCCTGGAGGAGCGCTTGAATCAGTAAGGCGGGCTTCGCATCAGGGTCGGGCGTGAGAACAAAGGTGGCGTCGGAAAACAACACCATTTCCATGTTCTCTTTTTCCAACTTCAGTACCCGGTCGATTGTTTTCCCGGAAGCCGCTTCCCAATTCGGCAAACGTCCGGGAAAGGTCTTGGCGAAGGCCACCTTTTTGGCGTTCATCTTCCACTTTCTTTCGGCGGAGGGCCGTTCGCTCATGGTCTCTATTTCCCTTTTAAGAAGGGCTTGTGTGTTCAGCAGGCCCCTTTCCTTCGACTTTGGGAGAGATTAACACATTCCAATCTGATAGAATAGCCTCACTTCAACCGGCTTGAGCCGCGAAGCTTATGCCTTCCCGGCTGCGGTCGCTTTCGAGGCATTTTTAGAACAACTTACACGAGGTTTAAATCATGGCCATACGCGTCGCACTTCGCCACCACACGGCCTACCGCTTCGATCGCGCCGTGAAACTGAGCCCGCATGTCTTCCGCCTGCGGCCCGCCGTCCATTCGCGCACACCGATCAAGCACTACGCCTTTCGCATCGAACCGAAAAAACACTTCCTGAATTGGCAACAAGACCCTTTCGGCAACATCCTCGCACGCGTTGTCTTTCCAGAAAAAATGCGTGAAATGAAAATATCCGTCGAGGTCGTCGCCGAGTTGACGGTGATCAACCCCTTCGATTTTTTTCTGGAGGAGGCGGCGGAAGAGGTTCCCTTTCAATACGAGGCCCAGCTTCGAAAGGAACTCGCACCGTATCTGGAAGTCACCGAAAACGGCCCACTTTTACAAAAGTGGCTCACCCAAGTGGATCGCAAAAAACAGCGCAGTGTCGATTTTTTGGTCGCGATTAACCACCGCCTCCGGGAAGACGTGAACTATGCGATTCGCATGGAGCCCGGCGTACAAAGCTGCGAGGAAACCCTGGGCAAGGCCCTGGGTTCTTGCCGGGATTCGGGCTGGCTGCTGGTGCAAATTCTGCGGCACTTGGGCCTGGCCGCGCGCTTTGTTTCCGGCTATCTCGTTCAGCTGACGGCGGATGAAAAATCCTTAGATGGACCTTCGGGCCCAGAAAAAGATTTCACCGACCTCCACGCCTGGGCCGAAGTTTTTCTCCCCGGCGCGGGCTGGGTGGGACTCGACCCCACTTCGGGATTACTGGCGGGCGAAGGACACATTCCCTTGGCCTGCACGCCGCACCCCGCAAGCGCCGCGCCGGTGACCGGGGCCATGGACGACTGCGAGGTTGAATTCGAATTTTCGAATACGGTCGAGCGCATCCACGAAGACCCGCGCGTCACCAAGCCCTATTCCGACGCACAATGGACCCTCATCGATGCCCTCGGAGAACAGGTGGATGAAGACTTGGACGCAGGCGACGTCCGCCTCACCATGGGCGGCGAGCCGACTTTCGTTTCCATCGACGACATGGACGGTCCCGAATGGAACACCCGCGCCGACGGCAGCGACAAGCGCCGCTTGGCCTATAACCTAAGCCTGAAATTGCGAGAGGCCTTCGGGCAAGGGGGGCTGCTTCACTTCGGGCAAGGCAAGTGGTATCCCGGCGAGGCGCTTCCCCGTTGGCAGTACGGCTGCTTCTGGCGAAAAGACGGCGCGCCCATCTGGCGGAATTCAGACAGCCTCGCCAATATCAACAAAGACTATGGATTGACCATCGCCCAAGCCGAGAGTTTCAGTCGTGAATTGGCGAGGCACCTTGGTCTCCCGGAACATTATGCCCTCCCCGCCTATGAAGATCATTTTTACTATCTCTGGAAGGAAGGCACGATTCCCGCGAACATCGATCCACTCAAACACAAATTGAAAGATCCAATGGAGCGGCGCCACTTAACCCAATTGCTCGACAAAGGTCTGGAGACACCGACCGGCTACACCCTCCCGCTCAAATGGAATGAAAGCGAGCAGGACTGGCAAAGTGGTTCCTGGAAATTCCGGCGCGGGCATCTCTTCTTGATTCCGGGCAATTCGCCCATGGGTCTTCGGCTTCCACTCGATTCTCTCCCATGGGTGGAACCCGAAAAACGGGAGACCCAACACGAACGAAGCTTGTTCGAACCCTTGCCGCCCTTGGGAGACTATTATGGCGAGGTCACGCGGCGCTACAGCCAAATCAAAAAAGAGATCGATCGAAGCGGCATTCAGGACCAGGCCCAAGCCGACCCCGACACCGAAGACCGCTGGGCCGAAATTCCGCACACGGCGGTCTGTGTCGAATGCCGCGAGGGACGGCTCCACGTTTTCCTCCCGCCCTTTACCCATCTCGAACAGTATCTAAAACTGGTCGCGGCCATTGAGGCCACGGCAGAAATCCTGTCGTTGCCGGTGGTACTCGAAGGCTATGAACCGCCGCGCGACCTTCGCATCGAAGCCCTAAGGGTCACGCCTGATCCGGGCGTCATCGAAGTGAATATCCATCCAGCCAAGCATTGGAACGAACTCGTCGACACAACAACGCGGCTTTACGCGCTTGCGCGTACAAACCGTCTGGGTACGGAAAAGTTCATGCTCGACGGGCGGCACACCGGCACGGGCGGCGGCAACCACATTACCCTCGGCGGCACGACGCCCGCCGACAGTCCCCTCTTGCGGCGGCCCGATCTTTTGCGCAGCCTCATCACCTATTGGCAGCATCACCCCGGTTTGTCCTATCTCTTTTCCGGGATGTTCGTCGGCCCCACCAGCCAGGCCCCGCGCGTGGACGAGGGCCGCGATGACGCGCTTTACGAATTGGAAATCGCATTTCAGCAAATGCCGAAAGGCGAATCGTCCTCGCCCTGGCTGGTCGACCGTCTCTTACGAAACCTGCTGATCGACATCACCGGCAACACCCACCGCGCCGAATTCTGCATCGACAAGCTCTATTCGCCCGACCGCGAATCGGGCCGACTCGGCCTGCTCGAATTGCGGGCCTTCGAAATGCCGCCCCACGCCCGCATGGGCCTGGTGCAGGCCCTGCTCTTGCGAACCCTGGTCGCGACGTTCTGGAAAAAGCCTTACGCCCACCCCTTGGTGCGCTGGGGCACCGCGCTCCACGACCGTTTCCTTCTGCCCTATTATGTGCGCGAGGACATGAAAGAGGTGATGCGCGATCTAAACGCGGCGGGATATCCCTTTCAATTGGACTGGCTCGATCCCTTCTTCGAATTTCGTTTTCCGCGCTACGGCACGGTAATGATCGACACCATGGAATTGGAATTGCGTTTCGCCATCGAGCCCTGGAACGTGCTGGGGGAAGAGGTGAGCAGCATGGGCACAGCCCGTTTCGTCGATTCCTCGGTCGAACGCCTGCAAGTGCGTATCACCGGTCTGAACGATACGCGTTATGTCGTCTGCGCCAACGGCCGGCGTTTGCCCATGCACCCCACCGGCCGCAAAGGCGAGTATGTCGTGGGCCTTCGCTATCGAGCCTGGCAGCCGCCTTCGGCCCTGCACCCAACGATTAAGCCCCACTCTCCCTTGGTGTTTGATCTCATCGACACCTGGAATGGCCGATCCATCGGCGGCTGTAGTTACCACGTCAGTCATCCCGGTGGCCGCAGTTACGATGTCTTTCCCGTCAACGCCTACGAGGCCGAGGCCCGGCGGATGGCCCGCTTTTGGGACATCGGACACGATCCCGAACCCCTTCAAGTTTCCCCCGAAGTGGCGACCTTAGGCAAGTTTCTTCCCAGCGGAAATCCGCCACAAGCCATGGCGCCGCCGCCCGAGGAACCCAACGAAGAATTTCCCTTCACCCTTGACCTGAGACGCCGTTTCCGATCATGATTTCGTCTTGCCGATGCGTTGTGCAGATGAAAAAGACAAGGCTGTGGGAAAACAAAACTGAGCTGCTAAAATAGTGTTCAACATGGAAAAAATGGAAACGCAAAGAACGCGGGAAAAACAAGCGGGCAAAGGGGTCCAATTTTATGCGACCCAACTCGGTGATTACGACGAAATGCACGCCAAGGAAGGAGAAGTACTCCCGCATTGGGATTATCTCATGCGCGCACTGGATCGTCTGGGGAGCGATGGGCTGGAACGACGACGAAAAGAGGCCGAGCGCCTTTTACGCGAAACGGGTGTCACCTACAACGTTTACGACGCGCCGCAAAACAAAACCAATCCTTGGCAACTTGATCCGATTCCTCTCCTTATTAGCAGCCAAGAATGGGCCGTGATCGAACGCGGGCTCATCCAACGCACGGAACTGCTCGACCTCATCCTGGCCGATCTCTACGGCCCGCAACACTTAATCAAAAAAGGCCTTTTGCCGATGGAGCTCGTCTACAGCCATATCGGCTTCCTGCGGCCCTGTACCGACATGCCCAAGCCCCTCACGCACCACTTGATTGTCCACGCCACCAACCTCGCTCGGGGACCCGATGGCCGCATGTGGGTCCTGGATGATCGAACTCAGGCCCCCTCCGGCGCAGGCTATGCATTGGAAAACCGAACGGTTATGGCGCGTGTGCTTCCGAGCCTGTTCCGGGATGCGCAGGTACACCGCTTAGCCGTTTTCTTCCGGGGCCTCCGGACCGGCCTGGCGAATATCGCGCCGCAAAATAAGGAAGACCCACACATTGTCGTCCTCACGCCCGGCCCCCTGAACGAAACCTATTTCGAACATGCCTATCTTGCATCCTATTTGGGCTATACCCTCGTTCAAGGCGACGACCTCACAGTAAGGGACGGAAAAGTTTGGCTCAAATCCTTACAAGGCCTTCAACAAGTGGATGTGATTCTAAGGCGCTTAGACGACACCTTTTGCGATCCTCTGGAATTGCGGCTCGATTCGCAACTGGGTGTCGCTGGACTCTTACAGGCCGCACGGCTCGGCAACGTCGCGATCGCCAATCCCATCGGCAGCAGTATCTTGGAAAACCCTGGTCTGCTGGCCTTTCTCCCCAGCATTGCCCGCTATTTTCTGGGCCAAGACCTTCATTTGCCCTCGGTCGCGACCTGGTGGTGCGGACAAGACGAGGAACGCGACTTTGTCTTGGCGAACCTGTCCCAACTGGTGATCAAACCGATCAACCGTTCTGCTGGTAATTACGCCGTCTTCGGCGGCAACCTCAGCGTGGCGGAACGCGAGAATCTTTCGGCACGGATCCGGGCCAAACCCCATCTCTTTGTGGGCCAGCAGGAGGTCAGCTTTTCCACGGCCCCCGCCTTGTCGGACGGAAAAATCGAGCCGCGCCATGCGATTTTGCGCAGCTTCGTGGTGGCGCGCGACCGGGACTATGTGGTGATGCCCGGAGGCCTCACGCGAATTGGACCTCAAAAAGGGGTCTTCGACGTCTCCAATCAATCGGGCGGCATCAGCAAGGACACCTGGGTCCTCGCCTCCGAACCCGAAAAACAAGTCAGCCTCTGGCTGCAGCCCCATCGAGGACAAGGGACAGAACCCTTGATCGGCCCTTTGCCCAGCCGTTCGGCCGAAAATCTCTTTTGGGTCGGGCGCTACGCCGAACGGGCAGAGGCCGCGGCGCGTCTCATGCGCACGGTTTTACAAAAACAGCGCGAATCGCGCGAGTTTAACGATACGAATGACCTTTCTTGCCTGAAGGCCTTATTGATCGCGCTAACCCATGTTACGGGGGCCTATCCCGGCTTCATCGGAGAGGAAGGCAAGGACAAGCTCAACGATCCCCGCGAGGAGTTGATCTCACTCGCCTTGGACATCGAACGCGAAGGGAGCATCGCCTATTCCTTGCAAGCCTTCACCCGCTCGGCTTATGCGGTGCGGGATTTATGGTCCTCCGACACCTGGCGCATGGTCGATAAGATGGAGCAAAAATGGCAACGCGCGAACGGTTCGCTCAAGCCGCGTTTCGGGCGGATCCAAGACAGCCTCAACGCCTTTATCCTCAACCTGGTGGCCTTCAGCGGCCTCACTACCGAAAGCATGGTTCGCGAAACCGGCTGGCTCATGCTGGATATCGGCCGACGCTTGGAACGCGCCCTGTGCACAATTGCCTTGCTGCGCTCGCTGCTCGTGCCGAGCCACGACGCGGGCGTCAATAATCAAATCATGGAGGCCGTGCTTTCGACGAGCGAAAGCGTCATTACCTTCCGTCGCCGCTACCGCGCCTTCATGCAATTACCCACGGTACTGGCGCTCCTACTCATGGACGAAAATCATCCTCGCGCCCTGGCCTATCAACTTCAGCATCTTCAAAAGCACATTGATTTACTACCGCGCGAACGGCGGATTCAGGGCCTGCACGAGGATCAACGGCTCATCCTCGAGATCTATACCGATCTGCGCCTGGCCAATGTGTCGGCCTTGGCCAAGACCACGAAAAGAAACCGCCTGAATCGGAATCTCGACCAATTGTTGGCCGGCATGGACACGCGCCTTTGGAAGTTTTCCGAAACCCTCACCCACAGCTATTTCAGTCATGTCCAAGGCGAGCAGATCTTCGCGTCGTCCAAGGTCGAAGAGGAACTATGAATTACAGGGTTATTCACAAAACGCAGTACAAATACAGCGGTGAGGTCGGCCTCTGTCACAACGAAGCCCGCCTGCAACCCCGCGAACTCCCGAATCAACAATGCCGCGCCAGCGAGATTCGAATCGATCCCTCCCCTGCCGATTATCTGGAACGCCAAGATTTTTTCGGTAACCGGGTCGCCTATTTTTCGGTACAGCAACCGCACGGGAAACTGGTCATCACCGCCACCAGCGAAATTTCAATTTCGCCGCAACAAAGTTTATCCGAATTTGGGACCGATTCAGCTTGGGAGACCCTCCGAGATCGCCTAACACAGGATCTGAGTTCCGACATCCTGTATGCCATGCAATTTACCCTCGACTCACCCATGATTCATACCAGCGAAACCCTCGCCGAGTATGGACGGGCCTCTTTTCCGGACGGGCGGCCCTTATTGGACGGCGTACGGGACTTGATGCAGCGGATTTACACCGAATTCACCTACGATCCGGAATTTACCTCCATCGCCACGCCGCTTGCGGAGGTGCTGGAACATCGCCGGGGCGTTTGTCAGGACTTCGCCCATCTCGCCATCGCCTGCTTGCGGGCTCAAGGGCTCGCGGCACGTTATGTCAGCGGCTACCTCGAAACCCTGCCGCCGCCCGGAAAAGAAAAGCTCGTGGGCGCGGACGCCTCGCATGCCTGGTTTTCTGTCTTTCATCCCAATGCAGGCTGGATCGATTTTGACCCTACCAATAATCAAATGCCTTCAGAACAGCATATCACCGTGGCTTGGGGCCGGGATTTTTCAGATGTATCGCCTTTAAAAGGGCTCGCTTTTGGGGGCGGAGAACACAAGCTCGATGTCTCGGTAGACGTCGCAAGATTAAATTAATTTACTGGTGACAGACCGCTTCTCATGAATCGGTGGACATCTCTAGAATCTTTGGAGTCACTTTTCAAATCGTTCCCCTTGCGTTTAAAACAAGGTACCTATTTTCCTTTACGACCTCATTCAGAACGATGGATATTGAGCCCCGGGGATCAACCCCGGCCCGCTGAACAAATCCTCCCCTTCTCGCGCGAGGGATAATAACATTTCGAAACCACTGGGCCATCGTAAAATAAAAAGGAGTCTGAACTATTTCTGCTAAACGCGCCGAATACGATTCTAATCTTGCGCAAGTCAAAAAAATACTTATTGTCATTCTCTTTTTGAATGTGGCAACCGCCTTGGCGAAATCGCTATGGGGCGCTTACAGTCATTCCATTAGCATGGAGGCCGACGGCATCCATTCTTTTCTCGATGCCACAGCCAATATTACTGGCCTCATCGGTATTTGGTTTGCCTCCCACCCACCGGATAAAGCGCACCCCTATGGCCACCAAAAGTTCGAAACCTTTGCCGCTTTTTGTATTTCCGTCTTTCTCTTCTTCGGTTGCTACAAGGTGCTGGAATCGAGTTATTTAAGATTTCAAGACGGGAGCGTGACGGAGGTCAGCACAACCAGTTTTGCGATCATGCTCATTACGCTTGTCACCAACGTTTTTATTAGCCGATGGGAAAAAGGGGAAGGCCTGCGGCTTCGAAACGAAGTCTTGATTGCCGATTCCGCTCACACCAAGAGCGATATCTACGTCTCCCTCTCGGTTATCGGCAGTCTCCTTGCCACGAAGGCTGGCTATCCCCAGCTCGATCCCATCATCGCCATATTGATAGCGGTGATTATCGGAAAAGTCGGCTGGGAAATTCTATTCGAGAGTTCGAAAGTCTTAACGGATGTTTCGAGAATCGAGTCGAAAGAAATTGTCGACCTTGTCATGCTTATCCCGGAGGTTGAAGCCTGTCATGCCGTGCGCACACGCGGGAGCATGAACCATGTGCATGTCGATTTACACATCCATGTGAATCCGAAGATGTCGATCGAGGCCGCTCACGAGACGGCCCATGAGGTCGAAGCCAAAATCATGGACGCCTTTTCTGAAGTCGCCGAAGTCATCGTCCATCTTGAACCCCATATCCCCAACCTCAAAAACGATTAACCCGTCCCCCCCACCACGCATACAGAGACTTAGCATTTCCACTCGAACTTCGATCGAAGTCCGGAAAAGAAACCCACACAGCCAGACAGCTCACCCCGTTTAAGCGTTTTCGACGAATAGAATCAAGGCCTCCTGTTTGAACAAGGCGAAGCATTCCGGTTTTCGAAATGGAATTCGGAAAACCGGAATACCCAATCCACCCACTATCGAGAAAAGCCCTATTCATTGCAGTTTTCCGCATCGGGAGACCACAAACGAGTGCGGCATAGCTTTTGCTCTTATCAAGAACAAGCTCGATATCGAGCGAAATAAAGCTTGTCATGGGATTGGGGGAGAACAATGAAATTTATGGATAAGATCTGGGAATACAGCCATACCTACAAGCAGCAAAACCATTCTTCCACTGTGATCGACCTCGATCCGCACTTCAACATCAAACCCATAAGAGGATCTAGACTCATGGCGAATGAAATCAGATCGCTGAGATCGCTTCACGATCTTAAAGACACGCAACTTCACAAAATCAGAGCTTGGCAGGACTGTCCCGATTCGTATCGAGACAAACTCTATAATAAGATCGATGCAATCGACCTCTCAAAAAAAACGGCCAGCGAAAATTTGGATGAAATAATACGGGAAATTGGGCTCTTGGAATTTACCTTGCAACTCAACTCAGACTGGCACCGCGGCGTGTTGACTTTGGGGGACGAAATCGTCGACCAAACAGATCGTGAACAACGGAACACCCTGATTACGCGCTTGGGTCAATTCAAGGAAGAACTTGGATTGTTAATGCAAGCCTGCCTTCGCTATCACGATGTGCAGGCAGGCCTTAATCGGGCGAATACCGATCGACAAAATTAGCACCGATGAGAAAGGACGATAAAAATGCTCAATGTAAGCGATTATCGACGGGAACCTTTAAGACGGAGAAACGGGAATTCCGATGATCCAGAAAGACAAACTTCTCGAACACGACTATCCGTCCATCGTGAACCCTGGAAAGAAAATTTCCACGCCAGGGCACGACACCAAACGGACGGACCCGGCGTTGTGCTTATCGGTATCGACGGTCAGATCCTATTTCTCGGCAGGGTTCCGAAAGCGATTGCTGATCTGCTGAAGACCTCCGAGAATGCATTCAATTGCAACGAAGCACAGCATCGCCTACTCGAAAAGCTTCATCGTCTTCAGGATGACCTTATACAGCCCAAATCAGGAGAAACAAGCGATGGACTGCCGATCGAAAAACGCTTCTATTTTACGACATCTTCAACGCGGGTTTTATGCAGAGGACAGCTATTAAAAGGGATGGACAACGAGATCCTTGTGATGGTCCTGATCGAAACGCTCACGCCGACCCCTTTAACACCAAGAGAACAATCGGTTCTTCAGGGTATCCGGAAGGGCTTCACCAACAAAGAGATCGCCCTCAGCCTCAAAATTGGTGTGCATACCACAAAAGATCATGTCAAACGAATCATGAAAAAAATGAAGGTCCATACCCGTTCAGGTATTGTGGGAAAGTGCCTTGGATCTTCGGGAGAATGGACGGTTGCCTCAGGCTAAGCCAGGGCGATAGATTTTGAGCGCGCCGCCTCCGCGTATTGCGGTCTGTGCCTTTAGCGGACGTCGGATCGTCTTTGCCACATGAGCGAAGGGTCGTTCTTTTCGATGGGTGTAAAAGTGAGACTTCGCTTCCGCTCGGCGAGCGACATGACAATTTCCTTGGCCACCCGGCCTGCTTTAACGATACCGCCTAAATCGACTTTTTCCGGTGTATCGCTCGGACGTCCGGTATTGGCATCAATGCCGCTGAAAAGCTGTATTGCAGGGATACCATATTTAATAAAGCTCACTTGATCGCTCGCACCCACGGTTCCGGCTAAAGGCGATATGGAAAAACCTGTGGCCACACTCGCCTCTCGAAGCAGAGGAGGCCATTCTCGGGCCGACCCACCGCCAAGAACGATCAAGGGCCGTGAGCCCATATTGCCAAGGGTATCGAGATTGATCATGGCGATGGTTTTGTCGCTGGGAAAGGGCTTGCCTTCCGTTACAAAATGTTCCGACCCTCGGAGCTCCACCTCTTTCCCTGTAAAGGCGACAAAGACCACCGTGCGTTGCAAACCCTTTGTCTTTCCGAGGAGGCGCGCAAGTTCTATGAGCAGCGCCACGCCGCTTGCATTGTCATTTGCGCCCGGATGTAGTTTTCCTTCATCGCCTCTTTCTACACGCGGCCATCCAAAACCAAGATGATCGTAGTGCGCGCCAATGACAAGGGCTTCTTCTCCTTCGAGCGATTGCCCCTGCATTTTCTCGGAAGCCTCGGCCGGAAGCACGCCGATGACATTTTTCAAAGTTACGCCACTTCCGACACCGCCCGCTTTGCCTTTCCATTGTTGGAGATAGCTCCGTTCCGAATCGCCTCCCGGCTTCAAACCTGCCTGGCGAAAGGCCGCCGCAATATATTCGGCCACCCGATCGAGTGGCGGCGAGCCAAAACCCCGCCCCTTCATCTTCGGGCTGGAAAGAAAATTAATGTCACGACGCAGCCGATCTTCTGAAAAAATAGGAGGGAGGCTTGCCAAGGGCGATCTTGCGGGGAGTAGGGTCTCTTTGCTTTTCATCCATTTGCCATCGTCCTGCGTCACGCGAATGGACATCGGCGAACCAATCACAGGCCATCGCCCTTTGATCACATTTTTTACTTCTTCTCCTTCGAAACCGAGATAGCCGTAGCCCCCATAATGAGGCAGTTTGCGCTCTAAACCCACAAGCGCCACCGCCTGGTCTGTCGCCAGCCAATTTAAGGTATGTCGCGTATTTTCGGGGTTGCGTGCGGCAAGGACCAAGCTATGATTTCGCCGTGGAATCTGGACCTCTCCAATTCGCGTGATCGCACTGTTCGTCGACAAGCCGTAGGCCTGAAGTTGTTTCAGAATCGTCCGTTGAAAACGATTCTTCCATCCAAAAAGCCAAACGTCGCGATCTTTGGGTATCGCTTCGAGCTGGTTATCCCAGACCACTTCGAATTGGGCAGGCTTCGCGGATTGCCACGATTCCGCAAGTTTTTGATAGCCCAGCGCTAATCGATCTGTCGCCGTTGAAGGAAGGACGATTAGTACGGAAGAGGCGTCAAAAACTCTGGCGAGCGAGGGGGGCATTTCCGCTGGATGTAATTTTCGAAAGAGATCGAACTCTGGATCGATGCTGAGGTGAATAGGCCGACCAGGAAGCGTGAGCACGAGTTCAGTATTTTTATCCACCATGGACACCTTGGTTTGATACGCCATCGTTTCCCCCGTATTGAGGGTGACGGCAATGGGAAGGTCGAGCACATAAGGCAAACCCGGTTGTTGCTGTTGAATCGAAGCACTGAGGAGATAACCCGACTCTGTTTTGTCGGCGCGAACCCGCCGGGCGCGTATCACCGGCGCACCGGTGCTGTAGACCCATTGGGAAAAAAATTGTGAAAGATCCTTGCCCGACGAACGTTTGAAAGATCGAAGTAAGTCGTCGAAGGAAGCGCGCTTAAAACGATAGTCTTGAAAGAAGGTCTTCAGGGCCTGAGTAAAAACCGCATCCCCTAAGTTGCGCCTGAGCATATGAAAGAGAAAAGCCGATTTCCCAAAACCGATTGCCTGGGCCCCTTCATCTTTGGAGGTATGGAACTCGCTTAAGGGCCTCTCTTCGTTGCCAGCGACATAGTCGGCATATTGTTGCAAAGCGGCGCGGCGTGATTCTATCGCCATTCCCTTTTGTTCCTGGATCAAAACCTCCGCGAGATATCGGGTGAGCCCCTCGCTCCAATTGCCCGTTTCCCGATCGACAAATACGCCGTTTCCCCACCAATTGTGAAGGAGTTCATGCGGAAAAGCGCCCTGCACAATAATAGGAAAACGGATAGTCTTGGGTCCCAGCAAGGTCAGGGAAGGAAACCCTTGGATCCCTTCCCAAAAATGTTCGGCCAAGGCAAATTTTTTATAAGGATAAGGACCAATTAAACCTTGATACATCTCGATGTATTGCTCGGCCGCTTCGAGATATTTCTCGGCCAAATCAGGATCGGGTGATTGAAGAAAGACCATTGCCGCCACTCGCCCTGCATCCCGACGGTATGCCGTCCACCGTCCGGCAACGAGAATAATTTCTTCCTGAGGCTCAGGAGATTCCCAACGCATTGCCACGGCATCGCCCTCCGCACGATAAGCCGTACGCAGACCCTGGCTCAGGGCCTGCCAACCCGAAGGCAGGGCGACGTTTAGCGAAAACGTAACCAAATCCGAGTCAAACCAAGGGAACCACAAGGACCTTCCCGAAAGAAAAATACCATCAGATGAAATGATGCCGAGGCTTTCCTCACCCTGAAAAACCGCTCCCTCTCCCCGCGTAATGGGATGATGTATTTCACCCGCATAATGTAGAACGAAAACGCGAAGACCCACCGGAAGGCTCACGGCATAGTGCGCGGTCGGGATCTCGGTATCGGCGCCCTCCACCCCCGGGGTCATGGCTTCGCGCGAAATACGCACACCTGGGGTTTTAGATTGGAGTTCTAGCCCGTCGTGAATAAGAAAATGGAATCGTCCGTCAGGGCCGGGCAAAAAAGAAGCGGGAAGAATAATTTGATCTTCCACCTCTAATCGATGGGAATCCGGCTGTAAGACCACCCGGATCTCGTGATGAATTTGACCATTTGCATGTGCAAAAATTGGGGAATGGAAGAGGACAAAAAATAAAAACAGAGGATAGAAAAGACCCTGGACCTTTTTATGATTTCGAAAAAAAATGAAGTCAGTATCTCTCAAGCAAACCTCAATACATCGCAACACATCACACTAAACTATATTCAAAAGCGCCGGGCGAGTCAAACAGCGAGATCCGATGGATAAACATCGGGCCAAGAACAACTTTATATCCTAAACGTCCGAACCGCAGGGTTTGACCTGTACGATTCAAAAGCGAGTAAATCACCGATTTTTAGGGGTACGCATTCCGAGATTTCAAAGAAGATTAAAGAACAAGAAGAAAAAAAGCGATAAAAATTTAGGACGTCCTTACAGATTAAAGAAGAGGGATTCGTCTCTTCTTTGCTTACAGAAAAACCCAAACGCTTGGGCTTGGGTAAATGGAGCGGGAGACGGGATTCGAACCCGCGACCAAGAGCTTGGGAAGCTCCTACGCTACCACTGCGCCACTCCCGCCTGAAAAGACCGAATTCGTGTCTTATTTTCTCGAAAAATTATCACGTTGCCGTAAAGGATGTCAATCCAAGTGACTTGCTCCAAGTGCAAGAAGGACATGGCTTTGATTAAAAAAGCTAAAGAATGAACCCGGCCATGCCGATAAGAAAGAGGATCACCTCCAGCGTCCGGATTGACAAACCGATAATAGGCATGAACAAGGAGCCGCCGAAATGAAAACCATCGATCAAATTATTAAGAACACCATCCCCCATGCAGCCCAAATCATTTTAATGGAAAGTGGAATAGATATCTCCGAAGAAGAGGAGAACAAGGCAGAATACGACACCATCTCCGTGATCGGGTTTTCAGGGAATGGCTTTGGCGGCGCGCTCGGCTTTGCCGCCGAAAAGTCCATTTTAAAAGCCGTAAACAATGACGAATATAGCACGCTCCGCGAGGGCTGGATCGGAGAAGTCTCCAACCAATTATTGGGGCGCTTAAAAAACGCCATGCTGGCCTACGGCCTTGAATTCCAAGTCGCCATTCCGATGATTCTCCATGGCTTAGGCATTCAAATCCGAGACCAATCGGGAAAAATCAAATGCTTTCCAAATACATCCGAATGTGGACGTTCTTGCGTTTGGCTTGATGCCAACTGGGACCCGAATAAACAACTCTATCTGGCTGCGGCAGACCAGCAACCTCAACACGAAGGCGATACGACCATATTTTAGCAAGATCTACCTCAAAAGCATCCGCCTGTTTTCTTCCCTTTAGCGAAACCGCTCAAGATTTCCTATACATTTTCAAGCCCAAGCGCTTCCGTTGACAAAGAAAATACCGACGTATAGAATCACCTGCGTTCGATAAAAAATGGAACCGATCAGCCTTTTCAAGGCCGTCCTCATGAAAAAAATAGGGATTATCCTTAAACCAAACCACCCGGAAGGGAAAGCGACCCTGGATGCCCTCGTCGATTGGCTCCATAAAAGAGACAAAGAGGTCGTCTCAATTCCCCCGCAAAATGGGCTGGCGCCCTCCGATTTAGACCTACTCATCGTCCTTGGCGGGGATGGGACCTTCCTTTCGGCGGCAAGACGAATTGAAGGAATGGCCATTCCGCTCCTTGGCGTCAACCTTGGAAGCTTGGGCTTTTTAACCGAGATCACCCGCGACGAAATTTATGTCACCCTAGAAAGTATCTTTAAAAGCGATTTTCTGGAAGACTCCCGGCAAACCTTAAAATCTTTTGTGGAAAGAGACGGTAACCAAAGCCCGCAACCCACCGTACTCAACGACGTCACCCTTCACAAAGGGGCACTCTCCAAACTCATCCACTTGGAAATTACAATCAACAATCAGTTTGTGACGACCATCCGGGCCGACGGCCTTATCGTTTCGAGCCCCACCGGATCGACAGGATATTCATTGTCTTCTGGCGGACCCATCGTTCATCCCTCTGTCGATGCAATACTGCTAACGCCCATCTCTCCGCATATGTTGACCAACCGGCCCATCTTGGTGCCCAGTACCGCAGAAGTAAAGGTGGTGCTCAAAACCAAAGACACGGGTCCCGTTGCCATGTTTGATGGCCAGGAAATTTTTCCACTTCTTCTCGGCGACGCCGTCCACATCACGACCGCTAAAAAACGGCTAAAGATCATCCGCTCCCCCAATCGCAGTTACTACCAGGTGCTTCGCCAAAAACTAAAATGGGGCGAGTCGTGAAACGCATCCTTTTTTTTGTCATGACCCTATGGATCTTCATCAGTGCAATCGCACAGGCCCAAACACCGCCGCCCTTGCCCCCTGGGGCCGTCGATCCAAGATGGACAGGCTGGTCCATTGGGAACATCATTGTCCGAGGCTTGTTCGCGAAGGGAGACGATATTTGGATCGGCACCTCCAACGGCCTGCTTCGTTTTAATCGCAAACATGAAAGTCACACACTCTACAACACGCGGAGCGCGGGCCTCTTATCCAATATCATTGTCGCCATCAAGGACGATGTAAAAGGCAACATCTGGATCGCTACCTATGGCGGGGGCCTGGCCCGTTTCGACGAAAAATCCTGGGAACTTTTTACCCCCTATGGCCACGGCGGCAAAGACTATGGGGCCAACTGGGCCCAATACTCCCCCAAAAACGGCCTGGGCGACCTTTGGGTTTACGACCTACTCTTCGAACCAAATGGCACGATGTGGGCCGCCACCTGGAAAGGCGCCAGCCACGTCACGCAAAATGGTTTTCACACCTATACCATGGCGGACGGACTGGTCGACAAATGGGTCTACACCATCGAACGCGAAGCCTCGGGCGTACTCTGGTTCGGCACGGAAGGCGGAATCAACCGCTTCGACGGAAAGCGTTGGGACGGCTGGACCCACAAAGACGGCCTCGGCGCGGACATCCGCGAAGCCAGCAAACGGCCGCCCCGCCCTCAAACGGACGAAGACTACGATGAGGACGAAGACCACCATCTGCAGGCTGGCCGCGAGAACCAAGACCATAACCCCAACTATGTGATCGCCTCCGCCATCGATAAAAAAGGCCTCCTCTGGTTCGGCACCTGGGGCGGCGGTCTCGCCCGCTTCGACGGCAAAACCTTTAAAAACTACACGACCCAAGACGGCCTCGCCGGCAACATCGTTAATGCAATCGAGATCGATTCGAAGGGCGTGATGTGGATCGGCACCAACCAAGGCCTCAGCCGATTCGACGGTAAGGCCTTTAAAAACTACAGGCAAAAAGACGGGCTTTTAGGCGATTATATCTACTCTATCGCCATCGATGCGGACGGTAATAAATGGTTCGGCACCTATGGCGGGGTCAGCCGCTTTACCGGGCCTTAAGTGACGCAAAGGGCCGAGCTTCCTTCCTCCAAAGACGTAAAAACACCCACAACCGGCATCTTATTTCCAATAAACAGGCAAGCGTGCCCAAAACAGGCGCTTAAGACCCAAGTTCATTAGGCTGAATCAGAATTAATGCTTGACGAAGCGAAGCGGGCTTGTGTATAAGTTGGAAGTTTTTGTCTTGCGAAAGATTTCGATATTATGCTGAAAACATAGGTAAAAAGGGGCACCCATGATCATTGCCGTTCCGAAAGAAATCATGCCGGGTGAAAAACGTGTGGCCTTGACGCCCGATGTTGCAAAACGTTTGGTTAAAAAGGGCTTGGAGGTGCAGGTCGAATCGAATGCAGGCCTGGGCGCCCACCAATCGAACGCGGCCTACGAAAACGCCGGCGCGAAAATTATCCCAGAGGTCGCAACGCTTTTTGCAAATGCAGATCTCGTTGTAAAAATCCAGCGACCCATCCTCAATGAAGCCCTGGGTAAACACGAAGCCGACCTCATGAAAGCAGGCAGCCTGTTATTGGCCCTTCTCCAGCCCTTGGCCCACCCCAAAGACCTGAATTTACTTGCCGAACGCAATATCAGCGCGTTTGCTATGGAGTTGCTTCCCCGCATTACTCGCGCACAACAAATGGACATCCTCAGTTCGATGAGCAGTGCCGCTGGCTACAAGGCTGTACTCCTCGCCGCTGCTGCCTTAGGGCGGTTTTTTCCAATGATGACCACTGCGGCCGGGACCCTTCCCCCGGCGAAGGTTTTGATTTTGGGCGCAGGCGTCGCCGGGCTTCAGGCGATTGCGACCGCAAAACGCCTGGGCGGCCAGGTTGAAGCCTTTGATACGCGTCCGGCGGTAAAAGAGCAGGTGCAAAGTTTAGGGGCAACTTTTGTTGAGTTGGAGCTGGATGCGGGCGAGGGCGAAGGCGAAGGGGGTTATGCCAAAACCTTGTCGGAGGCCGCCCATCAAAAAGAAGTCGCCCTCATCCACGAACACGCGAAAAATGCAGACATCATTATTACCACGGCACTCATCCCTGGGAAAAAAGCGCCTATTCTTATTACCGCAGAGATGGTTAAGGATATGAAAGACGGGTCAGTGATTGTGGACTTGGCTGCATCGCAAGGCGGCAATTGTGCCTTGACCGAATCCGGGAAGGACGTTGTTGCAGAGGGCGTTACGATTATTGGCGCAAACGATCTGGCGGCAACCCTGCCTATCGACGCCAGCCAAATGTTCGCAAAAAACATGTCCAACTTCATACAGCATCTCTATCGCGACAACACATTTAACCTCGATTTAAACGATGAGATCACCAAGGGCGCCCTTGTCACCCACGGTGGACACATCGTCAACGAAGCCGTCAAGGCGGCTTTGGAAAACTAAGGAGCATCGTCTTATGCTAATCATGTCTGTCACGCTTTTTGTCCTCGCCACCTTCCTCGGCTACGAGCTCATCTCAAGGGTCCCGCCGCTCTTGCACACCCCTTTAATGTCGGGTGCCAATGCGATTTCGGGTATTACCCTGGTCGGTGCCGTGTTGGTGTCCGGAACCGGCCTAACCGACCTGAGCGCCATTCTAGGCTTGTTCGCCGTGATTTTTGCCACCATTAATCTCGTTGGTGGATTCATGGTCACCAGCCGAATGCTCAAAATGTTTAAGAAGGGTACAAAAACATCGTGACGACTCAAATTATCGAAATTTCATACCTCCTGGCGGCGATCTCATTTATCCTTGGGCTCAAATACTTAAGTTCACCTGAAACCGCGTCTCGTGGCATGCTCCTCTCGCAACTGGGCATGTTCATCGCCGTCATAGCGACCCTGCTGAATCACAGCGTGGTCAGCTACGGCATGATCTTGGTTGGTATCGTGATCGGATCGCTTATCGGATCTTTGCTCGCCACGAAAATCCAGATGACGGCGATGCCACAAATGGTCGCCCTTTTAAACGGTTTCGGCGGACTCTCTTCAGCCTTAGTCGGCGGCGGCGAATTCTTACGCTCACAGGCCCACCTGACGCCTTATCCGATGACCACCATCGGCTTAACGGTTTTAATCGGCATGGTCACCTTCACCGGCAGCCTCATTGCTTTCGCCAAACTTCAGGAGCTGATGCGAGGCACCCCCATCGTTTTTCCCGGGCAAAATGCGCTAAACTTGGTCTTCTTCTTTGTGGCCTTGGGGCTTTTCGGCTACCTCGCTTTTGTTCCGACCATGACCCCCGCTTTTTGGGCCTTGATCGTACTTTCTGGCATTCTCGGCGTCATGGTTGTCATTCCCATCGGCGGCGGGGATATGCCGGTCGTCATCTCTCTACTCAATTCTTACTCCGGGTTGGCGGCTGCCGCAAGTGGTTTTATTCTTAACAACAATGTCTTGATTATTAGCGGATCGCTGGTCGGCTCTGCAGGCATCATCCTTTCGCAATTAATGTGTAAGGCGATGAATCGCTCCCTCGGCAATGTCCTGTTTGGCGCCTTCGGTCAGATTGCGGCGCCCAAGGCACAGGTCGCGGCCTCCCCCGATAAACAGGCCACGCCCGCTGCCGCGCCGGAAGTCCGCAGCGGCAGCCCCGAAGAGGCGGCAGAGATTTTCAAGAAGGCCAAAAAGGTCATCATCGTTCCCGGCTACGGCATGGCGGTCGCACAGGCCCAACACGCGGTACGAGAACTTGCGGAGCTGCTTCAAAACCAGGGTACGGAAGTCAGCTATGCCATCCATCCCGTCGCAGGAAGGATGCCGGGACACATGAATGTGTTACTCGCCGAAGCCAACGTTCCCTACGATCAATTGATCGACATGGATGACATCAACGACGAGTTTCCCGAAACCGACGTCTCCTTGGTGATCGGCGCAAATGATGTGGTGAATCCCGCGGCCGATACCGATCCCAACAGCCCAATCTACGGCATGCCCATTCTCCACGTCGATCAATCCAAATTGGTCATGGTCCTCAAGCGGAGCATGAAACCGGGTTTTGCTGGCATCGACAACGAACTCTTCCTCCGGCCGAACACCATGATGGTCTTCGGCGACGCCAAAAGCACCATCGTCAAAATGGCAGAAGCCTTGAAGTAAGCCGGAAACATCCGTCAGACGGATTTGCTCTAGGTTTTATTTTTTGATTTGTCTTTTTGTTCTGAACGATCGTGGGTGGGCACGACGAGGACGGGGCAAGCGGCGTTTTTTATCACACCTTCACTGACACTTCCAACAAGCAGATTATAGACCGCGCCATGCCCGTGGGATCCGAGAACGATCATGTCGATCGAAAGCTTCTCGGCCTCTTGAAGGATCGTTTTAATCACCGACCCTTGAATCAAGAGGGCCGTGGTCTTAATGTTTAGATTCCGAAGGGCCTGGGCTTCATCCTGCAAGTCTTTATGTTCGGTGTGGAATTTCTGCGCGATTTGGTCCCGTAGGGCCTTGGGATCGGGACCGTAATCGATAAAGCCGGAACCATAATCGACATAGCTTCCCGTATAAGGAATCATCCCCGGCTTCGCTTCGGCGACATGAAGCAGCCACACCTTTGAAGCCATGTCCTGGGCTAAGGCTTTCGCCTCATCAATAATCTTCTGAAAACCCTCAGAGAAATCTAAACAGATCAAGATATTCATCTATGCAAAACCGAGTGGGTATTTAGGGTAAGGTGTTAGAAAACATCGCGTTGTTTACACATTTGTTGATCCATGAAAGTGTTCAAATAGCTTTTCATAGGGCGTCATGCCGTCGATGCCCTTGTGGGGTTTGACGGTATTATAAAAGTTAATGAAACGCAACAGGCTGATCTG
>JAJDBW010000012.1 GCA_029261155.1 Nitrospirota bacterium | reverse complement strand
CCCTCCTTGCTCAATGCGCGCCATGGCCCGGAAGTACTCTTCTTCACGGGTCTTGTCCGTTAAGCGGGCATAGCGGCGGGTCATCTCGATGTGGTAGTGACCGAGAAGCTGCTGCAGGCACTCCAGTCGCATGCCGGCATTAAGTAATTCGGTCGCGAAGGTGTGCCGAAGGCAGTGTACCGTATATCCTTTGTTCTCAAGCCCTGCTTCCCTGAGGTATTTAACGAAGATTAAGCGGGCGGCGCTATACCCGAGTTTGTCTCCCCAGCCATAAAAGAGAAAGGTCTTTGCCCGATCTCTTTTAGAGAGCCAGAGCCTGACTGCAAATAGAGCGTCATCGCTTAGATAAACCACACGTCCAAGGCTATTCTTCTCTCCTTCATAAATGAGGATCTTTTTGTCCCGAAGATCCAGATCCACGACCCGCGTATTCAGAAGCTCACCGATTCTCATTCCTGTCCTCAAAAGCACCAGGATGAGGGCCCGATCGCGGGGCTTCTTAATCACAGAAAGCAGTTGTCTCACATCGTCCGGATTGATTGCCCGAGGCAGGAAGTCGGGGAGCTTCAGCTTGATCTTCCAGACGAGAATACGCTCAGTCAGGCCGCTCTCTTCCACCAGGAACCTCAGAAAGGCAAGGATGTGTTTCACCCTGGTTTGGGTCGATGTGATCTTTGTCCCCCGGTCCTGCTCATGTTCTACAAAGGCTTCCAGGTCTTCCCGCGCAATCTCTTCAAGGCGACTTTTTCCTAGACTTGAATAAAAAGTCAAAAAGAGTTCTAACGATTTGAAGCAACCTGAAATGCTCATGGGTTTGTGGTTCATCCGCCCCTTCCAACGGATGTAGTGTGTAAAATACGCCTTCGCAGGAATCTCCATTTGAGACAACTTCAAAAGGCGCTGATCGAGTAGAGAGGGGATGTTTTGAGGGGGATCTGTTTCTTTTTGATTGCTCGGTGGGGTGTTGACGATTAAGTTTGCTTGGATCATTTCTCCTCCTTTTTCTTCGAAAAAAGCAGGATGGATCATGATCCTCACAAATCCTAGGAATCAATCACTTTTGTTACGTATAGCGGGAAGGATTCAGCAATTCGATTGAGGCTGGGTTTCGAGGTATTCTTCTATAATTTGGAGCTCGCCGGAGGCCTTGGGTTCTATTATCAGATAGTAGCCGTGGTCGGTGTAGCATTTTCGTTCGGAGTAGCGGTCTGCTTTTATTTTGAATTTATTCCCCTGTTTTGAAATCTTCACATTCGAAAAGGTGCTCTTATCGTTCTGCGACTTGGCCATGGGCATGACCCGAGGCACCAAGGCTTTCCATTCCGCACCGCTGAGTTCCATTTCTTCTACTTGCCCATGGGGATTCGCGCGCACGCTGCGAATTTTGGCCTTCTCTGAATAGAGATTCACGATGGCAGGGTCAAAGTTTTCGGCGAGTGTAATAAATTTTTGAAAGAAATGCTCTGCATCCTCATTGGCTGTGGCAGGACGAGGGAGAAAAATAACGGTCATCAGTATAAGACTGAAGAAGAAGGTCTTTGATCGCCGACTGCCTATCGATTTGAAAAGGATCACAAGACCACCCGCTTTCGCGCGCGGACTTTAATTCGGATAGGTACGCCGCGAAAGCCGAAGGTTTCGCAGAGTTGGTTTTGAATGTAGCGCTTGTAGTTTTCGGTGACGCCTGCCGGAATATTGCTGAAGAGCACAAAGGTCGGCGGGGCGGTCGCGGCTTGCGTGATGTAGTAAATGCGAATGGTCTTGTTTTTGTAAAGAGCGGGCGTATGTTTTTGGCTGATCTTTTCAAAAAAACGGTTGAGGTCGCTGGTGGGGATGCGTGTGTTGTAGCCTTCGTAGACGGCATCGATTTTTTGAAAGAGACGGCTCATGCCTTTCGCATTAATCGCGGAAATATAGAGCACTTGAAGATCGGCAAAAAAGGGAAAGCGGAATTCGATTTGGCGTGCGACCCGCTCCCGCCCTTCCTCAATTTTGGCCAAGAGATCCGACTTGTTCACGAGCACGATTAATCCGCGACCGGCTTCGACAATCATCCCTGCAATCTTCGTATCCTGCTCGGTAATGCCTTCAACGCCGTCGACCAGCAACAAGGCGATGTTCGCGCGTTTGAGCGCCGCCTCCGCCCGCGACACACTGTATTGCTCGACACCCCATTCCACCTTGCCACGCTTTCGAATGCCCGCGGTATCGATAAAGAGATAATGCTTTTTATTCCGGGTGACATTCGTGTCGATGGTGTCTCGTGTGGTGCCGGGCACATCGCTGGTGACCAAGCGCTCCTCTTTTAAAACCGTATTCACTAGGGTGGATTTGCCTGCATTGGGCCTGCCCATGACGATGATCTTCGGCACGACTTCTTCTTCCGTTTCTTGCTCTGGAGACATTCGGGGATAAAGGGCATCGAGGAGGTCGGATAAGCCGAGGTTGTGTTCAGAAGAAATGGGATAGAGCGTTTCCACGCCGAGGGCGTAAAACTCCTCCACCCGTTTTTCCGCCTTGCCTTCTGTTTTGTTGATGACATAATACACAGGCTTGTGGCTCTTTCGAAGCAGATCATGGACTTCTTCATCGACCGGCGTCAGGCCGTCCCGTGCATCCATTAAAAAGAGGATGGCATCCGATTGGGCGATGGCGCTTTCCGATTGGCCGCAAACCATATCGGTAAGTTTCTCACCGGATTTCAGATCGAGTCCGCCTGTATCGACCAAGTTAAATTCCCGGTCACGATAATGGCAGAGGGCGTCGTTTCGATCCCGCGTAATGCCCGGCAAATCTTGAACGATGGCCTTGCGCTTACCGCAAAACTTGTTAAAAAGGGTCGATTTACCCACATTCGGTCGACCGACTATCGCAAAAACTGCTGGCTTCATTATCCCCACCGTCCTTTGGTTGAGGCTTCGGCGGCCTTGTTTTTTTCGACCATGGGCCGCCACAATTCCGTAAGCGATTCGTCCTCGACCCTGAAATTCTGGGTCGCGACAAAGGTCATGCCGTGATAGAGATTGATCTTGTATTTCCCGCGGCCATAGGTCTTCGCCAAGTAAGCCATGAGTTGCTCATTTTCCATAAGACCATCAAGCTCCGCGGTCGTGCGGCTTTCGAGATCGTTAAAGACAACGATCATCCCGACCTTTTCTTCCACCAGGATTTTAATTGAAGCCTCCGGATAGATGCTTTGATACTTCGCCTGCATCACCTTTAAGGCAGGCGCGCCTGTGGAGGCCGTGCGGCGGATCTTCCGGACGTATTCTTTAAACATCGACCAAAGCCAACCCTTCATTGGAACTTCTTCATTCATTTTTTCCCTTTCCTTGCCCTAAACCCCTATAGAGCGATTTGCCTATAGACCTTCCCCCTTTAACAAAGGGGGATCGAGGGGGATTTGCCTTTGTTCTAAATTTTGATCCTTTTTAAATCCCCCCTTGCCCCCCTTTTTCTAAGTGGGGTAAAATCAAAAACATTCATCTGCTTAAGTCGTCAAGCGCTTGTATATCTGCGGGAGTTTCATCGGCAGCTTTTTGACCTGATCGATCACCATGTAGGCCACATCGCCGTACATCCCTTTGAGATATTCCGCGCCTTCCCGATCGACGGTAATGCAATAGGGATGAATCCCTTTTCGCTTGGCTTCACGCAGCGCCATCTTCGTATCCGCCGTGGCGTAGGAACCGTGGTAACCGTCATCCAATGGCTTGCCGTCACTAATAAGCACCAGGGTTTTGATCTTGGCCGCCTGTGCGGAAAGCTTGTAGGCCGCATGGCGAATGGCCGCGCCGTCACGGTTTTGAATGGCGGCTTCAATACGCGCAATACGATGATCGATGGCAGCGCTATAGGGCTCGTCAAAATCTTTCATAATGTAAAAATCGACCGCGTCTTTTCCCTTTCCGGAAAAACCATAGAGGGCGAAGGTATCACCGATGGCATCCACCGCTTTCGCGAGCAAAAGCAGGGCTTCTTTTTCTGTTTGCAAAATCGAGCGGTCTTGATTGGGAAGTTGCTGTTGGGTCGAGCCGCTTAAATCGACGAGGAAGGCCGCGGCCACACTTCGCTCTTTTTTCTGATGACTGATATAAATCCGATCGGAAGGGTTGCGGCCCGATTTAATTTCGACGCGCGAATCCAAGAGGGCATCCAGATCGAAGGTATCGCCTTCCCGTTCTCCTTTGATCCGCTTTAGACCTTCCGGTCGGAGCAATTGGAAGGCGGAAACAATAGACTGTGTCATCCCGCGATATTCTTCTAAAATGGATTCGGCCTCTGAAGCGGTTTCGTTGGAAAAGCGCTTCTCAAGCACTTGCGACCAGGCCGCTTGGTAATCGCCTTGCTCGCAGTTCCATTCGTCGTAGAAAAATCCCTGCGTCCCCTCAGTTCCCGCACTCCCTTTTTGTTCCGCGCGGAGTTGGGCTTCAAGGCGATCGAGCATGGGATTCGGTTCGTCTTTTTTATCCGTTTCGAGCCGGATCTCTCCCCGTTCCACCGATTGCGAAATGGCCGTAGAAACGGCCTCATTCGACACATCCATCCCCGCATTCTTGAGTTTTTCGATGAGATCGTCTGTATAGGTCTGCTTGAGCTTTTGCGCCTCTTCAAAACGCTTGGGATCAATTCCACCTCGCGCCGAAGGCTGGAGTTCGCCGCTTTGTTCGCCCTTGCCTTTAACGCGCTCACCCGCCTCCGATTCGAAGGCTTCCATGGGCGTATCCGGTATCTCGGATCGGTCTTCATCCGTTTCCAAAAACTGGTAGGCCGTCGCGGCCGCTTTCATCGACAAGGCCACGCTCGCCTTCGAATCTTGCACCGCGCCGAGAATTCGGCAGGCCTCGAAGACGATGGATTGCAAGGTATTCGGTATGGGCTCCTTGGATTTTCCTGCGAGAGAAATTTGAAACAGAAGTTCAAGCACCACGCCACGCGGGCTGAGGTCCATGAGCGGCGGACGCCGCTCCAGGTCGGCCTCGCGCATACGGATCATGGCCTTGCGCAGTCCTGGATATTCACGGCGAAGGAAGTATTCCACGCGTGCGCCCTCGGCCAATTCGAATAATTGCTGGATGAAAAAAGGTTCGGGAAAAAGTCCGAAAAAAGAACTCAAGCTCGAAAAACCACCACGACGACCGTATTTTTGTTGGAGCCCTTCGATCAAGTCCGCCGTTTCGGCCATCTTGGGATAGAAGGTTCCAAATTCAAGATAACCCGCCTGATAGGCCGTGGCCACTTTGTACCATTCGAAATTAAGGGCATCGCCGGGAAAATAACCGATGTGCGGCGGAAGGTAAATGGTTTCGCCATCGGTCATGGGAAGGTCCGACAAACCATCCGATGACGATTCGGCTGAGGCGACTTTTAAATCCGTCGTCGGCTTGATCGACACGCGGCGGCCGCTGAGGGCCTCGGCAAACAGTTTAAGCGTCCGGGAAACGGTCGAAAGCGACACTCCGCCCCGAAGCCGATCGATGGCAATTTGGCCGATCTTGCCTTCCAGGGAAAAGAAGGCCTTCGCGGTTTCCGGTCCGCTTTTCAAAAGGGCCATGCCTTGCTCCACCCACTCCGGGAAACGGTCTGCAATCTTGCCCAAGGCATTGAGGATTTTTGGGCCACTAAGAAAAAAGGTGCTCGCCAAGGCGCCGTCGAAACGCGCGATCTCGGTCGCCTTTTGTAATAGTACATCTTCCAAAGCCAGCGACCGAAAGAGGGGGAGAATGGAAGTCGATTCCGTAAAAAGTTGCTCCGCCAGGCTGGCCACCGACTCTGCAACCTCGGACGTGAGTTCCAACAATTGCGTTTTAGTGGCATCGCTCGGAATCTTCGAAAAAATCTCCGGGCTGTTCCGAATGAAGAGCAGGGTGGGAAAAAGCTTGTCCGTCGAGAGCTTTCGGCCGACGGCGACCCAAAGCGGTAGCGTAGCGATAGGGAGATGCGGCAAGAGCGTGGGCGTCACCCGAAAATATTCGACAGCCAGGGTGTAGTCGACCTCACCCAAAGCCCGGCCCTCGGCGATCCATTTTAAAAAGCCGTTTTCGTCCAGCAGGTTTTCGGAAAGCAAGGCCGGGGCGCTAAGATAATATTCAACAGCGAGATTCACGTCGCCGTCGGCCAAGCGGATGCCTTCTTGAACAAAAAGCGTGCGGAGATTTTGTTCAGGGATGCGAGAAAAGACCTTCGGGCCTTGCTTGAAGAAACGGATGCCGGAGGCAGCGGACTTTTGCGCCACCTTGATGCCCATGCCGACCCAGCCGCTCAACTCGTCGGGTGTGATGGACTTCACCACCTCCGGCAATATTTCGAAATATGCGGCGGCGGCCTTTTTTGAAAAGTCGGAGAGGATTAGGCCGATGTTCAGCGCCGGGCCTTGGGCCTCGGTCGCGATACTTTGGAAAAGGGCCACAAGGTCTGCGATTTCGTCTTCATCGCGCATTTCTCCGAAGAGCGCTTGAAAAGTTGTGAGTGGATCGGCTGAACTCATTCGAAGAAGCTCTGGATAATTTCAATGAGACTTTGGCGCATGTCCGGGTCGTCGGTCATGGCGTCGGCGATGGCCGCTTTGCAAGCGAGTTGAGGTGAAACACCCTTCGAGATCAGTTGGCCGGCGTAAATCAAGAGGCGCGTGCTCACGCCTTCCTCAAGGCCGTGGTTTTTAAGATTGCGCACCTTCGTACCAATGGATACGAGCCGCTCGGCAAGATCTTGCGAAACCCCGGCTTCATGTGAAACGATGGCGATTTCATCCACGCGCGATGGATATTGAAAATCCAAGGCGACAAAACGTTGGCGCGTGCTCTGCTTTAAGTTTTTCAAGAGGGATTGGTAACCCGGATTGTAGGAAATCACGATCATAAAATTATCAGCAGCTTCGATGACCTCGCTTTTTTTTTCGATGGGAAGAATCCGCCGGTCGTCAGTGAGCGGATGGATGACGACGGTGGTATCGTTGCGCGCCTCGACGATTTCGTCGAGATAGCAAATCGCCCCATGTTTTACGGCAAGGGCCAAGGGACCGTCGGACCAGACGGTTTCATCGCCCTTAAGCAAGTAACGCCCGACAAGATCGGAGGCCGTCAAGTCTTCATGACAGGCGACGGTGATGAGCGGCCGTTTTAGGTGATAGGCCATGTAGGCCACAAAGCGGCTCTTTCCGCAGCCTGTTGGCCCCTTCAAAAGCACCGGCCGTTTGGCTTCGCAGGCCGCGTTAAAAAGCCCGACCTCTTCTCCAACCGCTTGATAAAAAGGTTCTTTTTTCAGGTAAAACGATTCCATCGTCGATTCCGAATCCATCCATCCTCCTTTAATATAATGGGGGCGTGATTATACATCCTCCGCCGGGGCAAAAACAATTCCCTGCCGGTTTATCGTCTTAGATTGGTTAAATCAAACCTGAAGCAAGTTGTGAGGCGATGATGAATGACCAGACCCTAAACAATCAAATGCGAGCTCTTTAGGGACTCGCGACTTTGACACTTGCACAGCTTTCAATTAAAGTAGTATTAATCGAAGAAGGAGGGTGTTGATGAGCGAATTCGAGATGACCATTAAAGAAGCGCGGCTGGCCTACGACGCCGGAAAGTTCAACGAGGCCCGTGGTCTTTATAACCAAGTCCTCGAAAGCCATCCCGACGGCAACGCCGATATCCATAATAAACTGGGTTTAATCGCCTTCCAAACGGGAGAGATGAATGAAGCCATCAACCTCTTCAAAAAAGCCATCGAAATCAATCCCAACTACACAGAAGCCTCGCTAAACCTGACCATCGCCTATAACGAAATTGGGAAGTACGAAGAAGCGGACGGCGCTTTCTCGCAAGCAGCCGGCGTGATCCAAAAAGAACCCGACAGCATCGACCCTTATATACAAGGAAAGCTGGCCAACGAACATGCTAAACTCGGAAATACCTATTTCGAAGCCAGCCAACTTGATGAGGCCGAAGCGCAATATCGGAAAGTGCTTTCCATGCGGCCCGATTTTGTCGATGTGCTCACACGCTTGGGCATTATCCTGAGAGGGAAAAAGGCTTTCGACGAGGCAATCGAACTTTTTCTAAAAGCAAAAAGAATCAACCCCCGCTACACCCGCGCCGGGATTCATCTCGGCATCACATACTACATTCAAGGGTCAACCGAGCTCGCCTTCGCCGAATGGGAAGAAGTCCAAAAGATCAACCCCAGAGGCGACGAAGCCAAGATCTACCTGGCCATGCCAAAAAAAGCCGGGGTATAATCAAGAAACTGAGCTTATTGTATAGCAATTTAATTGTATAGACTTCCCTCTTTTTCGTTTGCAAGACGATCTAAGCCTTCCCTCCTGGCTTCATCCTCTCCTTGTTTCAAGAGGAAATCAGCCAACTTCTCCAAACCCTTCACCGTCATTTTATGGCCGTAGTCCTTTACCATACCGTCCGCAAAACCAGGGACAATGAAGGCACCCGGATCGAGGATCGATTCAACGACATATTCTTTTGGGGTCGTGGCATGCGCCCTTCCTTGCTTGACGGCCTTTTGATACTCCGCCGATTCTAGTCTATTTTTTGCGTTGGTCTTCATAATGAGTAAAGGGCCGATCATGCCGGTTTTAGCAATGAATATCCCCGGGATTTTATGGCAGGCAAAACAGACCATTTTTTTAATCTTTTCTTCATCCTTGTCTTTGGCTTGCCCGATGCGATCTATTCCCTCCGATTTCGTATTCCGGCTTGTAAGATTAAGAGTGGATGGAATCGTCAGCTTTGTCCTAAAATAGTTTTCCCAATCTTTCAGGACAGTCACCTTTGAATAATCCCCAGGCGTCTCCTTCGATTGCAAATACGCCACAACTGCTACGATTTCTAAGTCGGTCAATGAGGTCGGATTACGGTGAATTCTGGGCATGGGGCTCACTGCGTCATCTGTTCCTTTGAGTCCCCAACCCAAGGCGACGTAACAATTGGGACAGTATAGAGATTCAATCAAGTACTCGCCCCCTGATTTCGCATGAGGGATTATCCCACTATTCGGTTCGCCCATGTCATGTCTATTCAGGGCTATTTTATAGCGTTCCTCTCTAATTCTAAGGTGAGACCGTTCTTCGACTGAAAAAGAGAGTGCCGGATCGGGCACATCAATAAGCGCACTATTAAGCCTAGTCTGGTCTGTGGTCGAACCCGCAAACAGAATGGGTCCCCTACTCCTTTGCTCAGGAAAAAATTTATGGCAAAGCGGACACTGCCCTTTTCCTATGGGTGCTTTTCCTCTGGAAAGCACACCTTGAGGATCATCGGTTCCGAAGATGATAATCTTCCCCGCTGCCACAAGATCTTTCATGGAAAGTTCAACAGGAAGTGGATTCGGAAAGGCACCTCCGAGAGAAATAGGGAGGGATATTTGGTTTAAGCTTTTTTTTCAACCGTTGGCGAAGGTTTGAGGTGCGGACTTGTGAAGCGCTTACAACCGGTCAGCATCGAAAAACACAGCAACATGAAAAAAAGTGGGGCCGATTTTTTTAAAATATTATTGGCCGTCTTCATTTTTGCCAGACCTCTCTTTGAATAGTATTTTTCGATCTCTAATTATATTCAAAACCCTTGAATAAGGAAAGTGTTCGGTTTCTAAGGCCTCAATTTTTCCTCTTTAAAAAATGTAACGACATCTTTAAAATCACGCGTTCTTGGCGCGGGGGGCAAACTCGTTAAGAAACGCTTTCCATAGCCCTTGGTTGTGATACGTGGGTCTAATATGGCGATTAGGCCACGGTCTTGCGTGCTTCGGATTAAGCGGCCGATTCCTTGGCGAAGGGAAAGGATGGCGACGGGAATTTGGAAATTCGAAAATGGGTCTTTATCTTCTTTCGCAAGGGCATCGATCCGGGCCTCGGTAAGCGGATCGCTAGGAGACGCGAAGGGTAATTTATCGATAATGACACAGGAAAGGGCCTCGCCTTCGACATCCACCCCCTGCCAGAAACTCGTGGTTCCGAATAACACCGAGGAAATGTCTTTTCGAAAGGCCTCGATCAGGGCCTGCTTGGGGCGTTCTCCTTGTTTGAGTAATGGATAGGGAAGCACAGATGCAACCCGCCGATAAACCGCCTCTAAGTTTTTCCAACTCGTAAAGAGGAGGAAGGCCCGCCCAGCGCTTTCCCTTAAAATTCGAACAATCTCGTCTGAAATCGCATCGGCAAAACGGTCCGACGAAGGAAGAGGAAGCTGATCCGGCAAATAAATGAGGGCCTGATTTTCATACTGGAAGACAGTATCGAGTATCAATTCTTTTGCATGATCAATACCCAATCGTTCTTTAATGTAATTGAAGCCACCTTGCGTTGAGAGCGTGGCCGAAGTCATGATCGTGGCGCGCCCCGTGTTGAATAAGCGTGCGTTTAAAATTGCCGAAACATCGAGCGGTGAGCTATGTAAAAAAACCCCGCTTCGACCTTGCTCTGCCCAGAAAATTGATTGGGCCTCGTCACGCTTGTTATCCAGAAAAACATTCAAGTCGTTTAAGAGTGTTTCGATGCGCTCGGAGAGGTGAGCCAGGCCGTCACTCTTAAGCTGAAGTCCAGCGATCGAACGATCGAAATGCTTTAGACCGTTAAAAAGGGCTAAACCGGCATCGCGTACGGCTTTAGAGAAATGCCGATCACTCAGTCGGTAACGGTCTTGTTGGTTTTTAAAAGGTTCGAAAAACTGCTTTGAATACATTAAAAGTTGCTGACATTGCGTTAGGCATGAAGGCGATTTTGCGGGGTTGAACTGAATTTCTCTTTCCGCATCTCGCACAAAATCTTCCATACGATAGCTACTGACGGAGGTTCCGAAATATTGCGTCGCAACTTCTTCGAGAAGATGGGCCTCGTCAAAGACGATGGCTTGGTAATGCGGAAGAATCTCACCATAGCCCCCTTTTTTCAGCGCGAGATCGGCAAAAAAAAGATGATGGTTTACGACGACGACATCCGCTGCAGCGGCTGCTTGCCGAGTTCGCGTGAGGTAGCAGCGCTCATATTCAGGACATTGCCCGCCCAGACAGGCATCGCCCTTTACCGAAACCTCCTGCCAAGCGGGAGAGGATTCCGGAAGACCGACGATTTCTGCCCGGTCTCCCGTCTGCGTTTGGCTTGCCCAGGTCCGAATGGTTTCCAGCTCCGTGCCTGCACCGACACCACTCAGGGACGATTGTTGAAAAATTTGTCCAAAGCGGTGTAGACAAAGGTAGTTGGACTTGCCTTTCATCATGCTAAAGCGAAAAGGCACGGGAAGCGTTTTGGCCAAAAAAGGCAAATCCTTAAAAAAGAGCTGATCTTGCAGGGTCTTCGTTCCCGTCGAAACGATGATTTTTTTTTGGCTAAGAATGGCGGGTATGAGATAGGCCCAGGTCTTTCCCGTTCCGGTCGCCGCTTCCACCAATAAGGTATCATCGTCGGTCAAGGCGGCTTCTACGACTTGTGACATTTTGAGTTGAACCGGGCGATATTCGTAGCGTGGAAGGATTTTTGAAAGCTGGCCTCCGGGCATGAACAGCTTTTGACAAGCGGATGCCGGTTCTGTATCTTTTAGTTTAGGTTTCTGAGGCACGGTTCGGCATGGCGTACAATCAAATCGAAGGAAAAGGGCTCACGGCTTTTGTCCGGGAAATTTCCGAAGGCTTTAAAGTCATCAATCCACTCGTTCTAAAAAAAATCCCAACAGAGAGTTACAAAGATATTTTCCAGGCGCTTGGTAAAATTCAGAGGGAACTTCGGGGAGAACCTTTTCCATCCCACGACATACAGGGCATCCGCAATCGAAACATCCGTCTTCAGCGGATTCAAACGGCCTTGACCATTTTACAACACACGGCAAAAGTAAAAAAGGTCCCGCTCTTTTAAGCCTTAGCGCGTCACCACGATGGAATCGAGACCTTCTGATTTTCGAATCTGATCGCCCACTTCACCTGCTTCGCTACGACTTTTATAAGCCCCGATACGAACCCGAAACAGTCGATTCCCATTCTCGTCGATGTAGGCGTTATACCCTGCCTTCTTAAGGCGCGCCACCAAAAGGTTTGCACCGCTTTGCGCTTTGAATGCCCCCAATTGAAGGGTATAGGGCCCAAGCGCCGCAACCTCTATTTTTGTTTTCGATTTTTCTTTTTTGGGTGGGGCGGCGGGAATCACCTGCTTAGCCTGGGCAGGTTTTTTGGGCGCCTCAACCTTTTTCGGCGCTTCGATTTTTATAGGCGGCGCTTCTGGCCGAGGCGGCCTTGCCGGTTCGGGCTTCAAGGTTCCAAAAACAGGTTCCATATCTGGCGGATTCGAAAAACGCTTGTCGTCCTCCAGATTAGGTAAAAGCTTGTCCGCGACAGGCGGTATCGATTTAATTTCATTCGGTTCTGATCGAATAACAATTTCGCCGGGAGGGGGCTCTTCAACAACCATGTTTTTAAAAGCCTCTTCCTTTGGCAGAACGATCGAATCTCCGATTTCATTTTTGGGCGCGGGCTGGACAAGAGAAGCTTCCGGCTCTAAATTAACCTGATCTTCGGATTCCTCATTCCCACCTCTAAAAAACAAAAATAGGGCGGCAAACACCACGACACTGAGCAGGACGATCATCAAGGTATTGGATGATTTTTGGGGTGGCTCGAAATCCTCTTCTACGTCATCATTTTCGATTTCTCTTAATCCGCCCAATTCCTCGTCTTCCTGATCCGGCATCTTAATCCCTCCTTAACAAAGTACACCACCTGTGATTTAAAAGCCTAAACCGCTGTTCCCCATCTATAATTCTTTCCCTAACAATATGGATATGATTATAAAATCAACATCGCATCGCCGTAACTAAAAAAACGATAGCGTTTTTCCTGGGCTGCCCGATAAATTGATTCCACCGCCTTCTCGCAGGCAAAGGCAACCACCAAGACCAATAGGGTGGATAGCGGTTGATGGAAGTTCGTAATCAAGGCATCGACACCCTTAAACCGGTAGCCGGGTCGAATGAACAATTCGGTCTCCCCTTCTTGTGCCTGAATCCGACCCGTTTGCACACAGGCGCTCTCTAAGGCGCGCGTCACCGTCGTTCCCACCGCAACTACGCTTCCGCCCTTTTTTCTCGTGTTCTCCATCGCCGTTGCAGTCGATGACGGCACCTGAAACCATTCGCGATGCATCTTATGGCCCGAAAGTGTTTCACTGCGAATTGGTTGAAAGGTATCCAGTCCAATATGCAAGGTCGTTGTCGCCGTCTGAACGCCTTTGGATCGGATCGAATCAATCAAGGGCTTGGTAAAATGGAGCCCGGCCGTCGGCGCAGCTGCAGAACCCCAGTGTTCGGCAAAGACGGTTTGGTAACGCGTTTTATCACTGGGATCTTTCGGCATGCGCCCCTCTCGCCGCTTAACGATGTAGGGCGGAAGCGGCACCTCGCCCCAGACTTCGAGAAAACGAAAAACATCCGGGTAAGGGCTGGCGGAAAGATCAAAGGTCAATTCGGCTAAGCCATCATTCAGATCGCGGGACATGATGCCCGAAACACTCCCTCCGAAATAAAGCCGCAGATTAACCTTTCGTTTTCCCTTGACCAAAACTTCCCAAGACAGATTAGGTTCGGTCTCCTTGATATGGGCTTTTAAGCAGGGCCGTAACAGAAGCAACTCAATGGAATCGCCGTTTTCTTTTTTGCCGCGCAGGCGCGCCCAAAAGACCCGCGTATTGTTAAACACCAAGAGATCTTCCGGCTTGAGGTAATCGGGCAAATCTTTAAATGTACGGTGTTCGATCAGCTGGCGTTTACGATGATACACCAGTAAACGGGACTGGTCTCGCTCAGCCAAGGGTTGGGTGGCGATTAGGGCCGGGTCGAGGGCATAATTAAACTGGCTGCGTTTCATTTCGAGCAAATCCGTCAATGTGACCCACCTATCCTTTTTCTATTTGATCGAAAAAATGGCCGAGTGGAAATGGAATCAAAACACTTATCTCCGGTTGAAAAACCATAGGAATAAAGAGAGCACGAGACTGATCAAAATGGAGGTTGCAATTGGGAAGTAAAAGGTAAAGTTCTTTCTTTCAATTAAAATATCCCCTGGCAACTTCCCAATACCGGGAACTTTGGCCAGGAAGGTCACGATCACGCCAACAACAAAGAGAATAGCCCCCATAACCATGAGGGTGCGTCCGATGTCAAACATGGCGATTAACTCACTTTCCGATCTCCAACATCCGATCGATCGCTTTTTTTGCCCGCAATCGAATGGCTTCATCAACAACAACCGGATAACGCATTTCCTCAAGTGACCAGAGCAGATTTTCGAGATTGTTCACTTTCATATGGGCGCAATCGCACCACTTGCAGGCTGGGATGAATTCTTTTTCAGGATTCTCTTTTTTTAGTCGATGCAAAATCCCAAGCTCGGTTGCCACAATCACTTCTTTTTTGTCCGTTTTCTTTGATTCGAGACAGATCCCGCTCGTCGAGAGGACTTGATCCGCCTGCGCACTGACTTCGGAGGTACATTCCGGGTGCGCCAGCACAAGCGCATCTGGGTGCGCCGCTTTGGTCTCTTCTAACTCCGAGACCATAATTCGAAAATGGGTGGGACAGTAGCCATTATACAGAATTAGATTTCTTCCGGTTTGCCGCATGACGTGTGCGCCGAGATATTGATCGGGAACGAAAATAATTTCTCGGTCTTCCGGAATCGAACGCACGACATTGGCCGCATTCGAAGAGGTGCAGCAAATGTCTGACTCGGCTTTGACCTCCGCACTCGAATTGACATAGCAGACCACAAGCGCATCGGGATGGGCCGCTTTCATACTCCGAAGTTCATCGCCCGATATCATTTCGGACATCCCACATCCCGCCGATAAATCGGGAAGCAACACCGTTTGTGTCGGACAAAGAATCGCGGCGGTTTCGGCCATGAAGTGAACGCCGCAAAAAACAATAACCTTGGCGTCGGTTCGGGAGGCTTTTTGTGCCAGTTCAAGGGAATCGCCCAAAAAATCGGCCACGTCCTGGATTTCGCCAATTTGGTAGTTATGCGCGAGGATAATGGCTTGGCGTTCTTTCTTCAGCCTTTCGATCCGCGAGATCAAGCGTTCTTCTTTAGCAGCAATAGCCATCTCAAGCCCAATAATTTGAATAGTTTAGTCTAGCACAGCGTAAAAGTGCAATCAAGATTTTCAACTTCGACTTCCCCGTACTCAGGGTATCCGCATTGTGTGCGTATACCTTGAAAAACCGGGTGGCTTAGCCAATGGAATCGAACAGATGGTCCGACACGGAAAATCGACCCGTAATCGACTCAATTTCCGTCAAAAAGCAGCGGATTTAAAATTGACTCGCTCATTGATATTTGGTAGTCTCCGAGCATGTCGACTGAGGTGCAAATCAATTCCTTAAAAACAACGCTGCCAGGCATGCTGGTGACGGGAATTACCGGAGGCTTTGTGGGCTCCTTTCTGGGCGGATTCCTTTGGATTTTAGGGATGGCCATGATTGGATGCTTAATCGGCAATATCGTTTGGAGGCTGGGCGGCCAGCATTTTTTTTTATACATCGTAATCGGCATTTTGTTGGGAAGCGGCCTTGCGGCCTACCTGGGAGGAACGGATACGGCCTTACTGGGTGCGGGAACCGGCGGGGCAATGGGAGGCTTTCTCGCGGTCAACATAAAAATGCTCCGGCCGAAAACCTTTAAACCCCTATTCAAAAAAACGCTTCCAAAGCCTTGAGCATCCTCCTGCGCTCTGGGTCGGCCAAGAAAATCATTCCTCTCCGTTGTGCTTGTAAGCCTTATTTACCGGCCACATGTTAAACAGGTATTCTGACCGAACCTTTCTCACCCCCAATCGATTTACGATACTTGCTGCCGGAAGAACGCATTTATCCGATTTGAAATGGCGTTTATCTTGAGTGATAACAAAAAGCAAATCGCGCCCCCGGTCTGGATGATGCCTTTCGGTTGGATCGGTCTTTCCGTCCTGGGAATAGGCTTGCTCTATTTATCGAAGAGCATCTTTCTTCCCATCCTCATTGCCCTCATTCTGGCCTACGCCTTCGATCCCATCATTGATCTGCTTGAAAAAAAGAACTTTCCGAGGTATGCGAGCATTTGGCTGATCTTTTCCTTTCTATTGGTGATCTTCCTCTTGGTCTTGATTTTCGGCATTCCCATGCTCCAAGACCAAAGCACCCGAGCCTTCGAAAAATTCCCGGCCTATTTAGAGCGCTTACAGAAAGACGTGTTTCCCGCGCTCGAAAATAGATTCGGGGTTCAGCTTCCGAAGACCTTTGATCAAACGCTCGATGCCGTACTGCCTCACCTCAAAAAAGAAGCACCGGTCATCTTCAAGCCCGTCACCTCTTTTGCAATGACCTTTTTCACCAATACGGTGGGGATGCTGGCGGCCGTTGCGAACCTGATCGTAATCCCTTTTATATTTTATTATTTGTTACGCGATTTCGATCTCATGAAAACGAAGTTGATGGGCTATGTGCCTTTCCGACACCGAAATCGCATTCATGCAATCATGAAAGACATTGATCGGATGCTGAGCGGCTTCTTAAGAGGACAGCTTTTAATTATCCTATTACTGGGGATGGTCTACGGCCTTGGGCTCGCCTTCATCGGTGTGGATTTTGCCCCCTTGCTCGGCATTGTCGCCGCAGTCGGAGAAATTGTGCCCTATGTCGGTTTTGCGATCGGCTTGGTTTTTTCTCTATCGATCGCCGCCCTGCAATTCCAAGATTTCATTCATCCACTTTACGTCCTGCTTTTTTTTAGCGCTGTCCAAGCGATTCAGGGTCTCTTGATCGCACCCATGGTCATGGGCAAGCAAGTCGGCCTGCACCCACTATCGATTGTACTCGCCGTTTACATTGGAGGAGACTTGTTCGGATTTGTGGGTATTTTGCTTGCGGTGCCGGGCGCGGCGATTGTTGTAGTGCTTTTAAAAGCGCTGGCGGCGTCTTACCGAAATTCCATACTCTACAAAGGGCCTGCCGAATAAAGGTGTTCGCCCCGACATCGGTGGACCAAATGCCTGGGCCAGCGCCTTAGGGGAAATACTCTGCAAAACCCCAAACCCGTTCTTCCTTTTCGCCATTTTTTGCCAGGCCTTCTATCGCCATGAGGTGATATCCACCCACTAACCAATTCATTGCGGTTTCGCCACGAGTCCAAAGAAGCAGTTCTCCAATATCCGATGTGGTTTCAACGTGCCAGCGGCTGGGCACTTTATAAACCGAAAAAGGCGGCGTTTTCTTATCCAGTTCGCTAATCATGATGGGCGGATCAAAGGTATAGATTATTTTTTTATTGAGAAGGATGGCGCCGCCTTCGGATTGAAGGGTTTCGGTAAGCTGGGTTTCCTTAAAAAAAGCCTCCCGGTCTGCCTTGTTTTGATGGAAATGGATCTGCATCCCACTGTCGCTTTTTAGATAAAAGCCCTGATACGACTTGTAGAGATGGCGATGCCGGGTCAAACTGTTGAACTTGTTCCAAATCAGCGACTCGTGGATAAGGTCACCCCAGTAGTCTTTTCCATGCAGGGTGACCACCGCCTCTGAAATACCGATGTCATTTTTAATTGTTTCCCCGTCACTGGGCGTATAGAACGCTTCAACCGCGCCGCTCGACATTTTAATCGTGAAATCTCCACCGTCATATCCGAGGACAAACCCCGATGTGCGCGTGCCTTTTGCATTTGCATAATAAGAAGGTTGAATCAGGGCAAGGGCTTCGGGGCGATAAGGGTATCGATCATTTCCTTCGAGAAGAGACCAGTGGTTTTTCTCAAAAACGGCGCCGAAAAATTGCCCGAAATATCGGCTCTCCTCCCGCCCGCGCTCAAAAACAAAAACAACCATGATAAGATCGTCGATATCTTTCCCCCTAAAGATAAAACGATCGGAATAAAAACTTACCGCTTCCTCTTCAAGGACGGGGGGGGCTGTGGTTTCTGCGAAAGTATTAATAGGAGGGCCTGCAAAATAAAGAACAAGAAGAAAGAAAAAAAATGGCTTAAAAAAGGATTTTTTCGACATGATGAGTATGGTGACAGAACGGCCCACAGCTGTCAATTCGAGTCAGTCATTCAAGTTAAGGCATGGCATACATCGTTGCCCAAGCACTTAAATAGATTTGTGACCCTTGGCTTCCCTTTGCTATAATCAAAAAAAACCACATCAGAGAGAGGTGATTAAGATTCAGGATCCGGAAGGTTTTATCCAACAAAAGCTGGCGAAGAAGAATCTCTCGCCAAACACAATTCGAGATCTGTTGATGGCGGCCCTCCTCATTGCACTTCAAGAAAATGAAAAGACCACCTCGACCGAGCGTGAACAAGCGGATTGGCGAGAGGCCAAAGCCATTGAAATGCGAGAAAAGGCTAGCCAAATTTTCGCCAAACTCGGCGCACCGTTTGAGTACCCGACACGCAAACAACTTGTCGGAGCCGTTGCAGCCCTAAAACAAGAATATCTCTGGGAACAACTTGCTCAAACGCCCAAGGAAGCCTTCGATGCCCGTTATGCACAAATTGTCTCAAAATTTCCTAACGAAACCGAAACAGGATCTCCTTGATATTGCAGGGAGAGTCTCCTTTTTTGATCTATCTTTTTTTATACTGCGAAGCTTAAAAACCGTCTTGACAAAATAAATTGCTTGCAATATGATAACCCAGCCTCATACTCAAGCTCAGGGAAGTCTGTCATTAATGGTCCATTGCCTTGATTGAGTCGTTTGGGTAAATGATGGTTTAGAAGGCAATTGGCCTTTTCAAAGTAGAATCTGGGATAAGTCAGTAGGAGGGAGAAATTTTTGTCAATTCTTCCTTTTATTCATGGCTTCAACAATGAGATAGAAGGAGAAAATCTATGAGCAAGCTTTATAGAATACTTGGATTAAGCCTCGCGGTCGGTTTGTTATCGACCCCGCTGGCCTTCGCAAAATATACCGAAGGCGCCGTTAGCGGCGGCGGAACCATTTCGGGAAAAGTTGCTTTTAAGGGCGCACAGCCTGCGGCAAAAGAATTCCCCATCGGAAAATTCCCTCAAGAAGCCTTTTGTTCGAAGGTGGATACCAAAGATGGTACGCGTTTCCGCCAAGATGTTCGCGTTAACGGCGGCGGCTTAGGCGATGTGGTGGTCTTTATTGAAAAAATAGAGTCGGGAAAAGCTTTTAAACCCGCTGAAGCCATGATTGTTGCCGACCAATGCCGTTTTTTAGTTGCCGAAGGACAAGGTCCATCCAGAGCGGTAACCGTTGTGTTAAATACGAAAAAGGCCGGAAAAGAAGGCATCATTAAAGTCAAGAATCTCGATGCCGACCCGAGCGATCCGAAAACCGCAGAAGGCGTGTTGCATAACCCGCATGGCTACGATGTGAAAGGTGTTATGACCAAAACGATCTTCAATAAGCCCGTTCCTAAAAAGGATCAGGAAATTACCTTGAAAGTCAAAAAAACCTGGTTTAAAAAAGCCGACTCCTTCATGAAGATTGAGTGCGATCAACATAACTACATGAATGTTTGGGCCCTGCCGGTCACTAACCCATACTACGCCGTGGTTAATGACGATGGCACCTTCTCCATTGGTGATGTCCCAGCAGGCAAGTACGTGTTGAAGGCCTTCCATCAGGCACTGGGTTTTAAGAAAATGAATATCGAAGTGTCGGGTGGCGGAACAGCCAAAGCTGATTTTGAGTTTGGCGGATAAGCCGACAGCACCGACATTACCATGATCCTAAAGGGGAGGAGTTTTTTAAACTCCTCCCCTTTTTTTAGCACTGGCGTAAACACGCATTGCAAGTAAGGCCCTAGCGTAGGAGATTGAAGGACTGTTAAGGATTTTTCGCTATCCGAACCTAGCAAAAGATATCTTCAGTAATTCAGACATCGCCTCTTTATAAGCCTTAGATCTCTTGTAGAGTGGATGCAAGCGCATTGTGCATTCCAGAACCCAAGATGCATACGCTTGAATATCACAAAAGAAAACCGTATCTTATTCGCCTATGCGCTTACATATCTTAGAAACACGCCAGCTAAACCGCTTACTGAGTCGCGAACGCCAACGACGGCAACTCGATGAGGACGCGCCAGCACTCGATCAAACGCTCAAAGAGGTCCTAAGAAATGCAAACCAATTCGTCCCATCCGAAGCCGGATCTATTTTACTGGATGACCCCTTCAGGAAAAAAGGGAAGACGGCCTTTCAAGAACTCGTCTTCGTCGCCTGCTTTGGCGTAGGCTCTTCCAATCTTCCCGGCCTACAACTCCCAGTGAATGCAGGCATCGTCGGGGTCACCTATCTCTCCGGCAGATCCTCGATATACAAAAACCTCCTAAGCGATAAAAAGTTCATCGCAAAACGCGATCAACTCAGCCGCTTTAGAACACGGTCCATCATCTGCGCCCCCATTATTATTGAAAAATCCGTTTGTGGCGTCATTGAACTGATCAATCGAAAAGGGAAAAAGAATTTTTCTGAAGAAGAATTAAAACTCCTGGAAATTTTCGCCGGCTATACTTCAACGCTCATACAAAATGTACTCTACGCAAGAACCCACATTAAAATCGCGAAACAGGACGGCTTAACCGGTCTTTATAATGACCGGCATTTCTACGATAAGCTGGACCAAGATATTCGGATGGCAAAGAAAAGCCCTGAGCAAGATATTATCTTACTCTTTATCGACATGGATCATTTTAAAGAGGTCAACGATAAGTATGGGCACTTGGTCGGGAGTCATGTCCTCCGAGATATCGGCGACATCCTTAAAAAGGTCTCCCCTCCGGAAGGCACCACCATTGCTCGATACGGTGGAGACGAATTTATTATCATTTTTTCGAAAATGCCCCTTGCCGAAGTTCAGCAAGTAGCGCAAGCCATTTGCAACGCCGTGTACAAATTCGAGATATCTAGCCGCCCCTACTTTCCGAAGACCTCGACCCCAAAACGCCTCCAGAGACGTCTGACCTGCAGTATTGGCGTGGCTTCACTTCGAGATCACATCGGTTATAAACTACCCAGAAACGATACCCGTCAGCTTCTAATACGCAAGGCCGATACCGCAATGTATAGGGCAAAGTTAAGCGGGAAGAACCGGGTGTGTATCGCAAACCGGGACAAGGAGATTGACCCGGGCTAATTTGAATGTCGGCAAAATCCTGACTCAATAAATCGTCACTTGCCTTCTGTTAGACTTTATTTTGATCCCATCATCTCTTCGGCATGCCGCCGTGTAATGGAGGTAATTTTAAGCCCCCCCAGCATGCGTGCCAACTCATCGACGCGCTCTTTTTTTGAAAGCGCCCGAATCGAAGTCACAACCCGCTGACCTGTGATTTTTTTTTCGACAAAGTAATGATGATCGGCCAGAGAAGCAATTTGAGGAAGATGAGTAATACATAGAACCTGATGTTGCTTCGATAAGGCCGACAAGCGCCGCCCCACCCGTTCAGCAATACCACCACCGATCCCTGCATCCACTTCATCAAAAACCAAGGTTGGGACTGGATCGACTTCCGCAAGAACGACTTTCAATGCCAACATGATTCGCGACAATTCTCCACCGGAGGCCACTTTCGACAAATTTTGAGGTGTCTCTCCCGGCAAAGCAATAAGAAATTCGATCTGATCTGTCCCATATAACGATAGTGCCGTCTGTCGATGCGCGACTTCAAATTGCGTCTTTTCCATACCCAAAGTATCAAGCGTTTCCTTGACCTTCTTCTTGAGAAGTAACATTCCCTTGCTGCGTTTTTTTGCAAGGGCAGCAGCTTGCGTCAATAAGTCTTTTTCAATCGCGCCGATTTGATCTTCGATTTCTTGGCGATGGACATCCTCATCCGAAAGATCGGCCAAAGCTTTTTCCAAGACTTTCTGCTCCTCGATAATTTCTGCGACGCTTCGCTGCATTTTCTTTTTAATCCGTTGAATTTGATAAAGCCGCGCAGACACAGCTTCTAAGCGTTCGGGTTGGAAGTCTGCGTCATTTAATCGCGCCCGTAATTGAGCGGCAAGCTCTTTCAAAAGAATCTGCGATTGCTCACAAAGGTCACGCTCAGAGGCATAGGCTTGGCTCATACGATCTAAGTCCTTCACCGCCGTCGCAACCTCATTGAGCATCCTTAAAATACCGTCATCATCGTTAAGTCGTTCATAGGCCTCTTGCGTGTATGTAGAAATTGATTCCCAATTTTTCATAAATTCCGCTTCTCTTTCCAAATCTTCTTCTTCGTTAATGGAAAGATCAGCTTCTCGGATTTCGGAGAGTTGGTATTCAATAATCGATTTTTGCCGATCGGTTTCGGCCGATTTGCGAACAAGGTCTTCTAAGTCTGCTTTCAATGCTTTCCATTGCCGGTATACGGCTTGGTAGTCGCGACGATCCGGCATGAGATGACAAAAGGCATCGACCAAATCGAGTTGGATGTCTAAGTCCGTGAGTAGGATGTGTCCTTGCTGGCCGTGAATCTCAACCAGTTTTTGAGCGATATTTTTTATAGAGGAAAGGGGCTTAATCGCGTCGTTGATGTATGCGCGATTCTTGCCCGATTTAACAAGGACTCTTTTTAGAATGAGGTCATTCGGATCAGACCCGGTTTCGGATAAGTCGAGTGGAAGCGGGTCGAAGCTCCCCTCCAGCAAGGTTTCTTTTGCTCCTTCCCGAAGTCCGTCCAATGAAGAACGCTCTCCGAGAAGGAGCGAGAGGGCATCTACAAGAATCGATTTTCCTGCGCCGGTTTCACCGGTAATGACACTAAATCCATCCGCTAAAGTAAGAGCAACTTCATCAATAATTGCATAATTCTTGATATGAAGTTCCCTAAGCATGGGATTTTATCGCCTAAGACTGAGAAAGGACGGCGTCAATCTTATCTTTAAATTGTTTTTTGGATGCCGCACCGACGACTTTATCGATGACCGCCCCATTTTTAAAAAAAAGGAGAGAAGGGATTCCCATAATTTGGTATTGACTGGAGATATCGGGGTTATCGTCTGTATTGAGCTTGCAAACTTTCAATTGACCGCTATACTCCTGTGCCAGCTCTTCGATCGTGGGCGCAATCATCTTACAGGGTCCACACCATTCGGCCCAAAAATCGACCATGACCGGATCGGTTGATTTCATGACCTCTTCATCCCAACTTGTACTGGTAACATCGACAATATTTCCCATTCCTTCTCCTTATTTTGTAGGCGACTTATTTCAAAAAAGAACAATAGACATTGTAGGAAAGGTTGTCCTTTAAGTCAATGGATCACAAACAAAATCGCCCCCCGTCCTAATCATTCGAACGGAGGGCGATTTAAATACGACAGTCGAAATGTAGGGGCTCTACATCATGCCGCCCATGCCGCCCATGCCGCCCATGCCGCCCATGCCACCCATGTCAGGCGGCATTCCCGGTCCTTCTTTCTTTTCGGGAATATCCGCGATCATGACCTCGGTGGTAAGCATCAGACCGGAGACGCTGGCCGCGTTTTGCAAGGCCGTCCGGGTCACTTTGGTTGGGTCGATAATACCGGCTTCAACCAAATTGATATAGGTTTCCGAATTGGCATCGAATCCGATGGCGCCCTTCTCTTTTTTCACGCGATCGACAACGACCGAGCTTTCCACGCCCGCATTTTCTGAGATTTGACGAATCGGCTCTTCGATTGCCCGCTTGACGATATCGCATCCGATTTGCTGATCTCCAGGGAGAGAGAGCTTCCCAAGTGCCGGAAGACAACGAAGCAGGGCCACGCCACCGCCCGCGACAATACCTTCTTCCACCGCGGCTTTGGTTGCATGAAGCGCATCTTCAACGCGCGCCTTCCGTTCTTTCATTTCCGTCTCGGTCACGGCACCGACGTTGATTACCGCCACGCCCCCAACGATCTTCGCAAGACGCTCTTGGAGTTTCTCACGATCATAATCGGAAGTGGTTTCTTCGACCTGTGCCTTGATTTGCTTCACACGCCCTTTGATCTTATTCGTATCTCCACCGCCTTCGACAATGGTGGTATTGTCTTTGTCGATGGTAATCCGTTTTGCCTTGCCTAAATCTTCGATTTTAATGTTCTCGAGCTTCAGGCCCAGATCTTCGGAAATGACCTCTCCACCCGTGAGGATAGCAATATCTTCCAACATCGCCTTACGTCGATCGCCAAAGCCGGGTGCCTTTACCGCCGCGACGTTTAAGGTCCCGCGTAGCTTGTTTACCACAAGGGTCGCCAGGGCCTCTCCGTCAACGTCCTCAGCAATAATCATCAGTGGACGACCAGACTTTGCGACTTGCTCCAATACGGGGAGGAGATCTTTCATCGATGAGATTTTCTTCTCGTGAATCAGAATCAAGGCATCATCAAGTGAGACTTCCATTCTTTCGGAATCGGTCACAAAATAGGGTGAGATATAGCCTCGGTCGAATTGCATCCCTTCAACGACTTCAAGAGAGGTTTCTGCACTTTTTGCCTCTTCGACAGTAATCACGCCATCCTTACCAACTTTTTCCATCGCCTCGGCGATTAGTTCGCCGATGGTGGCGTCGTTATTGGCTGAAATGGTACCGATCTGAGAGATCTCTTTTTTTGTCTTGCAGGGTTTGGACATGGCCAAAAGTTCTTCGGTTACTGCGGCGACAGCCTTGTCGATACCACGCTTCAGTTCCATTGCATTCGCACCCGCGGAAAGGTTTTTTGCACCTTCACGAAAGATGGCTTGTGCGAGAATCGTGGCCGTTGTCGTTCCATCCCCAGCCACATCCGAGGTTTTGCTGGATACTTCTTTGACCAGCTGCGCGCCCATATTTTCGTATGGATCTTGTAATTCGATTTCTTTGGCAACGGTTACACCGTCTTTGGTAATGGTTGGGGCACCGAATTTTTTCTCGATGACGGCGTTTCGTCCTTGCGGCCCTAATGTTGCTTTGACTGCGTTGCTTAGTTGATTAATGCCTTTTAATATTCTCGCTCGGGCATCCTCTCCAAAAAGTATCTGCTTAGCCATTCATTCCTCCATACATGATTTGATCTTTTGATTATTCAACAATTCCTAGGATATCTTCTTCCTTAATAATCAGGAATTCTTCGTTGTCCAAAGTAATTTTGCTCCCGGAATATTTGTCAAACAAGATGGTTTCGCCCACCTTCACATCTTTGACTTCAGTCCCAATCGCCTTTACCGTCCCTTTTTGCGGTTTTTCCTTTGCTGCATCGGGAATGTAGAGTCCACTCGATGTTTTTTCAGGCTCTTCGGAATAGCTGACAAAAACCCTTTCTTTTAAAGGTCTAAATTTTACTGATTTCGCACTGGCTACAGCCATGTTTCCCCTCCTTCAAATTCACAATTCCACCTAATCTATAATTGTCTTCGACATGCGCGCCGCCGAGTAAGGCGACGACGTCTTTGAGAACCATGCGTGACAAACCATTAGCACTCCTTGGTAGAGAGTGCTAATGGTTTATATAACACTCGATTTTGTAAAATCAAGTAGGGAGGATTTTTTTAGGCAGGTATTTTACTAAAAAGGCTATTGCAATGATTCTCATGCAACTTATTGATAATAATGTAATTTTAAGTAAATCAACATCGCCTTTGAGAATGGAATCGCCTCAACTCATTCTTTTTTTGCTGAAAGAAGGGGATCGACCCCCTTGAATATTCTCCAGCCTTTCAATAGATCGACGGCCTTTTTGAGTTGTGTATCTTGCTCCGAACCCGATTGCGAGATGTCGGATTCTTCTTCATTTAAAGGACTCCCAGAAGGCGGGAAATTAAGTTCCATATCATCCGACCCTTCCATTTCTTCTTCAAATTCATTGCTCAAGTGGCGTGCAAGGTCTTTTTCCCGAACAATAGGACCGCTTTTGGCTGTCTTGACCAGTTCTTGTACGACCTTTATGTCTGGTTCGATCCCTGTGTTCTGAATCGAACGACCGCTTGGGGTATAGTATTTTGCCGTTGTCAGCCGTAAGGCTGAGCCATCGGACAAGGGTAAGATGGTTTGTACAGAGCCTTTGCCAAAAGTTTGTACGCCAAGCACCACCGCCCGCTTCCAATCTTGTAAGGCACCGGACACGATTTCGGAAGCGCTCGCGCTCCCTTCATTCACCAAGACAATGATGGGGACCCCTTTCAAATGGCTCTCTTGGCTGGCCGTATATTCGTCCTGATCGCCATCTCGGGATTTGATTGAAACAATCAGCTTTCCACTTTCCAGGAACTGGTCCGAAACTTTAACCGCAGAATTAAGGAGACCTCCTGGATTGTTTCTCAGATCCAAGACTAATGAATGGATGTTTTCGTTGAGTAAATTAGAAATGGCCTTCGATAGATCCCGCGCGGTATGTTCCTGAAATTGTGTAATTTGAATATAGCCAATGCCCGGTTCAAGCACCTTCGATTTGACACTTTTAATCCGGATTGTATCTCGAATAAGGGTAAAAACCAATTCTTCGGGGTCGGTTTTTTGATCCGTGCCGCGCAATACAGACAAGGTAACAGCCGTGCCCTTCGGTCCCCTCATTTTTTGGACCGCATCCATTAAAGATGTTCCTTCGAGCATTTCATGCTCATCAACCCGGAGGATAATATCACCGGCTTTAATCCCTGCAATTTCCGCCGGAGTACCCGCGATCGGGGCGACCACAACCAATCTTTTGTCTCTCACACCAATCTGAAGCCCCAAGCCTCCAAACTCGCCTCGGGTATCGACTTGCATCTCTTTGTAGACTTCGGGAGGCATAAACGCAGAATGCGCATCGAGCGCCCCTAGCATCCCTTTTATCGCACCGTAAACCAGATCCTTGGTATCCAGAGGTTCAACATAGTTTGTCTTGAGCGAGGAGAGGACTTCGGAGAAGATTTTTAGATCTTTATATTGGTCCGTTTCTGCGGAAACCTTCGATTCCAGTCCCTTTCCGACGAAGAGGGTCATCCCTATCGTCCCAAAAATGACCATAAGTAAAAAGGTAATGCGCATCCTTTTTATCAATTTCATCTTCTTGTCCTCCAAAAGCCCCGAAGCACTCATTTTAAGCCTTCATTTAATTTAAGACCTTAAATCAATCACTTAGAATTCTAAAGCTAACAACATGCGTAACATCACCCTTCCAGAACTCTGAACATTATAACGATCCGAGGCGAAGAATTCCATCCTCTAATTATAACCGATGCTTATCGCTTTTGAAGCCACGCCATCGGATTTATAGGCTTTCCTTGATGTCGAATTTCAAAATAGAGCTTTGCGTTGTGGGCCAAGCCTGTCCCGCCGATTTCTCCGATTACGCGATCCATCTTGACCTGATCACCCACATCCACAAGGAGTTTTTCTAAATGGGCATAGAGCGAATAATAATTTTCACCATGGTCGACAATGATTACCATGCCATAGCCCTTAAACCAATCGGCATAAACAACGGTTCCATCGAACACATTCCTGACCTCTCCACCCACACCAGGCGCGATTTCGATCCCTTTACGATAAATCATTGTGTCAAACTTTGGGTGTTTTTGACGTCCATAACGTCCGACCAGCCGGCCATCGTTCGGCCATTGCAATTTGCCTTTTTTCTTTGAAAATTGTCCGGACCGATTCGATTTCAACCGTTTTTTTTCTTTTTCCAATTGACGAATTAAGGCTTGGATCTGCTCGGAAGAGTCGGTCATTTCCGAAATCGTCTTCGTGTACAAATCTCGCTCCTTGCGAACCCGGGATAACAAACGGTCTTTTTGACGCTTTTCTGTCCGGCTTTCAGTCAGTTTTTGGGTGAGTGACGAACGGTCGGCGATTAAGGCCTTCTTTACCAGAACCAGCTTCTCTCTTTTTTCTTCCAAATCGCGATGCCGGGTCTTAAATGTAGAAAGAACTTGCTCCTCCCGCCTTGCAATGGTTTTAAGGTAATAGAGCCTTCTTAACAAATCGGGATAATCTTGCGCAGCAAATATAATTTTTAGTCCGCCACTTTGCTTTTCTTTATAAATTGTGCGAAGGCGTTTTGAGATCTCCTCTCTGCTATTTTCTATTTCTTTACCCATTGCCCTAATTTGAGTGGACAAGGACAAAGCCTCCTGTTCTTTTTCTTTGATCTTCGATTCCAGAAGAACAACTTCTTTTCGATAAAGTCGAAAACGTCGGTCGATTACTTCCAAATTTGAAAGGATTGACCGTTCTTGCTTTTTTGCAGCGAGATTCTTTTTTCTATTCTTTTCAATTTCGGCTTCCAGTTTTTTTAACTCTTTTTGCTCTTCTGTGATCTGTATACTTAGATTGGGCTTATTTTGTGCGTGGAGCTCCCCGACAGGATGCATAAAAAAAGTGAACAAGGTCGTGAAGCATACGCATAGATACAGGCTTCTTTTGTGATTAGCGTTTCTTTGTTTCATGACCCGGATTCCGAAGACGCAAAAGATGATTTAAAGAAATAAAACTTCCAATACCTCCAAGCAAGCTCCCGACACAAACCAGTCCGACTAAGATATTAACAGGAAGGAATTGAAAGGCTTGAATCGAGCCGATGCCGCCCAAAATAGAAAGCAGCCCATCTTTAGAATAAAAATAGACGACAAAAAGAAGCGATGCCGAAAAGATGCCGCTGATACCGCCCATTAACACACCTTCCATGACAAAAGGGACTTTAATAAAACGATGGGTCGCGCCAATAAGTTTCATGATCTCGATTTCTTCCCGCCGATTATAAAAATGGAGACGGATGGTGTTCGCAATATTGGTCATCACGGTCACGGCCAAAAAAACACCGATTCCGACGCCGACCACCCTGAGTAGTTTTAAAAATGTGAGCAGATTTTTTAGCCATTCAGAACCGTATTGTATTTCCTCTACTCCGGAAAAGCCCTCAAACTGAGCGATGATTTCACCAAGAACTTTTGAATCCTGATGGCTCGTCTTAACTTTAACTTCAAAGGATGCGGGAAACGGATTTCCGCCCAGTCGTTCAACCAAGCCCTGGTCTTCAAAAGATCGGCTAAAGGTTTTTAAGGCCTCATCTTTGGAAATATAGACGAAGGACGAGATGCGTGTGTCTTTCTTCAAAGCCTGGTCAATTCGTTCTACCAGCGGCGCATCAACACCCTCTTTTAAGTAAATACTAAATTGGACGCTCTCGCGCATGCTCTGAACAAAACCAGTTACATTGTAATAAAAAAGGAGAAAAACACCAAACAACATTAAGGTCAGGCTTAAGGAGATTAAGGAAAAAACGACCATCGTTTGGTTCAATTTAATATTTTCAATGGCCGATTTGAGATGATAAAAGGACTGCTTCATTCGGGAAGACCATCGGACACTATTTTTCCCTGCTGCAAAACCAAGGTCCGCCGCAAAATCTTCGAGAAAAGATGACGATCATGCGTCGCCACGACCACTGTTGTCCCCGTGGTATGGATATTTCGTAAGAGTTCTACAATATCCAAGGAAAGTTCATCATCGAGATTTCCCGTAGGCTCATCCGCCAACAAAATTGCAGGGCGGTTTACAAGGGCCCGCGCGATCGCAACCCGCTGCTGTTCACCCCCCGACAAAAAAGAAGGTCTTTGATCGTGTTTATGTTCAATGCGAACCATTTTAAGAACTTCATTCACCCGCTTTTTAATATCGCTCCGAGAAATGCCGCTAATCACCAAAGGAAGCGCTACATTTTCAAAGACCGTTTTGCGTTGAATCAATTTAAAATCTTGGAACACAAAACCAATTTTCCGGCGAATATAGGGAATACGGGCTTCTTGAATTCGAGAAACATTTTGTCCACCAATAAGGATTTGGCCTTCGTCAGCCCTCTCTTGGCAAAAAAGGAGTTTCAGAAGAGTGGATTTTCCTGCACCGCTGGAACCGATCACAAAGACGAACTCTCCTTTTTCGATCTTAAGATTCAGATCGTTTAAGGCAAGGAAATCTTTTCGATAATACTTATAGACATGAAAAAGCTGGATCATGCTAACCCTCAGACCTATGCAAATAAAATATGCTCAATACAGAGTACACCACGTGAGGAGAGAACAACAAACGCCAGCATTCCCACATGGAAACACCCAAAGAACTTTCGTCGTGCGGGTACAGTAGAGCACATCTTTTTTTTCTGATCGTTCTCATATCTTGTGCGGAAAAAGACTTCAGGACACATGCCGGTAAATTATTGTAAACAATTTTTTATTGTGGAAGGTTAGGGTGTACGTTCAATGAACATAAAAGAAGAATACGAGTTCATTCAATGGAAAATCAATCGGAGTTTTTTTTCTTTTCTTCGAGATAGTCAAGAATGAGGTCATCCAAGGTCTTTTGCTTGCCTTCCTTCTCGGACGAGGGTTGAGAGAGGACCTCTTCTTGGGACCGACCTGATAAAGACGCCCCCTGTTCTGGAGCTGAGGTATCGGCATCGGATTCATTCTCCGCACGCACACCAGCAATCCTTCCGGCAATGAGGTCTCGAATAATGTTTTTATGCTGCTCCTTCATCATCTCGGTAACGGTTTCCCGGCATGAAGGCGTTTTGAGAAGGTCTTTATAGTCGGTCCGCTTTGACGCAAAAACGACGCCGTCCTTAAACAAAAGGGTTGTGATGATGGGATGATCCTGACCACCGTCTTCCGTTTGCACATGATAAACCTTACCTTGATGCTGGATGTTGGTGTTCATCCCAATGGACATCGTCATGTGTGTTCGATCCCTTCAAAAGCATTCTGAAACAAAACGACCTCGAAAGCATCGCCTTCCTTCAGAACAGCAACGACATCAAATCGACAATCGACATCGCTTAGCTTCTTTTCTTTTAAATACGCCAGGGCCACTTGACTGATCTTCGTTTGTTTTCTCGTATCGACAGCCGATTGCGGTAAACCAAATTGCGTTCCGGAGCGGCTTTTCACTTCGATAAAAACAAGCACATCGCCATCGTGTGCAATAATATCGATCTCTCCGAAAGTCGTCCGATAATTTTGCTCAAGAATACGATAGCCACGCTTCACTAAAAACAGTGCGGCATGTTTTTCGCCTTCGGCGCCGTTTAAACGAGGACGCCGCGAAAAGTTTTTCGGTGCAAACGGCAAGGGCCATACTCCCGAATTTTTTGGAGGTGTTCCCGAGTACCATAACCCTTGTGGCGATGAAAGCGATATTCAGGAAACGCTTCGTTAAAGTCTACCATCAAACGATCTCGTGTCACTTTTGCAATAACGGAAGCTGCCGCAATACTGACCGACAAATCATCGCCATGAATGATTCCTTCTTGAGGAATGCTGACATTGGGAAGGCGTAGAGCATCGATCAATAAATAATCCGGTTTGGTTTTTAGGGCATTCAAGGCTTTGTCCATTGCAAGCAATGTCGCTTGAAGGATATTAATATCGTCGATAGTGTCATTTTCGACACGCCCGACACCAATGGCCAAGGCCTGTTCTGTAATAACATCGAAAAAACGATCGCGTTGGCGCGGCGTGAGCTTTTTAGAATCGCGGAGGCCTGGCACTTGGCAATTGAGAGGAAGGATGACGGCGGCGGCAATCACAGGGCCCGCCAAAGGCCCACGCCCGGCTTCGTCTAATCCGCAGATTTTTCGATAGCCGCGAGCGTAGGCCTTGTTTTCGATGGAGGTCATCTTTTTTAAAGAGACGATTTGAACTGACCTCTGGCGGGTAAGGACGGAGAGAACTATTCCGTCGGATTGGCCGAATCTAAAGGCGAGGCTTCATCCGCAGAGGTCTCTTCCGTCAAGGCTTTTTCCGTTGAAGGGCCGCCCTTCTTCTTTGAAGTATATACGCGCTCTTTTTCGGTAATACGCGCGGCTTTTCCGGTTCTCTCTCGAATGTAATATAACTTGGCTCGCCTTACCTTGCCTTCCCGCACCGTTTCGACTTTGGCGATATAAGGAGAATGGACAGGAAAGATTCGCTCGACCCCCACACCATAAGACACTTTTCTCACTGTAAAGGTCTCACGATTGGCCCCACCTTTTTTCCGAATCACAACGCCTTCATAAATTTGAATACGTTCTTTGTCCCCTTCTTTAATCCGAACATGAACTTTTACGGTGTCGCCAATTTTCATCTCGGGTGGATTCTTTTGAAGTAACCCTTGTTCCACTTGCTCTAATCGATTCATACGCTTCCTTCTCCCTTGAATGTGAACTCAGTTTCTGTGGCTTGAAACATCCGTATTCAGCCCTGAAACCTGCGATTTTTCAAGCCATTCTTTTTCTACATTTGTTAAAACAGCTTCCTGCAGTAAATCTGGCCGCTTTTTCAGTGTATTTTCTAAAGCATGCCGCCTTCGCCAATTTTTTATTTCTGCATGATTCCCTGAGGTAAGAACCTCCGGCACCTTCATGCCTCTAAATTCATAAGGCCGTGTGTAATGGGGGTATTCTAATAATGAGCATGAAAAGGACTCTTCTTCTGCAGAAAGCGCCCCACCCAATACACCTGGCACAAGTCGGGCCGCCGCATCAATCATGGTGGCCGCCGGGAGTTCGCCTCCAGTTAAAATATAGTCGCCGACGGAGACCTCCTCAAGATCGAGTCCCCGATTCACTCGGGCATCTATGCCCTCATAATGGCCACAAATAAAAACCAAACTTTTTGTTTCATTGGCAAAGTCTTCCGCCATTCTTTGATCAAAACGCTTCCCCTGGGGCGAGGGAAGAATAATTCGAATCTCCTCCCTTGCAAGCTTGATTGCATCAAGGGAATAAAATATCGGCTCGGGCTTTAAAACCATCCCGCATCCTCCCCCATAAGGACTGTCGTCCGTCACTCGATGCTTGTCAAAGGCATAGTCCCTTAACTGATGTACCCGAACATCCAAAAGTCTATTTTCCTGAGCCCGCTTTAAGATGCTCTGTCCGAAAACAGGGTTAAGCATTTCGGGGAATAAAGTCACAACATCGCAACGAAGCATCATGACAACAAACCCTCCGGCGGATCAATCGTCATTCGTTTTTTTTTAAAGTCGATATTCATAATAATGGTTCGGAGCGCTGGAATCAGATTTTCGCGTTCGCCGTCTTTTACGACAAAGACATCATTACTGCCCGTTTCGATAATACTTTCTATCTTTCCGATACAATCTTCATTCTTCAAAAAAACAGCCATACCCACAAAATCAGACCGAAAATATCCCCCCTCTGGTAGCGAAACCCGTTCGGACTGAGGAATTTGCAGGACGCCCCCTTGTAAATGGGCAACGGCCTCTCGAGAAGAGAGTCCCTCAAACATTAAGTAAATAAATGGAGGGCCGTAGCGCATTCTTGAAATTTGACATCGTTCGGTTTGGCCTTCCTGGGTCTTTATGCTCACTTCGGGTAAAGCTTCGAAACGTTCCGGAAAATCGGTCAGCAGTTTAACCTTAAGTTCGCCTTTTAAGCCGACCGGCTTTAAAATTTTCCCTATTGCAACGAGCGATTCGCGCAAACTATTCTAATATCTCGAGAACACAACGTTTTCCGATTTTCGTGCCGGCGGCATTCAAGATGGTCCGCATTGAACGTGCGGTACGACCTTGCTTCCCGATGACTTTGCCCAAATCTTCTTGGGCTACACGCAACTCTATAATTGTTGTTTTCTCCCCTTCTGTTTCGATAACCGTGACATTTTCAGGCCTATCCACAAGCGACTTTGCAATATACTCCACCAACTCTTTCATCGAAGCTACCTCCATATCGTACGCCTGGAGTGGAGAGGACTCTCGCCTCTACTTTAAGCACTCATCACACCTTCTGCCCTAACGCCTGTTTAAACAACTCCGATTTTTTAAAAATAGACCGAACCGTATCCGAAACCTTTGCCCCTTGTTTTAGCCAATAGATGGCCCGATCTTCTTTTACCGACACCTTGTTCTCTTCCCCGAGCGGATCGTAGGTTCCGATCATTTCGATAAACTTTCCGTCTCTGGGTGAGGCCTCATCGGAAACCACCATACGATAAAACGGTCTCTTATGCCTACCTTTACGCGTTAATCTAATAATTACTGCCATCGACTCTTCCTCTCTGTTCTTTTTATATCGTTCGAATCTTCGTGTTCGAACCGTGTTATGCTAAACCATCCATTCGATATCCCGGAGCCTGCATAATTTTGCTCATTATATCAGGCTCTCGTCTCGTCTTGGTAGCCCTCTTTTTCACCTCAGCGCGTCACTGCTTTAAAACGGAATTGGCATACCCTTGAATCCGCCCTTCTTACCTGAAGACATCTTTTTCATCATTTTTTTCGCCTGTGAAAATTGTTTCAAAAGGCGATTAAGGTCTTGAATGGATGTCCCACTTCCTTTTGAAATCCGTTTTCGACGATTCCCGTTAATAATCCCCGGCTCTCTTCGCTCAACGAGGGTCATTGATGAAATCATGGCTTCGACCGACTTGATTTCTTTTTCAAGCTTTGCGTCATCTGGAAGGGCCTTCATCCGACTCACCCCCGGAATCATCGCCATCACTTTAGCAGCTCCCCCCATTTTTTTGAGTTGTTTCAATTGGCCGCTAAAGTCATCCAGCGTAAATTTGTCTTTGCGTAACTTCTTTTCAAGCTGAAGCGCTTCTTCCTTGGCAATATTTTCTTCCGCCAAATCGATAAGCGAAAGCACATCACCCATGCCGAGAATACGCGATGCCATGCGGTCCGGATAAAACAACTCCAGGGCATCAAGCTTTTCTCCCGTGCCGATAAATCGAATGGGCGCGCCGGTAACCGCACGTATCGATAAAATCGCGCCGCCGCGGGCATCGCCCTCCGTTTTCGTTAAGATCACGCCACTGAGGTCCAGCTTTTCGTGAAAGGTCTGAGCGACATTCACGGCGGTCTGTCCCGTCATTGCGTCCGCAACCAATAAAATCTCGTCCGGAGTGGTTTCCGATTTCATTCGGACCAACTCCGCCATCAGATCTTGATCGACCTCAATCCGACCCGCTGTATCGATAATAACGACATCGAAACATTGCTCGCGACCATAATCGATGGCCTGGCGAACCACTGCAACAGGATCCGTTTCACCCTTCGAGGGCACAAGCGGAACGCCGATTTCTTTCCCGAGAATACCTAGCTGTTCGACTGCGGCGGGCCGCTGAAGATCGGCGGCCACCAAGACCACTCGTTTTTCTTTCTGCTGAAAATGGCGTGCGAGCTTTCCGGCCGTGGTCGTTTTTCCCGCGCCCTGCAGTCCCACTAGCATCACGACGGTGGGTGGCTTCGCGGCTAAAGCGATGCCCTTTTCTTTGGCCCCCAATAGGTCTGTCAGTTCTTCCCTGACAATTTTGACCACCTGTTGTCCAGGGGTCATACTTTCGAGGACCGCTTTTCCAACCGCCTTGGTTCGAATGGCATCACAAAACGACTTCGCTACGGTGTAATGAACATCCGATTCCAAAAGCGCAAGCCGCACTTCACGGAGTGCGGCATCGATGTCTTCTTCCGTTAATAGACCCCGGCCCTTTATTTTCTTAAAAAGGGCTTCAAGCCGTTTCGTTATATTTTCCAACATGATAGGAGAGGCTTCAATTCAAAAAATTATCAAAGAGTATAGTGGGCTTCCCTAATGAAGTCAAGGACATTCAAGCTGATGCAGTAGGCGAAGAAGATCTTTAATTCCTAAAAAATCCGCTCCAACAAATAACCATCATGCCAATAAATTGGAGGAATGCGCTTTCAGGTTTATCGTGCGATACCGTCTACCCTTCATCCGCTTTGAATTGTTAATATTTATCTTGCCTCTTAACAATTTACAGCATAGGAGATATAATGGTGAAAATTGAGGGAAAGAGGAGGCGAGATGCAGAAAGAAGAGGCCGTATTTTTAAAATGGCAAATCCGTTTTGGGACAGAAGAAGCGTGTGTAAAGTA
>JAJDBW010000011.1 GCA_029261155.1 Nitrospirota bacterium | reverse complement strand
CCCTCCTTGCTCAATGCGCGCCATGGCCCGGAAGTACTCTTCTTCACGGGTCTTGTCCGTTAAGCGGGCATAGCGGCGGGTCATCTCGATGTGGTAGTGACCGAGAAGCTGCTGCAGGCACTCCAGTCGCATGCCGGCATTGAGTAATTCGGTCGCGAAGGTGTGCCGAAGGCAGTGTACCGTATATCCTTTGTTCTCAAGCCCTGCTTTCCTGAGGTATTTAACGAAGATTAAGCGGGCGGCGCTATACCCGAGTTTGTCTCCCCAGCCATAAAAGAGAAAGGTCTTTTCCCGATCTCTTTTAGAGAGCCAGAGTCTGATTGCAAATAGGGCATCATCGCTCAGATAGACCACACGACCAAGACTGGTCTTCTCTCCTTCATAAACGAGGATCTTTTTGTCCCGAAGATCCAGATCCACGACCCGCGTATTCAAAAGCTCACCGATCCTCATCCCTGTCCTCAAAAGTATAAGGATGAGGGCCCGATCGCGGGGCTTCTTAATCACAGAAACTCTCTTGACCCTGAGGCCTTCATTGTCTATTCACCCAAGACCCGAACAACTCCCGAGAAGGTCTTGTGCTGCGACAATGCTACCCGAGTGCTTTCGATCGCAAAGTCTTCCAGTATCCCGCCAACAAAAGCCGCATCCGATATTTCAGGCTTCCCTTTGCGCTGGAAGACCGCACTCGTATATGGTCTCCTCCCGTATTGCAAGGCTTTTTTTGGCGATAACAGGGACAGGGTTGCAGTCGTATATCCGGCCTAAAATGTCTGAGGATAGTTAGTGCCTCTGGCCTCGATGAAATCAGCGCGTATCTTCCTTAATCGATAATGCGGTCTTTGTGACCTTCGAATGCGTCAGGTTTTAGATACGCCGGTCTAACCTGTTTTGTCATCGCTCGTTATAGCCTTCGCAATCTTGGGTAGGTCCCTTCTTCCCTTTCAGACTGACTCTTACCCTTCTTTGATCTGGGTTCGGAAGAGCTGGTAGCTTGTCTTATGTGCCAGGACCGCCCAGCCGATGCGTGCAAGCTTATTGGCCAGGGCGACTGACGCTTTATTAAAACCTCGCGTTTCCCGAACCCGGTTAATCCATAGGCTCAACCGGTCCTTTTTTTTCTCGGCATGTGAAACAACAGATCTGGCACCATGAATCAATAAGCTACGGAGGTAGCAATCACCTCGTTTGCTGATTCCCAATAATACATTTTTACCGCCACTGCTGTGTTGTCGCGGAACCAAGCCAAGAGAGGCAGAAACATCCCGGCCGCGACGATAGCCTTCCCCACTTCCGACCTGACTCACAAAGACACTCGCTACGATGGGGCCATATCCCGGAACTTTTTGCAGACGCTGGCAGGCCTCGTCTCGACTGCTATGCAGCTTAACGGCTTGGCTGTAATAGTCGATACGCTCATCCAATTCCTGCAATTGCCGGTAGGCTTCGGCCAACCATGGGCGGAACAGATCGCTCAAACCATTTTCCGCGTCTTCTAATAAGTCCGGCAACCGACTGCGTAGCACGTTGACACCTTTAGGGAGAACCAACCCGTATTCACTCAATAAACCCCGTAATTGATTACATAGCGCCGTCCGTTCTTTGATCCGGCCCATTCGTATTCGATGGAGTGCCTGAATATCTTGCTGCGCCACCGTCTTCATCGGAACAAAGTGCATCGCTGGTCGTGTCACGGCTTCAGCTATAGCAGCAGCATCGTTGTAATCGTTCTTTTGCCCTCTGACATAAGGTTTTACATGCTGTGCTGGAATCAATCGGACCTCATGCCCCAGCTTTCGAAGTTCTCGGCCCCAGTAATGTGCGCCGGCGCAAGCTTCCATTCCCACGAGGCAAGTCGGAAAATTCGAAAAATACGTTAACATCTGAAAGCGACGTAATTTTTTTCTCTTCACTTGCTTGCCGCGCTCGTTACAACAAACCACATGAAAAACGTTCTTTGCCAAGTCCAGTCCAATCGTTGTAATCTTCATCTCTCTCCTCCCGCTTCTGTTTGATGGAATATTCACTCCCATCATGGCGCATTGTGACGCCGTTATGGAAGTGGGAGGAGACCATCTCATCGATTTTCACGACGATCCGGCCCGCTTCTTTGTCTCCAATCAAGATGGGACCTTTAGCGAACAGGCCAACCCGCTCGGGGTGGACGACACCGGTCAAGGCCGAGGCCTGGTCTGCTTCGATTACGATCGGGACGGCGACCTCGACCTTTTTATCGCCAATAACCAACAACTGCCTCGTCTCTATCAGAATGAGATCAACAACGGCCTTCACTATCTCAAGCTCAAAATTAAAGGCCACGCGCCAAACACAGAAGCCATCGGCGCGCGGGTCTATGTGACCACTGGAACGACAACGCAAATGCAGGAATTACGGGCAGGGAGCAACTATGTTTCACAAGATCCGGTAGAGCCCCATTTTGGCCTCGGGGCCGCCCTCACCGTCGATACCCTACGTGTGGTTTGGCCAGACGGATCGGCGGTGATCTCCGAAAATATCGCCGCCGATCAAACGGTCTCCTTGCACAATCCCGCCCCGGCCCTGACCTGGAGCGCCGGTGCCAACACGGGCGTCGATCCTGAGATCGGCCAAGGCGGGGACCCATTCACTTTCAAAGTCACCTACACCGATTTTGACAACGATCCCCCCAGCACCGCCGAGCTCTGGATCGACCGAAACGACGATGGCGCATTCGCGGAAGGCGTCTTGGCCGCTAAAACCATAAGCCCCGCTTCCGCGCTTCCCCCGACATCAGGGAATGTCCTTTTGGCGATGAGCGCCACTTTGTTATTGGGGCTGGCCTTCTTCTTAAAAACCCAAGCATCACAAGGATGGACGCGGCGCGGCATCGGCCTCTTCTTTGGAATTTTGTTTCTCCTCGCTTTCATCAAGGGCTGCAGTAGCGGAAGCGGTGGCGCTTTGCCCTCTCCCACTGCACCCAATCCCACCACAAGCGAGCGTTTTGCAATGAAGGCCGTCGATGCGGCCGACTTGGATTATACAGATGGAAAAGCCTACTTCGCCACGGTCGTTCTGGAAAAGGCAGGCGACGGCATCATCAACTACCGCTATGCCTTTAATGACGGCCTTTGGGATGCCGCTGGCGCCCCCACCCGCGATCAAAACCTCACCATACAGTAAGCCTAGATCCTCCAGCCCTTTCCACTTTTAATAAAATCAATGCGGCAATAGGTCTTTGCAGTCCGCTTTTTCGGATGAGGGCTTCCTATTGGCCTATGTGCTTTCATTTTTTAGGACACAAAATGCATAACAAGCTGTTTTTTCTATATATATTTAAGCTTCCACATCCATATCATGGACCCCCATTTTCTTGACCAATTCCATATCCTCTGGTAAAATTTCCTAACAACGACGTTATCCTAGGTAATGATGATGTATCGATATCTCCATTTCGCACTGTTTTTGTTCATAATTTACCCGGCGCAAGCCGGGGCACAGGCCGACGATTTTTTTACCAATACCCAAGGCGTGGACCAGCTTTCAACGGGTAGCGGCGGCGCATGCCCCACCTGCCCTGGATTTAACCCAGACCTCCTCATACGGCATTCGGGAAGCGATCCCGATGGGGCTGGACCCATTACGTTTTCGCTTTCGATCACCACCACCGCGCCTTCCTTAGGCGGGACACCCACCATCTTTTTTAATCAGTTGGGACCGGGCGCGATCACCGACAATATGTTTGGAGCGATCTCCGACCCCGGCAGCGATCCCGCCGCCTGCGGCACAACCGCAGGACTCACGGGTCTTAACTGCGGCGACCTCCGCTTCGACCCCACAAGCCAAGGCATGAGCATTCCATCGGATCCGGCGGGAGATGTCCTGGCTTCACATATTTCCGGACCGAATATGTTCAGCGCCGATTTTGCGCCTTCGACCGACGATCACACGGGATTTGAGATTAAAAACCGCTTTATCTGGAGCCGGACAACAACGGCCTTAACCGACAACGATCTGTCCGTCACCTGTACGGTCGGCACCTTTACCTGCGTCGGCAGCAAACAACGCCAGCACCAAGTTACCCCCTTGGTCGCGGGGGCCGCAGGAACTTTCGCAGCGCCGGGCACGGGAGAGCAGGATTTTGATTTAACAACTGATTGGACCTTGACCAATTCATCGGGAAACACCTTTACCTCACCCACTATTACTTGGACCCTCCAATTTAACGACCCCATACAGGATGCAGCGGGCAATGCCCGCTTTCAATATGGGGCAACCAGCGGCAGTTTCTTATATGATACGGTAGGCACCTTTCCATCTGTGACCATTTCGCTCTTCCGGAACTCCACCAACCTTTGTAGAGGTGTTGCAGGAACGGCAGGAAACTGCGTGAGCGTACCCTAAAGGAGTCACCTTGAAAATGATACAAAGAAAAACGAGATGGACCCTGTTGTTGGCGATCACCTTATTCTGGAGCATCTCCAATGTTGCGGAAGGCACCGACTCCCTCACTCGCACGACCACCCTTCAGACCCAAACGATTCTTACGGACAATGACGACGGCTGCGGCGGGGGATTCGGCGGCGGGGGGGGGCCTTGCGGAACCATCTCCGACGGCGGCATTACCGTTCAGATCAACGGGGGGTCATTTAACTTTAACCTTTGTGAAGCAGGTATTGCCGGATTTAGTATCAACGGCAACGAAGACCGCCCCTGCCGTGTGGCGCCGCCAGCCATTCCACCGGGGGCAGATACCCAAATCGGAACCGGCCTCAATCCCATCGTCGTCAATGACGATGGCTTTAGCAACGTCCCTTTTGGAGGCATCACAAACGACCCCGTCCCTTCTGGTTCCAGCAACATTATCTTTCCGGGCCTCTTGGTTCATGGCCCCTCTCCGGGCGAAACCACCATGAGTTGCACCACCGAGGCCACTTGTGGATCGAATGTCAATCAAGCACTCTTCCGCCATTTCCAAAGTTTTCGATCCGTTCCCGTCGGCCAAGTCATCGACCCAAACTTCCCCGCCGTGCTTTGCACCGCCCCGGCTGTACGTTGCACACATATCGAGTTTTCGGTCAGGCACGAAATGACCGACAGCGGCGGTTTCGGCGGCGACGATCCGTTCGTCAACACCTATATAATCGATTCGACGACCGACGTAAACGGCGACATCATCACTGCCGGTGGAAGCTTTACTCAAACAAGTGACGACAGCAACGGAAGCGGCACCTGGACCATCGACACAACCACGCCTGGGTTTCCGGGCCCAACTGCCGTCGGTTTTGCCGACATGGTCACCTCCGGCCTCTTCGGTTGCGGCGGTGGCGGCGGCTTTGGCGGAGGTGGAACCGGAAGCGTCGATCCTTTCCATCAAAACGGGGTTACCTGTCGATAAACACCAATCTGACCAACCCTGCCTCTTTTTCAAAGTTCTAAAAACGATTCCCTTATTGGAAATGAGTGGCCTGAGTCCTTTTTCTAAAACAGCATTACTCTCTTTCTAAGGGCACGAGGCTCAAGGGCTTTACTAAAAAATAGTCACAATCGATCCGCCTTTTCCTCCTATTTTGGACTCTAGTCCTCATCACACACCCGCCTTTTTTACGAAAATCGTTTCTGTTATAATTTTTCTTCATGGAAGAAGACACAGTCGAACCCCAATTCTATCCGGAAGATCGCGCAGCCGATTCGGACAATACACCGGAAATAGAGACCCAGGCCGTATCGGTTTACGATCCGCTTCACGGTTACTTGACCGAAATTCGCCGTTACCCCTTCCTCACCAAGGAGGAAGAGCTCCGCCTGACAAAGCAGTTTAAGGAAGCGGGCGATCTAGATGCTGTCACGAAGCTCATCCTCTCTCATCTGCGACTGGCCGCCTCCATTGCCATGGAATACAAGCGTCTGCCCTTCAACGTGATGGATTTAATTCAAGAGGGCAACGTCGGCCTCATGCATGCCGTCAAGAAATTCGATCCCGACAAAGGCGCGCGCGTGGCCACTTATGCCACATGGTGGATACGCGCCTATATCTTAAAGTACATCCTGCAAAACTGGCGCTTGGTGCGTATTGGCACAACGGAAAACCAACGTAAGCTTTTTTTCCGTCTCTCGAAGGAACGCGAGGCGCTTGAAAAACAAGGGATTGTCGCTTCTCCCAAGCTCCTGGCCGATCAATTAAATGTAAAGGAAACCGAGGTCATTGAGATGACGCAGCGCCTCTCTGATCGCGAAGTCTCTTTCGACGAGCCGGTTGGCCCGGACTCGGACACCTCGGTGGGCAGCCTACTGCCATCCGAAAACGAAGGCGCCGACGAAAGCTTGGAAAAAGAACAGCTCCAGACCTTATTCGAGGCCAAGCTCAAAGCCTTTTCAAAAGAAATCAACGCGCGGGAAAGCGAGATTCTCCATCGACGGATTTTATCGGAAAAACCCGCAACCTTGGAGGAGCTTGCACTCAAGTATAAAATCTCGAAAGAACGTGTCCGCCAAGTGGAAGCAAATCTCCTCAAAAAATTAAAAAAATTCATGCAAAAAGAGATACCCGATTTCGAAGACATCGCCTCTGGATAGCTTCAGCCCTCAATTCGAGCTGTATTCCGGCCCACATTTTTAAACGCCCTAAAAAATGTATCTTAGCGAGAAGCGCATATTGCGCTGAAACCCTAACCACAAGCTTGCCATGAATATAAGGAGGCGGCCATGAAGGTGATATTCGGTTTACTACTTTTGGTGACGACACCCTTCTTAAGCGCTTTCGATTTTAGCCAACACAACATTCCCATTGCCGAAATCAAATCGGGCGGGCCGCCCAAAGACGGCATCCCCGCCCTGCTTCATCCAAAATTTGTCTCAGCCGATCGCGCTGGCTTTCTTCAAGCGGATGACCGGGTACTCGCCCTCGTTTACAATGGCGAGGCAAAAGCGTATCCGATAAAAATTCTCAATTGGCACGAAGTCGTGAATGACGATATCGGTGGAAAACCCGTTTTCGTCAGTTATTGCCCGCTCTGCGGCACCGGCATGGCCTTCGATGCACGCATCCGGAAGAAGCGCTATACCTTCGGGGTTTCCGGCCTGTTGTACCAGAGCGATGTCTTGATGTACGACCATCAGAGCGAAAGCCTTTGGTCACAGATTAAGCAAGAAGCCGTTACGGGCGCGCTAACTGGAACTCGACTTAGCTTACTGCCCCTCATTCACACGACCTGGGGTGCCTGGAAAAGAGAGTATCCCAAGAGCCAAGTCTTATCGACGGAGACGGGTTATTCAAGAAACTATTCGCGCGACCCCTATGCCGAATACGCCCAGACCGACCGGCTGATGTTCTCCGTCAATAAGCGCGATCGCCGCTATCCCCCAAAATCCTGGGTCTTGGGCATCCAACATGAGGGAGAAACGATGGCCTATCCCTTTTCCGAGCTTGAACGAGGGCCGCGATTTTTTCGTCACACCCTCGGGCCGGACACGCTTCATATCACCTACGACCCTGATACGCGGACCGTGCGCGTTCAAAATCCCCAAGGCGAGGACCTACCCTCCGTCGTGGCCTATTGGTTCGCCTGGGCCGCCTTTCACCCTCAAACCCAAGTCTACACGCACCCAAGTTCCAAAAAATAAAACCTGCTTGAGCCCGCCCTGAGCGCTTTTGATTCCTATATTGAGAATAAAGCCTTGATATCTCGCGTCCGCTTGGGGATAATGGAGACAGTGTTGCCTTTGGATATCTTATACCTTGCAAAATACATTTAGACAGATTGCACTGAAACTCGTCGTCCTCTTCATCGGGCTCGTCTTTCCCTTCTTTTCCGCATTTGCATCGGGCGATCACAAAGGTGGCCACAAAGAGGAAAAGAAGGAGATGCAGGAGATGCAGCACCATCACTCGTCTTCTAAAGAAGAATTCACGCTCCCACCGGGGACCAAAGAGGTCAAGATCAATCTCTCCGGCCCCTTTTGCCACAAGCATCCAGAAGAAATTACTGAGGGCCTCATGCAGCTTGCCGGTGTGGTCCATGTCGAGGCCTTCAGCGGAAGACGTTATATCCTCGTTCATTACAATGGCGATAAGGCTAAGCCAGACGAAATGGCCACGATCGTAAATGGCCTCAAAGGCAGTGGCTGGCGCTGCAAGGGCATCCTTTCTTCAAAACGTCGTACGGAACGCTGATGCGCACAACCCCCCGGATACCTGACAACGCTCGATTGAAATTACCGAACGCCCTTTGAAATGCATCCCCTGCACGACCCATCCGGGCTCGAAGCCCTAAGCCAAGAAATCAAATCCCTCGCCTTATCGCTTGGATTTCATCAAGTCGGCATCACCTCGACCGATCCGCTTTTAGACGATGGAGAACATTTGAAACGCTGGCTCTCCGAAGGTCATGCTGCCGACATGGCCTACCTTCATAAGTCTCCCGAATTCCGCTCCGATCCCAAACGGCGCTTTCCTGAAGCCAAATCGGTGATTTGCCTCGCCCTCAACTACCATCAACCGGAACCGGATCCCCCCCAAACTCATCAGACCGGGGCGCGAAAGGGAAAGGTCGCGCGCTACGCCTGGGGCGAAGATTATCACCACATTATCGAAGAAAAATTATGCGCTTTGATTCAAGAAATAACAGCGCGGGGTGGAAAATGCTGGAAAGGCTACGTCGATCACGGCCCACTCTTGGAGCGCGCCTTTGCGCAGCGGGCCGGGCTCGGCTTTGTCGGAAAAAACACCAACCTCATCACAGACGATTACGGCTCCTGGGTCTTCCTCGCCGAAGTGGTGACAGACTTAAAGCTCATCGCCGATTTGCCCGCCACCGGACAATGCGGCACTTGCCGCCGTTGTCTTGATGCCTGTCCAACCGGGGCCCTTCCAGAGGCCTACCGTTTGGATGCCCGGAAATGCATCTCTTATCTCACCATTGAAAACAAAGGTCCTATCCCCGAAGACCTCGTCCCAAATTTAGAGGAATGGATCTTTGGCTGCGACATCTGCCAAACGGTTTGCCCCTTCAACAATCAAGCAATCCCAACGGATGTACCGGGGCTTTCTTATCGAAAGGGCGCGGGAGCGAGGCTTTCCATAGATGAAATCGAGGCCATCCCGGACAATGCCACCTTTAAAGCGCGTTTCAAACGCAGCCCCCTGCTTCGCGCCAAACGCACCGGACTCGCCCGGAATGCGGCTGCCCTGCAGCCCACGCAGGAGATGAAATCATGAAGACCTACAAATCCATTCTCTTCGACCTTTGCGGAACCGTTTTACAATATCGCACGGATCGAATGCCGGAGATTGAATTTGCCGGCAAAAAAATCCTCACAACCACCCCACTGCTCTATGCCTGTTTTTTAGAATTTGACCGCGGCGCGGTTTCTTTTGAGGCCTTCCATTCCACCTTCATCGAAACAACGGAAACCCTCGCACGCAAACGCGAGGAAAGCGGCGAGGAGATTTTATCCGAGACACGATTCGAGATCTTTTTAAATCGTTTGAATGCCGATCTGGGAAAGCGGCGAAGCGAGATCCAACGCCTCTTAAAAGAAATTCACTTGGACCGCGTGGCCCAATGTCTTGTTTTGGAGGCAGAACATCGAGAAGGACTCGTCCGCTGGAAAGCGACGCACAAGATTGGCCTCGTCACAAACTTTGACGACACCCAAACCGTCCGGCGGGTGCTCGCAAGAGACGAACTAACCTCGCTCTTCGAAGCCACCCTGATCTCTGCAGAATTTGGCTTGCGCAAACCGCGGAAGGAAATCTTTTTAGCGGCCTGCGAACAACTGGGCACAGCGCCTGCCGAAACCCTCTTTGTGGGCGATAGCTGGGAGAGCGACGTGCTTGGCGCCAAAGCGGTGGGCATGGATACCGCCTGGATCAATCCCGTAGGAAATCAGCAAGCCGATCCGGACCGGCAAGCAGATTACCAACTCGCCGACCTTAAAGACCTAGACAACTTCCTTAAAAAATAAACGCCGCTGGGTCATTTCTTTTTTGCTGCAGTAAAATGCTATTCTTCCATAACAAAAAATCAAACCTGGTCGGGTCCGGCTTGCTTTTGCTGCGGTGCCATGCCCGCCACTTGAACAATCATTTCCAATTCCACCGGTGCATCCAAAGGCAAAGAAACAGCGCCCAAGGCCAGACGTGCATGGCGTCCTGCCGCGCCAAAGATTTCGACCAGCAGATCGGAGGCCCCATTGGCCACGGCCGCCTGTTCGGTAAAATCTGGTGTCGAGGCGACATGCACGGCGATGCGGACGATCTTTTCGATCGCATCGAGCGAGGCGGTTTCGGCCTGAATCACGGCAAGCGCATTGAGAAGGGCCATGCGTGCGCACGCCTTTCCTTGATCGACACTCAGAGCCACGCCCAACTTACCCTTCGCGAAAAGCTTGCCCTCGACCATGGGCAACATCCCCGAAAGAAAAAGGAGCGGGCCGCTGCGCATGATCGGCACGTAGGAGGCCAGGGGCTTTGGTGGAAGGGGCAAGCGTAAACCCAAAGATTGAATTTTATTTTCGATGTTCATCTTATAACCCCAAATCATAGCCTAACAGCCGGGGCAGGCAGCCTCTTGATGCCTTTCAATCTGGAATTTACGCACTGCCGCATTGTGTTCTTCCAAAGTCCGGGAAAAAAAATGCGTCCCGTTGTTCTTGGAAACGAAATAAAGATAATCGACCGCTTCGGGATGCAGGGCGGCATAAATCGCTTCACGCCCCGGATTGGCGATGGGGCCCGGTGGCAGGCCGCTAAACCGATAGGTATTGTAGGGCGAGTTGTTCTTCAAATGGGCGCGCGTGAGATTGCCGTCGAAATCGGCCAGGGAAAAAATCACGGTGGGATCGCTTTGAAGCCGCATCTTTTTTTTTAATCGATTATGAAAAACCGCGGAAACGGTGGTCCGTTCCACCGGAACGGCCGTCTCTTTTTCGATAATCGACGCGAGGGTGACCACCTCCTTTTGCGTCATCCCCAGTTCGTCTGCCCGCTGATGAAAGCTTGCCTCGTAAATGGTTTTAAATTGGTTAACGATTCGAGTCAGAATCTGTTTCGGTGAAGCTTGTTTGCTGAAGTGATAGGTCTCCGGAAAAAGATAGCCTTCCAAGCTGTCTCCCTCAAAACCCAATGCCCGAATAAAAGGTTCATCGCGAACCCACTGCATGAAGGTTTCGGCTTCGACCAAGCCGGCGGTCTGAAAAACCTCAGCGATCTGACGAGACGAGAGGCCTTCCGGAATCACAATCGGGTATTGGACGATGTCTCCGCGAACCAGGGTATCGAGTAGGTCCATCGGACGCATCGCTCGGTTCAGGCGGTATTCCCCTGGTTTAATTCGGGTTTCTCGCTTTGTTAATTTTCCTAAAAGGCGAAAAGAAAACTGGCTGGTAATCAGCCCCTCCTCGCCAAGACGCTCCGTCACCTCACCAAAGCTCGCGCCTTGCGGGATGTCGATCCTTGTATCACTTTTATCCGAAGAGGGGGTCCGTTCTAAAAAGCGGTAGCCTTGGTACGCCACAATACCGAAAAGGCAGAGTAATATAATGGCTGGCTTTGTCATGGTTCCGACTCGAATTGGGGACACTTGCGTCGCGCTCGGCCTGTGGCAATGGGGACAAGCTTCCCGGCAATTTCAAGATCATCCTTTAATCCCAGGTAGCTCAGGTACGGGCCTGGGGTTTCATCCTCACATCTTTTCAATAATATCGATGGCCTGCTCAAGCGCAAAATTGAGTTTATCTGCCCGTTTGCCACCTGCCTGGGCCAAAGCCGCCTTACCGCCACCGCTCCCTTCGATAAAAGGCGAGAGCGCCTGCACAATTTTCACTGCGGGATAACGCGCCGTCCATTCCGGCGTGACCATCACGACGATGGACACTTTTTCTCCACCGGGAGACGCCGCACCCACAATAATAATCCCAGATTGGATCCGATCGCGCAAGCGGTCGGCATGCGCCCGAACACCTTTAATTTCCGTCGGCGCTATCTTTTCTGAAACAAAAGAAACGGGACCGACCTGACGCACCTCCGCCAAGGACTTTGCGCCCGATGCGCCTTGTCCCGACTGAAGTTGCGCCAGCTCACGGTCTTTTTCTTTCAACTGCGCCAAGACCCGCTCGGCGCGTTCCGGCACGTCTTCCGGCCGGACCCCAAACAAGCCCGAGACCTCACGCAGAACCGTCTCCTGGGCCTTCACCCAGCGATAGGCGGCGGGCCCGGTTAGGGCTTCGATGCGGCGGACGCCCGCAGCCACACTGCCTTCCTTAATAATTTTTAAAAAGCCAATCTCCCCCGCGGCCCGGCAGTGGGTACCGCCACACAACTCGCGGCTGAAATCGCCCACCGAAACCACGCGAACCGCATCGCCATATTTTTCCCCGAAGAGCGCCATTGCGCCCGAATTCACCGCCTCCTGCATCGGCAGGACTTCGGTTTCTACGGCAGAGCCTTCAAAGATCTGTGCGTTGACTTCGGTTTCGATCCGGTCGATCTCCCTGGCGCTGAGCGGAGCGAAGTGTTGGAAATCGAAGCGGAGCCGATCGGGCGTAACCAAGGAACCCGCCTGTTTCACATGATCGCCCAGCACCTTTCTGAGCGCGGCGTGGAGCAGGTGGGTCCCGGTGTGGTTGCGCGCGGTATCTTGCCGCAAGGCCGCGTCCACTTCAGCGCGGCAAGATTGCTCGACCGCGATCATCCCTTGAGCCACACGGCCCCGGTGAACAAAGAGTCCGGGAAGTACCGCCTCGGTCCCATCAACCACGAACCGGCCCTTGGGACAAGAGATCGTTCCCTGGTCGCCCACTTGTCCACCCGATTCCGCATAATAAGGCGTCGAGGCCAAGAGCAAGGCCACCGATTCACCTTCCTCGGCCTGGGAGACCAGGGCCCCGTCTTTAACAATGGCCAATAAAGGACTTTCTTGGGCTAAGCGATCATAGCCGACAAAGTCGGTCGGGCCATGGCGTTCCAACAATTCCTTGTAGATCGGGTCGCTTTTGGCAACCTGCGCTGACGAATCAGCGCCTGCCCAAGACCGCCGGGCCCGTTCTTTTTGAACCGACATGGCCTGATCGAAGCCAGCCATGTCGAGGGTCATGCCTGACTCAAGCGCAATCTCTTCCGTCAGATCGATCGGAAAGCCATAGGTGTCATAAAGCGTGAAAAGGGACTCACCTGGAATGATCGACTCTCCTTTTTTCTTCAAACCGTCGATCACGTCATCCAGTAATTGCACCCCTTGATTGAGGGTGTGGATAAAGCGTTCTTCCTCGCCGAGGACTAAGTCATTGATGGCCTGACGATGCCCTTGAAGTTCGGGGTATGGTGCCGACATTGTGTCGATCACGGCACCGGTGAGACGATGGAGAAAGGGGGTCTTTAATCCAAACTGCCGCCCAAAGCGGGCCGCGCGACGAAGAATTCGGCGAAAGAGATAACCCCGGCCTTCATTCGAGGGGACCACCCCGTCAGCGGCGAGAAAGGTCATGGCGCGGATATGATCGGCGATCACCCGACCGGGGAAGGATTGCCGCACCGCTTCTTCGGTGCGCTCGGTCAGTTCGGCAATGGCGCGAAAAAGGGGCTGAAAAAGATCCGTTTCGTAGTTACTGAAGACGCCTTGGCAGATCGCTGTAATGCGTTCGAGCCCCATGCCCGTGTCGATGCTCGGTTTTGGAAGCGGCGTCAGTGTGCCGGAGGCATCGCGGCTATACTGCATGAAGACGAGATTCCAGATCTCCAAGTAGCGGTCGCACTCACAGTGTCCGATACCGGGGCAATCGGCATGCACGGCCTCGCCTTGATCGAACAAAATTTCAGAACAAGGCCCGCAAGGCCCCACATCGCCCATTTGCCAAAAGTTGTCTTTTTCGCCCAAGCGGATCACGCGATCGGCGGGAACGATTTTTTTCCACAGGTCCGCCGCTTCGTCGTCGTCTCGATAAACCGTTATCCACAGTTTTTCGGCGGGAAGGCGATAGTGCTGGGTGAGCAGTTCCCAAGCGTAGGCAATGGCGTCTTCCTTAAAATAATCGCCGAAGGAAAAATTGCCCAGCATCTCGAAAAAAGTGTGATGCCGGGCGGTCTGTCCCACATTTTCGAGGTCGTTGTGCTTTCCCCCGGCGCGAATACACTTTTGAGAAGAAGCCGCTCGGGGATAGGCGCTTGGGGTCTCGCCCAAAAAAACAGATTTAAATTGGACCATGCCCGCGTTGGTAAAGAGGAGACTGGGATCGCGTTCCGGAACGAGAGACGCGCTCGGCACCACGGTATGACCGCGTTGGGAAAAAAATTGAAGGAAGAGGGAGCGGATTTCTGAAGCGGTCATATTAATTCCATTTTTTGCAATTTCATCTTGGACAGAGATCTAGCGTCTCAGGCCTAAATCATGCGGAAGAACGACCTGTATCATATTCATTTCATCGCCTATTTTGCAAGAGACGCAGTTTAGTCACCTCCTGAACCATCGTGCACTTTCGGGCCGAAATCAAGGTCTCCATTTTCACAGAAGTTTAGAGAGAAAGACGAATCCTCTCCTGCGCCATTTAATGAGGATCCAAAAAATAACTTGGACGGTCTTTGATTCGGAATAAGGGCGAACAACCAGGAAATAAAATTTTTTGTTTACATGGTGGGCGCGGCCGGAATCGAACCGGCATGAGGTTACCCCCGGCAGTTTTTGAGACTGCTGCGTCTACCAATTCCGCCACGCGCCCTTAGGTATGTTGAAAATAATGATGGCATGCCATGGCTCCAAACCCTGACCACAATAAGGGGGACCCAAGCCGAAAAGCTTGTATCATATTCTTTGCGTCATTATCAAGAAACCCGAAATGAAGCCTCCCTGATTTTTATGACTTTTACCCGCAGATACATGAAACGATTCTCCTCCTAAATGCGCGATGTTCTTCAGCAAGTTAACGAGGACGGCGTTCAGTTGACTTTATCCACAAACTGACTATAATCTGTTCGTGCTACCAGGATTTTTTCATAGATCCATGCCCTAAGAAAAAAAATGAACACAAGAGAAGACTCTAATTATGTTGATTTTTTTAGGAAGACTGCCGAAAAGTTGTGCCAAGCGCGCCACTTTGTTGTACACTAAAGAATATGTTTAGAACGTATTATTGGTTACTTCATCTTCTCATGATTGGCGCCGGGGCCTATTTTACGGCAGACATGGCAAACTTGGCCCTCGGTTCTTATTTGGCGCAGTCCTTCGACAAGCCCACACAGCCCGCCCCGCCTCCGAGCAATCGCAGCACGCAGAGCGGAGCAGTGCGTCCCCCGGACTACCAGAATATTTTGAAGAGAAATATTTTTAACTCGAATCCAAAGCCACAGTCCCTCAGTTCCCCTGGCCTTTCCAATTCCCAAACCACAGCCCCCGTGCCCGTGGCTTTAAGCCCGCTGAACCTGACCTTGGTCGGCACCGTTATTCCAAAACACGGTGTGCCCTACGCCGTGTTCAGTGCCATGAATCAACAAGAGCAAACCATTTATCGACAAGGTGACCTTGTGACCGAGAATGCAAAACTTGTTGAGATCGAACGGCATCAAGCGGTCATTCAGCGCGGAGCGCAAAGAGAAGTCATTGAATTGGCCGTCAAACCACAGACAAGCCAAGGCAGGGTGAAACCCGTGGCCCGCCGCGTGGAACCGGCAGCACCGCAACCCTCCGTTGGAGACACCATTCGGCAAGTGTCGGAAAATCAGTGGCTGCTCGACCGGCGTGAAATCGACAGCGCGATGACCAACCTCCCACAGCTCTTGACCAAGGCCAGAATTATCCCGAACTTTAAGGACGGCAAACCCGATGGGTTTCGGATTTTCGCCATTGCCAAAGACAGCCTCTATTCGAAGATCGGCCTGAATAATGGCGATATCCTCAACCGCATCAACGGGATTGACGTCAAAGATCCTCAAAATTTTATGAAGGTCCTCGAACAACTCAAGGACGAAAACAGCATCCATATCGATCTGGTCCGCAACAATCAAAAACAGACCTTCGATTACGAAATTCGGTAGCGAGTTGCCATGAGACGTATTCCTCCGGCCTGGGTCGCAACTTGGGCCATTTTTTTTATGAGCCTTTTTACCTTCGGCACACCCTCTGCAGATCTCGCGCAGGCGAAGGAAACGGCCGCGGCCACGAAAACGGACCCACAAGGAAAAGAGGTCACGCTTGACTTCAACGATGTGGATCTGCCGGTCCTGGTCAAGCTGGTCAGTGAACTGACGGGCAAGAATTTTGTCATCGATGAAAAAGTGCGGGGAAAGGTCTCGCTTGTCTCGCCGGGGAAAATCCCCATAGAGCGCGTCTTCGATGTCTTTCTTTCGGTTTTGGAATTAAAAGGCCTCACCGTTGTCGAGCGTGGCGATATCTACCAAATTCGCCCCTTCGCGGAAGTCCCGGAGGAACGGACCGTTCATGTCGTAAGGCTCAAAAACATGAAGGCGGAAGAAATCGCAAAAGTTATCCGCGGCTTAGTCGCCAAGCCCTCCGCGCGTAACCGCCGCGTCGTTCGGCCCACAGCCGAACTATCCGCCGAAGTGCAAATTCTGTCGGATAGTGAAACCAACAGTTTAATCATCACAGCCACGGATACGGACTTCGAAATCCTCTTAGGCGTCATCGAAAAACTCGATATTAAACGGCGTCAGGTCTATGTCGAGGCCGTGGTCCTCGAAGTCTCTGCAGATAAATTCAACGAGTTCGGTACGGAATTGGGTGCGGCTTTCGGATATGTCGGTGAGGATGTCACGGTACTCGGTGGCTTTAACAACACGCTCGACCTCACGGGCTTGGGCCAAATTGCCAATACGCAGGGCCTCGGTATTTCTCCCGTCAACATTTCGGCTGTGATTCGCGCCTTAAAATCGTCCTCCGATGTCAACATTCTCTCGACGCCGCAGATCCTCACCAGCGATAAACAGAAGGCCGAGATCGTCGTCGCCCAAAACGTCCCCTTTCCGGGCGCGCAGAGCCAGACCGTGGGAGGCAACGTGCAAACGACGATCGAACGCAAAGACGTCGGTATTATCCTCAGGCTGACCCCCGACATTCAGGAAGACGACAGAGTGCAGCTCGATGTGTATCAGGAGATCTCCTCGGTGATCGAAACCGCCCAAAGTGCAGGCGGGCAAACTCTTGGTCCCACGACAAATAAACGCTCCGCCAGCACCACCGTGATTGTTCAAGATGGCCGCACCGTCGTCATCGGCGGCCTCATTCGCGACAACCTCATTACCGTCGACCGAAAGGTCCCCTTTCTCGGGGACATCCCCCTTTTGGGATGGCTCTTTCGCTTCAGTTCCAAGCGCGTCGAAAAAACAAACTTGATGATCTTCCTCACACCCCACATTGTCCTCGATGAAAAAAAACTTGAGGAAATTCGCATAAAAAAAACGGAAGACAGCAACCGTTTTATTGACGAGAACATACAGCATCGCAATGGATGGGCGACCTCGTTCGAAGAAGTCGTCAACCCGCCGCGCTAAAGCCCGTGACCGCCAATGCAAAACGCAACGCATAAAAAAGTGTCCAAGCGGCCGCGCCTCGGCCAAATTCTCATCGACAAAAAGGTTTTAAGCCCGGAACAGCTCGAAGAGGCCCTGAAACGCCAGCAAGAAGAAGGTGGACGCATCGGCGAAGTCCTCATTCGATTAAAGTTTCTGAAAGAAGAAACGCTCCTGAAGGGGTTGTGCGTCCAATGGCAGCTGCCCTACGTGCCAACGCTCAATCTCAATTCAATCGATCCTTCGCTGACCTTAGACATTCCCCTTTCGCTCGCCAAGCGGCACCTCTTTCTTCCCATCAAGCGCGCGGGAGACCTGATCCGCTGCGCCACATCAAAACCCATGAATCTCACCGCGCTGGACGATTTTCGTCTCTTACTCGGCGCACCGATGGAACTGGCCGTTGTCCCGCCCGGCGAGATGCTGCGATGTATCAACCAAGTCTACGAATTGGCGACGGAGAGTCCCGAAGAAGCCATCTCCGATTTTTCGGGAACCAGCTTGAGTGAGTTGGCGGAAGAGCTAGCGGAGCCTGAAGATATTCTCGACACGGATGACGAAGCCCCCATGATCCAACTCGTCAATTCCATCTTTTTTCAGGCGGCGCAACAGAAGGCCTCCGACATCCATTTCGAACCCTTCGAGCGGGAAATCAAGGTGCGCTTTCGGGTCGACGGCGTGCTCTACAATATTCTTTCGCCGCCCAAACGCCTTCAGTCGGCGTTAATCTCGCGGGTCAAGATCATGGCCGGGATGAACATCGCAGAAAAACGGCTACCTCAAGATGGACGAATCAGCCTGCGAATCGGCGGGCGAGAGATCGACATCCGCGTCTCGGACATTCCCACGGCCCACGGCGAGCGCTTGGTCTTGCGTTTTTTAGAAAAAACGAACGAATCGCTCAATCTCAGCGACATCGGCCTTTCGCCCCGCGATTTGAGCGCGATCGAACGCCTCATCCGCTTGGCGCATGGGATTATTCTCGTCACGGGTCCCACTGGAAGCGGCAAGACCACCACGCTCTATTCCGCGCTGAATAAAATCAATTCCCCCGACAAAAACATCATTACGATCGAAGACCCCATTGAATATCAGCTCAACGGAATTGGACAAATTCAAGTGAACACCAAGATCGACCTCACTTTTGCAAAAGGCCTAAGATCCATTTTACGCCAAGATCCCGACGTCATCATGGTCGGAGAAATCCGCGATGTGGAAACTGCTGGTATTGCCATCCATGCCTCGCTCACCGGACATTTGGTCTTCTCGACCCTTCATACCAACGATGCCGCCGGTGCCGTGACGCGCCTGCTCGACATGGGTATTGAGCCTTTTCTCGTCTCATCCTCGGTCGTGGCGATTGTCGCCCAACGCCTGGTGCGAAAGATCTGTCCGAAATGCCGAACGCCGTATCGACCCACGCCGGAGGAATGCTTAAAGCTCGGCCTGAAACACGATCCGAACCATCAATTTTATAAAGGCAAGGGATGCGCCAACTGCTTGAATACCGGCTTTAAAGGGCGATCGGGTATCTACGAAGTCCTCCTGATGAACGACAACTTGCGGCAAATGGTGCTTGCGAAAGTCGATTCGAGCCAGATCAAAGCCAAGGCGATCTTAAACGGCATGCTGACCCTTCGGCAAGACGGGGCCATGCGCGTCGCCAATGGACTGACGACCACAGAAGAAGTGCTCCGAGTGACCCAAGAGGAAACGGGTTAAGCCATGGCAGTCTTTGCATACAAGGGGCTTGACGGTCGCGGGAAAAACACCTCCGGCGTGATCGACGCAGACAATCCGCGCCAAGCTCGGGCCAAGCTGCGCCAGACCGGTATCTTTCCCACCGATCTGGCCTCGGAAAAAGAAAGGGCCAGCGGCTTGTCCCGTCCAGCTTTTTCCTTTTCCCAAAGGATCAGCCCCGCCGAAGTTGCCATCATGACCCGGCAGCTATCGACCCTACTGGGGGCAGGACTTTCATTAATGGAGGCCCTCGCGGCGCTCATCGAACAATGTGAAAACGCCGCCGCCAAAACGGTTTGGACCGACATCCGCGAAAATGTTAAAGAAGGCGGGGCCTTCGCCGAAGCCCTGAGCCGCCACCCCAAGATTTTTCCCATCCTCTACAGCCAAATGGTGCGCGCCGGTGAGGCCAGCGGCACACTCGATGCCATACTCGACCGCTTGGCGGATTATCTCGAAAAACAAATTCGCCTACGCAATAAGGTTTTTTCGATGATGACCTATCCCATTTTAATGATGACCGTCAGCCTCTTGATTCTGCTGTTTTTAATTTCCTATGTGGTGCCCAAGGTCACGGCCATTTTTGAAGACTTAAATCATGCGCTGCCGCTACCGACGATCATCCTCTTAAACATCAGCGGCTTTATTCAGAATTACGGCTGGCTGATGCTCGTCGGCATCGCCCTTGCCTTGCTCTTGTTCCGCCGTCACATCGCCAAGCCCCACGGACGAGAACAATTCGACCGCTTCGCCTTACAGGTCCCGCTTCTGGGCCGCGTGGCGAAGATGGTGGCGATCTCGCGATTCACCAACACCCTGGCCACCCTACTGAGCAGCGGGGTCCAGTTGCTCAGCGCCCTAGAAATCGTCCAGAAAGTCGTAGGCAATACCGTATTGGAAAAAACCATCCAAGAAGCTCGCGGAAATATCAGGGAAGGCGACAGCATTGCCGACCCCCTAAAGCGCAGCGGCCTCTTTCCGCCCCTGGTCACACACATGATCGCCATCGGCGAAAAGAGCGGCGAACTCGAGCGCATGCTGCAAAAAGTGTCGGAGGCCTACGATAATGAAGTCGAAACCGTGGTGACCGGCATCACCTCGCTCTTGGGGCCCATCATGATCTTGGGCATGGGCTTTGTTATACTGTGTATTGTTCTGGCCATACTGCTCCCTATTTTTGAAGTGAGCCAAATTGTAGGATAAGGAAACTAATGAAAAAAGACGCAAGCACATTCAGAGAGACCGAGGGCCTCAATCGCCTTCAAAACTTTTTCAAAAAGGGTAAGACAGGTTACCGTATTCAACGCGGTTTTACCTTGATCGAAATCATGGTGGTGGTGACCATCCTCGCCATTTTAATCGCCCTGGTCGCCCCCAAAATGGTGGGCCGCTCAGACCAAGCCCGTCGTGTCGCAACCACGGCGCAGATTAAAAATATTGAGGGCGCCTTGCAACTCTATAAACTCGATAACGGCACCTATCCCTCAACCGAACAAGGACTCGAGGCCCTGGCCGAGGAACCCAGTATCGGCGAGATTCCAAATAACTGGCGCAAAGGGGGCTACCTGCAAAAAATCCCGAACGACGCCTGGGGTAACCCTTTTGTGTATGTCAGCCCTGGAACACAAAGCGACTACGATCTTGCCTCTTACGGTGCCGATAAAGAGGCCGGCGGAAGCGACGACGATGCGGATATTGAAAGCTGGAATCTCTAAGATCACTCGGCAGGATGGCTTGTCGGTGTTTCGCAAGAAGGCATCGCGGGCGATTGGAAATAAGGGCTTCACCCTGCTGGAGTTGATCTTGGTGCTCGTCATCTTAAGCATCAGCGCGGCGATGATTTTTCCGAAATTGTCTTCCTTCGGGGCCGGAAACTTAAAACGAACGGCCCGCCACCTCTCCGGTTTGATCCAATACCTGGCACAGGAATCGGCGGCCACCAAACAAGTGTATCGGCTTCATTACGATCTGGAACAAGCGAGCTATTGGGTCGATACCCTGCAAGACAACCGTGAGTTCGCCGCCGCAAATGATCCCTTGCTCGGCCGCAGGAAACTGCCCTCGGGCATCCGTTTTGAAGATGTGATTACGGCGCGGCACGGAAAAGTGAATGAAGGTGAAGTCTATACCGAAATTTTTCACTTGGGTGTAGAAAAGACAGCCATCCATCTACAGGAGGACGAACGGATTTGGACCCTGGCCGTGAATCCCTTCACCGGACGCGTCAAAGTCTACGACCGCTATGTCGAATAAAAAACGAATGCGCAATTTTTATCCTTATCGCATGGCCCATATTACGCGGGCGACCAAGCCGGCGCGAAAGCAGGCGAAGCCGCAGGGCTTTACGCTGCTCGAAATCATGGTCGCCTTAACGATTCTTTCGATCTCCCTTGTTGTGCTATTGGGTCTACGGAATAGAGACATCGCCCTTTCCGCCCATGCGCGGGAACTCACCGAGGCCACCCTGCTCGCGCGCCAAAAAATTACGGACATCACCCTTAGGGGCTTTCCGGAACTGGGAGAAGAAGCGGGCGATTTTGGAGAAGAGGCGCCGAAATACCGTTGGCGGCAAGAGGTGAAGCTCACGCCTTTCGAAGCCATCCGTGAATTGGCCGTCCAGGTGAGTTGGGGGAACAACAGAGAAGAACGGACCGTTCATTTTACAACCTATCTTTTCGATTCGAGCCTCAAATGACGCGGACCTTAAAAAAACCATCGCAAGATGGATTTACCCTCTTAGAGGTTATGATTGCCCTGGGCATCATGGGCGTGATTTTTACGCTCATTTACGGCACCTTCAACGCCGTGCATCAAGGCGCGGAACAGATGGAAGAAGAATCGGAAGTCTATCGTTTGGCCCGCTTTAGTCTTTATCACATGGCAAACAACCTCAGCATGCTACACCTGCAAGCCCCCTCACCGGCCGCGACTGCGGGCGAAGGCTTGACCTCCGCCGCTTTTCTGGGGGAAGACAGCGAAGGGCAAGGGGATGAAGGCAATGCGCCCCAGGACACGCTTCAATTCAACACCGTCTCCCACGGCAGGACCTCACCGGAGGCCCCGGAGTCCGACCGGGCCACCCTCCGCTATGCCCTGGTGGACGAAATGCTCGTTCAAGAAATGCTATTGTCGAACGGAAAGACCCTCAGCTATGAAATTGGAGGGCCCGTCCAAGGACTTAACTTTCGCTACTATGACCCGACGAAACAAGAATGGCTGGACAGCTGGGACACCAGCACAACAGGGAAGCCGCCTTCCGCCGTTGAAATCGAAATGATCCTCAAGGCAACAGGACAAAAGGCCCGGCGATTGAAAACCTGGGTCGATATTCCATTGGGCAGTTCATGAAAACGAGACGGAGCCCGATGAATAAGGGTACTGTACGAGGAAAGCGACAGACTCAATGAAAATACAAAAGGAAAAACTCGCGCTCGTCCTTGGCTATACCCTCTTCGCCTTGGCGGCCTTCATCTTTTTTTTCTATCGAACCTTTCCCTTAGAAACCCTGGAAAGACAGGCCCTCGCGTGGGTCGAAGCCGAGAGTGGTTGCCGCGTAAAAATCGCAGCGCGCCGATTGGCGCTGCCGCTTCATCTCTCAGGGGAAGGCATTGTCGCCTCCTGTCCAAGCCAAGTGTTCGGCGGAAAGGGGACAGAGCGAATTGATCTCAAGATGACAACCCTCGACATGCGCCTCGCTCCCTTTTCCCTCTTGTTTAAACAACACGCCAAGATCGCCTTTCAAAGTGAATTGGGCGGCGGCAAACTCAGCGGAAATCTTTCCATCGAGCAAGAGGAGAGCGGACTGGCCTTCGATCTCCTGTCGATTGAGGGCAATCAAGTGAATTTAAGCGAGGCAGGATTGGGAAATTTCGGTCTGCTCTCTTCCTTACAAGGGGAAGGCGCTTGGCTCGAAAAAGACCCCTTAAAAGGAACAGGCCAAATGCGTTTTACCCTTGAGAACGGACGATTCTCCGAAATCGGTGGGTGGTCTATCCCCATCGGGGAGCTCGCGTTTTCAAAGTTAGCGGCCCAGCTTTCGTGGAAGGAAGGCCGCATTGACTTCAATCAATTTTCGGCACAAGGAGAGATGGCCGACATTCAAGGGGAACGCGCGAACCTCCAGCTCCGAAACCCGATCGATGCCAGCCTCCTCAACTTGGTCATGCGGGCCACGCCCAAAGGCAACATTAAAGAAATGGCGATGCTCTTCGTTCAAGGCTACAACGGCCGCGATCCGCTGAAGATACGGGTCAACGGTGCGCTTCGCCGCCCTCAGCTCTCCGTCAACGGACGGCAGGTGCCCCTGGGCACCTAATATTTAAGGAAGATCATGGGACAAAACATCCTCGGTTTGGATATTGGAAAAGCGACGATTAAAGGGGTGCGCCTGGCCAAAGGGCTTCGCGGTACCCGCCTGATCGACTCCTTCGTCCGGGTTGTTCCGCGCACGGAAGGACCGACGGAATCCGGACCATTAAAAGACGCCCAGATTGAAGTGCTCAAAACACTCCTCTTGGAAGCTAAAATTTTGCCAGGCGATCTGATCGCGCTTTCCATCCCCGGAGACGTCGTTTCGACGCACGAAATGCGCCTTCCTTTTTCCGATCCCAAAAAGCTTCAGCAGATTGTCCCCTTCGAAGCCGAAGCGCAACTCCCTTTCGATCTAGACGCCGTCACCCTCGACTACATGACACTGGCCGATCGCCCACAGTCTGAACTTGAAGAAGCTGAGATCGCTGTCGGCCAACATCAAAGTCGGCTCTTGGTCTCTGCAATTCGTAACGACACCCTCCGGGCCTATTTGACCGCCCTTCAACCCATCGGTATCGATCCCGCTTGGATCGGCCCCAATCCGCTGGGCCTTTATGCCTTCGCGCAGTATTTTCTCGAAACACCGGTGGAAGAAAATGCCGACATTCCGAGCAACATCCTCGTCATCGACCTGGGCGCGGCAAGAACAGTGCTTTGTTCTCTCTCGAACGGAACGCTCGATTGGGTGCGTACTCTACCCATGGGAAGCGACCTGATCACGGCTTTGCTGCAAAAAGACCTGGGACTCTCCTGGGACGATGCGGAAGAAAAAAAGGAAACAATCGGGCTTCAATTCGATCAGGCCTCAGAGGAACAAGGGGCCGAAGCACCCGAAGACGCCAAAGCCGCTGCAGTCATTCAAAAAGGGGTTGCCCTCCTGCAATCTGAAATTGAAAAGACACTTCGGGCCTTTTCACCCTCGCGATACAAGGCATCGAGCGAGGGCGAGACGCTGGGTGCTTTCCATCTTTGCGGCGGCGGCGGAACCCTCAGCGGACTTCGCACCCATCTGGCCGAGACCCTCGAAATGGAGGCGGTACCCCTCAACCGCGGCCCCAAGAGCCGGGCCGGTACCGTCATCGGCCTCGATTCCGTGAATGCAGACCTGGCCTCTTCCGTCTACGCCCAAGCCTTCGGCGTGGCCTTTCAAGAAAGCGATGGGCCGCCGATCAACTTTCGGAAAGGCCCCTTTGTCTTCGGGAAAGAAAGTCGGGAAAAGCGACGCCATTTTGTCACGATTGGCCTCATCGGCCTGGTCTTACTCGCCCTGATGGCAGGCAATCTCTCGCTTCGTTTTAACCTAAAAGAAAATCGCTATCAGCGCTTAAAGCAGGACCTGCGCGCCCGTTTTACCGAAGCCTTCCCAGAGGTAAAAAACGTGGTCAGCGAGGTCGACCAAACCCGAAGCGCGATCAGCACACTCCATCGCACCGGCGCCTTTTTAGGGGTGGACGAGATGAGTCCGCTCGCAGCCTTAAAGGAAATTTCCGATGCGATTCCGGAAGGCGTGAAGATCGACGTCTTCGATATTGTCATTGACAGCGGAAAAATTCGAATTCAGGCCCAGACCGATTCCTTTGAATCGGTCGACCGCATCCGGGGCGGACTGCTCAGCGCCCCCCATTTTCAAGGCGTCGAGGTCAGCGATGCAAAGGTGATGGCCGACCAAAAACAGGTGCGCTTTCGAATTAAAATGGACGTAAGCGAAGGAGGCAGGCATGGAAAAAACCGGCCTTCTTAAAGGGATCGACCAATTTTTATTGCGGCTCTCCCTCCGTGAAAAATGGATGTTGGGCGGCGGCGGCCTAGTCGCCCTCGTGTTGATCCTCTATTTCACGCAGATCGATCCCACCCTGGCACGTATGGCGCAGTTGGAAAGCCTCATCTCCAGGAAGGAGGCCGCCCTGCAGGAGATGCAGAGCTTACGAGGGGAGTACCTCAGTCTCTCAAAAAAGATTCAGGCCCTTGAGTTGCGGCTCCCTGCAGAGACCACCTTTTCGCCCCTTTCTTTTCTTGAAGAAAATGCCGCCAAGAATGGCGTGCGCGGCAACATCGCTTTTATCCGTCCGCTTACGCCCCAGGTTCAAAAACCCTATCGAGAGATTCCGGTGGAGGTGAAACTCGAAAATGTCAGCCTTGCCCAGATTATCCCCTTTCTGACGGCCGTCGAAAACGCACCCCAGCGCCTGCGCATCAAGCGCCTCGCAATGAAAACCCGTTTTTCCGATCCCGATAAAATGGACGTGACCTTCTTGGTCCTCTCTTATGAAAAAACAGCCTCATAAAGGACCCCTCGCCCTGCACGCTGCGGTGATGAAAAACCAAGGCGGCTTTGCCCTGCTGCTGAGCTTGGTGATTATTTTCCTCCTCGTGGTCATCATCCTGGAGGGCGATTTTCAAGCCCGCGCCGACTTGCGCGCCGCCGGAAATTTTCGAGATGATCTAAAGGCCTTCTACCTCGCCCGCTCCGCCGTCACGGCGGGAAAGGGCTTAATTAAGGAAGACACGCGCAGCAGCAATATCTATGACGGCTTGGATGAACTCTGGGCGACGCCCATTCCCGATTATCCTTTGGGCGACGGTATCCTCAGCGGACTCATCGTCGACGAGGAACGCAAAATCAATCTCAACATGCTCCTCGAAACCTCCCGGGCCACCGGTGCCGAGTCTGTCGTTCCTGGGCGGGTGGATCAACTCAAACGGCTTTTCGAATTGCTTGAGGTCGAACCAAACCTGGTCGATCCGATTATTGATTGGATCGACATTGATGGCGAGCCTCAGCCCTTCGGCGCGGAGTCCGGCGACTACCGGGATTGCGATCCGGCATATTGCCCCAAAAATGGCCCCCTCGAAACCTTAAAAGAACTCCAAATGGTCCAGGGCATCAGCGACGAGATCTACCGGAAAATCTCACCCTACCTCACCATCTACGGCGCAGGAAAAGAAATGGGGAAAATCAATGTCAACACCGCCGACCCGTTGGTACTGCAAAGCTTCAGCGAGGCGATCGATGAGACGGAGGCCCGCCGGATTATGGAAAAACGTCCCTTTGAGAGTGTGCCGGCCTTTACAAATCATCTTCAGAAGGAACTTGCGGCGGTCTGGCAAGAGATGCTCGATGCGGGCAGCCTCAATTGGCTGACAACCCGAAGCGACCACTTCCTTTTAAAGGCGGAAGGACAGGTGAACAATACGCAAAAAACCGCCTACGCTGTGGTAGACCGAAGCGGAAGGTCGCTTTATTTTCGCATCGAATAAGCGCTTTTCAAGCCTCTTCGTCCACACCTTTTCCACAAGATATCTCCAGACATTCCACAACATCCTGTTAGTCTAAAAATAAATTCCGCAATATATTGTATTTTCCCCTTGACAAAAATCATTGATTCCGCTATTACCCTACGCTACAATTAAATTGGGTTAATGGACATCAACAGGAGGGGTGATGGAGACGACAAAGCAGAACGGAACGGCAAAATCGCAAGAGCAGATTAAGACGGTCCAAACGCCGGAAAAGTCCTTTAATGGCGCAAAAAACCCCAAGACACACGAACCTGCAATCTCCCAGAATGCGCTCCGGGTCTTAGAAAAGCGCTACCTGGTCAAAGGGCCCGACGGCCGTGCCATTGAAAAACCCTCCGATCTTTTTCGCCGTGTTGCGAAAAATATTGCCCAAGGCGACCTGGCTTACGAGCCCCAAGCCGATCTGACAAAAACGGAAGAGTCTTTCTACCGGCTTATGGCCGATTTACGTTTTCTCCCGAACTCTCCAACCCTGATGAATGCCGGTCGAGACCTCCAGCAACTTTCGGCCTGCTTCGTACTTCCCGTCGAAGATTCAATGGAGTCGATTTTCGAAACCGTCAAGCAAGCCGCGATTATCCACAAATCGGGCGGCGGCACCGGTTTTTCCTTCTCCCGGCTCCGCCCGAAAGACGATGTCGTGCGTACCACCGGCGGCGTGGCCTCGGGGCCCATCTCCTTTATGAAGGTCTTCAACCATGCCACGGAAGCCGTCAAGCAAGGCGGCACCCGACGCGGAGCCAACATGGGCATCCTCCGTGTCGATCATCCCGACATCCTCGATTTTATTTCGTGCAAGGCCGATACTTCGGAAGTCACCAATTTTAATATCTCCGTCGCCATCACCGACAAGTTCATGGAAGCCTATAAAAAGGGCGAAGACTATGACTTGATTTCGCCCCGATCTGGAGAGCCCGTTCGAAAACTCTCGGCCAAGGTCGTGATGGACAAGATCGCCCAGCAGGCCTGGCAAACCGGCGAACCGGGACTGTTTTTTATCGATCCCACGAACCGCGCCAATCCCACGCCTCAGATCGGCGATATGGAAGCCACAAACCCCTGCGGCGAACAACCGCTCTTGCCCCACGAGAGTTGCAACCTCGGCAGCATCAATCTCGAGGCCCACCTCGTCGAAGTGGATGGCTTCGTTCGCGTCGATTGGGCGGCACTCGAAAAAACCGTCCGCACCTCGGTGCATTTTCTCGATAACATTATCGACATGAACAATTATCCCATCCCGCAGATCGAAAAAATCACCAAAGGCAACCGGAAGATCGGCCTGGGCTTAATGGGTTTTGCACGCATGCTCTTTAAACTCGAGATTCCTTATAACTCGGAAAAAGGCATCGACATGGCCCGAACCGTTATGGGCTTTATCCACGACATCGCCCGTGACGAATCGACGCGCTTTGCGGAAAAGCGCGGCACCTATCCCTATTGGAAGGGTTCGCGGCACGAAGCGCAAGGCCTGCGTCTTCGCAATTCCTATCTCACCACCATTGCACCGACGGGCACCATTTCGATGATCGCCGATACCTCCGGCGGTTGCGAACCGGAGTTTTCCCTCATCTGGTACAAAAACGTCATGGACGGCGAACATCTGCCCTATGTTCTCAGCTATTTTATCGAAGTGGCCAAACGCGAAGGTTTTTATAGCGAGGACTTGCTCGAAAAAATTCAAAACAACAAGGGTTCGGTGCAAGGCATCGACCAAGTGCCTCAGTATTGGCAGGATGTCTTTGTCACTTCGCACGGGATTTCAGCGGAATCGCATGTCCGCATGCAGGCCGCTTTTCAGGAATTCTCCGACTCTGCGGTCAGCAAAACCATCAACCTGCCGCCGGAAGCGACCTCGGAATCCATCAAAGAGGCCTATCTCTTGGCCTTTCGTCTTGGCTGCAAGGGCATCACCGTGTATCGCGATGGCTGCCGACCCAACCAGGTCATGAATGTCGGAAAATCGGACAAAGGCAAGAAAGCGGCGCCCGTGGTCAAAGCGGAAGCTCCGGTTATCAAAAAAGAAAAAGGGGAAGAAGCCCTCCATACCATCGCCCCCCGACCGCGTCCGGATCTCATGATGGGTACGACCACCCGCCGCCGAACGTCCTGCGGCGATCTTTACTTGACAGTCAATCGGGATGAAGATGGCATGCCTTTCGAGGCCTTTGCCACCATGGGGAAAGCCGGCGGATGCGAAGGCTCCTTCAACGAGGCCATCGGCCGTCTCATTTCGCTCTGCATGCGCGCCGGCGTCGCCCCGCGCGACATTGTGAAGCAACTCATCGGCATCCGCTGTAACAAACCCTTCGGCATCGGCCCCGATAAGGTGCTCTCTTGTTCAGACGCCATCGCGAAGATCTTCAATCAAAGCCTCGAAATCAAGGTCACCGAGGAGCGCTATCCCCCAAATAACGGAACGGACGGCGAAGCGGAGAACGAGATGGAAACCGCAACGGCGGTTATGGAAGAAATCACCGAAAACCAAAAAATGGCCTTTCCTTGTCCGGACTGCGGATGCGAACTGATCTTCGCTGAAGGCTGCGAGAAATGTTATCAGTGCAACTATTCACGCTGCTATTGATCTCGTAACAAGCAGACACACTTTAAAAAAAGGGGTCGATACATATCGACCCCTTTTTTTGTCCCCCGATTAAAAAGTTAACATTCATTTAACATCTTTGAAATCAAGCCGTAATCCCAGCCGAATACAATTTTATTTTTAATAAGGCATCCTGCCGCACCACGCAAACAAGGAGTGCGTCCATATGAAACACCTTCTTTGTTCGATTAGCTTGGTCGCTGTCCTCGCGACCCCCGGCCTTGCCGAAGTCTCTCAGATTAAAATCGATGGTTCGAGCACAGTCTTTCCCATTACAGAAGCCGTGGCCGAGGAATTCCGGAGCGTAAATCGAGAAGCACGAATTACCATTGGGGTTTCCGGCACGGGTGGAGGCTTTAAGAAATTCTGCGCCGGAGAAATCGACATTGCAAACGCCTCCCGCCCCATTAAGGCCTCCGAAGTGAAGCAATGCGTCGCCAAGGGCGTGCACTATATCGAACTACCCGTCGCTTACGACGGCATCGCCGTCGTGGTTCATCCCAAGAACGATTGGGTTAATGCGCTAACGGTGCAAGAACTGAAAAAAATATGGGAACCCGAGGCTCAAGGCCAGGTCATGCGATGGAGCCAAATCCGCCCCGGTTTTCCCGACCGTGAAATTCACCTCTTCGGACCCGGCGTCGACTCCGGCACCTTCGATTATTTTACCGAAGCGATTGTCGGAAAAAGCGCTGCCAGCCGAGGCGATTTTACGGCCAGTGAAAACGACAACGTTCTCGTGCAGGGCATTTCTACCGACCTCAACGCCCTCGGTTTTTTCGGCGTCGCCTATTACGAATTTAATAAAGACCGGCTCAAGCTGGTGCCCATTGATGACGAAAATGACGCCAACGGCAAAGGCCCCATCGCCCCGGAATACGACAAGGTACTAAAGGGCGACTATCAACCTCTCTCTCGCCCCATCTTTATCTACATCCGAAAAGAATCCGCCGCGCGACCCGTGGTCAAACAGTTTATTCGATTTTATATGGAAAACGGCGGTTTCCTATCTAAAGACGTAGGCTACATTGCCCTGCCCGAAGCCGCCTACCGCTTGGCCTGGACGCGTTTCGAAAAACAAAAAACCGGTTCGATCTTTGGGGGAGAAGGGGCGCAAATCGGGGTTAATGTGGAAGCGCTCTTAAAAAAAGAAGGGCGCTGAAGCCTGTGCAGAAGGGCACTACCCCCTCCGCTGTAACTGCGGATCATGGGGATTTTCGAACGATGTCATGACCAAACCACGGCAATGGATAGAGCGAACAATTGAAGTCGGCCTTTTTTTGTCGGCCCTTCTTTCTGTCTTGGTGACGCTGGGTATCGTCGGCGTCTTGCTGTTCGAAACTGTCGGCTTTTTTAAGACCGTTCCCCTCCTCGATTTTCTAACCGACACTGAATGGACGCCTCTTTTTTCCGAAAAACACTATGGCATCCTTCCCCTCTTTTCAGGCACCTTTCTCACCACAAGTATCGCCATGGCGGTCGCGCTCCCAGTCGGACTGATCAGCGCGATTTATCTCAGCGAATATGCCTCGCGCCGCGTTCGCACAATCCTTAAACCCATTCTCGAAATCCTCGCGGCCATTCCCACCGTCGTTTACGGTTATTTTGCACTCATCTTTGTGACGCCCCTGCTCCAAAAAGTGATTCCCGGCCTCTCCGGATTTAATGCCTTGAGCCCCGGCATTGTCATGGGCATTATGATCGTACCCATCGTGTCTTCTTTAAGTGAAGATGCCATGCATGCCGTGCCTGCCGGATTAAAAGAAGGCGGCTACGCCCTCGGGTCCACTCGGCTTCAAGTCGCCACGCAAGTGGTGCTGCCCGCCGCCTTCTCGGGCGTGGTCTCCTCCTTTATTCTGGGCATCTCCCGGGCCGTCGGCGAAACCATGATTGTCGCCATCGCCGCAGGACTTCAACCGCGCCTGACCCTCAATCCCTTGGTCCCAATTGAAACGGTTACGGCTTACATCGTCCAGGTCAGTATGGGCGATACGCCCACGGGCACCATCGAATACCAAACCATTTTCGCGGCAGGCATGAGCCTCTTTCTCTTAACCTTCGTTTTGAACATTGTAAGTTATCTGCTCAGGAAGCGCTTCAGAGAGGTCTACGATTAGGCATGCAAAATCGGCAAGCAATGAGAACACGGAAATGGAATCAATGGCGTGACCGCCTTTTCAGCCTGCTGGGATTGAGCGTAACCACGCTTGGCGTGGTGGTGCTTTTGGCTTTGCTCGTCGATGTCTTTATGGACGGCTTTGCCCGACTCGACTTTGATTTTCTCACCCACTTCCCTTCGCGACGACCGGAACGCGCTGGCATCTATGCCGCCTGGGTCGGCACGCTTTGGATCGCTGTCCTCACCGCGGCCATGGCCTTTCCCATTGGCGTCGCGGCGGCGACCTATCTTGAAGAATATGCCCGAAAAAACTGGCTCACCGATTTGATCGAGATTAACATCGCCAACCTCGCCGGCGTACCCTCGATTATTTATGGATTGTTGGGACTCGGCATTTTCGTCCGCTGGATGGATTTGGAACGAAGCATCTTGGCCGGCGGGATGACCCTGGCCTTGCTGGTGCTCCCGATTGTCATCCTCTCCTCGCGCGAATCACTCCGCACCGTGCCCTCCTCCATCCGCGAGGCCTCCTATGCCCTGGGCGCAAGCAAGTGGCAGACGATACGCAATCAGGTGCTCCCCGCCGCGATGCCGGGCATTTTAACCGGCGCGATCCTCGCAATCTCCCGCGCCCTCGGTGAAACCGCCCCGCTCATAACGATCGGCGCATTAACCTATGTTGCCTTTTTACCAAAAAATCCCATCGGCTCCGAATTTCCTTTTTTCAACTTAGACGGTTTAATGGATCCCTTTTCCGTCTTGCCCATCCAGATCTTCAATTGGGTCTCCCGTCCGCAAAAGGGATTCGCCATCAACGCGGCGGCGGCGATTATTGTCTTGCTCTTCATTACCTTTGTGATGAACGGTATCGCGGTGTACCTGCGGCATCGCTCGCAAAAAAAAGTGCGCTGGTAAAAACGCATCGAACCCTTTATAGTGTTCCGTTTTACAGGCGAGGATGAAATGACTCCGGATAAAACGAAAGCCCTAAGCGCCGATCCGACCCATGCGATGGAGAAGGACATTGCCTTCAAGGTGGAAGATCTCAACGTCTACTACGGCGAGAAGCAGGCGCTCAAAAAAATCAAGGTCGACATTCCAACGCACTCGGTCACAGCAATTATCGGGCCCTCGGGTTGTGGGAAAAGCACCTTCCTTCGCTGCCTAAACCGAATGAATGAACTCTTGCCCAATTTTCGGATCGAAGGTGAAATTATTTTCGATGGACAAAACATCTACGATAAAAATGTCGATGTCATCGATGTGCGCCAACGCATCGGCATGGTCTTCCAAAAGCCCAACCCCTTTCCCAAGAGCATCTATGAAAACGTCGCCTACGGGCTCCGGATTCAGGGCATTAAAAAGAGAGACCTCCTCGATAACATTGTCGAAATGAGTTTGAAAAAAGCCGCGATTTGGGACGAAGTGAAAGACCGCCTTGCCCACCCGGCCCTGGCCCTCTCGGGCGGGCAGCAACAACGCCTGTGCATCGCGCGGGCGCTGGCCGTCGAACCGGAAGTCTTGCTGCTGGACGAGCCGACTTCGGCCATCGACCCTATCGCCACCGGACGCATTGAGGAACTCTTGCGGGAACTGGTGAAAAGTTATACCATCGTCATGGTCACGCACAACATGCAGCAGGCCGCGCGGGTTTCGGGCTCGACGGCCTACTTCCTCTTGGGCGAACTCATCGAATTCGACGAGACCTCTAAAATTTTCACCAACCCCGGCGACCGGCGGACGGAAGACTACATTACGGGCCGTTTTGGATAGACCCGCGCAAGACAAGTGGCTTTGACCGTGTTGAGCCGATCCAAATCAGGGCGCGGGATCGATAAGAAATAAATCTTAGTAGAATGGAGAAGGAATGGCCGTACATTTACAAGAAGAACTGATCGCCCTCAAGGAAAAAATACTGAAGATGGGTGCCTTGGTTGAAACCCAAATTTCGAATTCGATCAAGTGCCTGGTGGAGACCGACCTCACCCTGGCCGAACAAACGATCCAGAACGATCACTTGGTCAACGCCATGGACGTGGCGATTGACGAGGAGTGTATTCGTCTGCTCGCCTTGTTTCAACCGGCGGCCAAGGACCTACGCTTTATCACCACGGCGATGAAGATTACGACCGACCTCGAGCGCATGAGTGATTTGTCGGAAGACATCTGTGAGCGCTCCATTGAACTCTCGCAAGAACCCTTGTTAAAGCCCTATATCGACATCCCCCGCATGGCAGAGGCGGCGCAAAAAATGGTGCGCGAAACCCTCGACGCCTTTGTGAACCAAGATGCCGTGTTGGCCCGCAAGGTTTGCGCCGACGATGTCTTCATCGACAAACTCACGGAACAGATTTTTCGGGAACTCGTCTCCTACATGGTGGAAGACAGCAGCACCATCACGCGGGCCATCCGCATTAGCTTTATTTCAAAATACATCGAGCGCATCGGCGACCACGCCACCAACATCGCCGAAATGGTCGTCTACCTCGTCGAAGGTAAAATCATCCGCCACACCAAAGTCAAAAAACCTTAAGACTTTTTTCTTTCACAAGGCCATGTAACTTGCTTGGGTTTATCCCCTCTTTAGCAAAGGGGGCTAGGGGGATTTGCCTTTGCACGCCCTCCGAGATAAATCCCCCTCGATCCCCCTTTGTTAAAGGGGGACAAAAAAAAGGGCGGCCGTATGGCCGCCCTTTTTAAGGCAACGAACACGATTAAAAGGTATAGGTTCTCTGAATGGGAATCGAGAAACTATTGCTATTCGGGTTATCTTGATCGAAAGTAAAGGAATCCCTAAGAGGACCCAGGGATCCGTCGGTGTCACCCGGCGAGATCGTTCCGCCCCAGAACTCGTCGTTGAGATCAGCATAGGCACCGCTGCCAGAGAGTCCAACAGAGCCCGCCTTCACCCGCCATCGGGTTTGGCCAAAGTCATTCGTAAGTGACGGATTGCCAGACAGATCTTCCGTTACATACTGCAACTCCGTCCCCTGAATCTTACTCACAGCAAGATCGCCAACTTCCCCATTATTAAATACATTCAAAACATCATTACTCTTGAAAGTTGTGTCATATGGCTGGTTAAAAGTGATCGTATTCAACGATCCATTTAATTTCCAATCGTATTGTCCGAGCTTCAGCTCCCAATCCAGATTCGGACTGAGGCTATCCTCAATGTTCTGCCTGATGTTAATGGGTGTGGTAAATCCGTTGATGATGTTTTTGTCGGATGCATCCAATTGATAGTTCCCGGACCAAGTATCCCAATCGACTTTGACCGGATAGTTGTTGCCTGTATCTTCCTCATTGTAACCGAGATTGCCCGCCGCCAAGTCCGTCCCGAAGGCAAAATCGCCGGTGTTGGCATTGGCCGTAATGTCGAGCAGGTTCGGGGAAGCGCCGATAAACAACTCCTCGCCAAGGGCCGCATCGAAGATATTGAGGTCTTGCTCGATAAAAAACCGGACCTGCGCATGGTCGCCGCCGCCTAAGTCCTTGACCTCGACGCCGACAACGCCATCGAAGGTATCCGGAAATTGAGGATCGACGGCGAAGAAACCTTGGGCGTTCATAAAGGTGAAGATCGATTTATAATTGGCCAGATTGATCCGGTTAATGAGGAATTTATCGTTCGGATCGTCGTCGTAGCTGATGCTGGTAAAGATGTCGCTCCCGTATTTAAAATCGATCGTGCCTTCGGTCAAGCTGCTCACGCCCAAATCGAGGGTCAAATGACTGTAGAAGAGAGGACAAGTGACCGAGGTCGTAAAATCGTGACTCACTTTTGCATCGTCAAACAAGGTCAAAAACAAAGAATCGGCGCACAATAGATTTTCGTCCGGATTAAAGGTGATCTTGCTTCCATCGACCACGGGATCGCCGCTAAAAAGCAGGCCGAAGGAATTATTAATTTGCGCCTCGACCGGCCCCGTGGGATCGTCGCCGCTTACGGGCGTTCCACCGAGCATCCGAAGCACGGAATTGGTGACCGCCGTACTTGCGCCCGATTTACCTACTGCGCCGATGGCGTTGGTGGCCTTGCCGGTGACATTGCTGGTCGCCGCCCCCGAGGCCTCTTGCGGCGTGGGAAGTCCAGCACCACCGACGCTATTGACCACGTCGTCGGTGCTGGTGCAGCCGCTTACCATTGCAAGACTAAAAACAAATAAAAACCGAATTGCATGGGAGGAAAAAACACCTTTCCTTGGGTTTATTTTTGGAGTGAATCGATTCATCTTGTGGTCCTTTCTCGACAGGGCTAATAGAATACTTACAATAGTTCTTAATATATAGGGCAAAGTGACCCTATTTTTAACCGAGTTATCCACAACTTGTCAAGACCCAACATCTAGTGGCTAAGGTCGTCATTTTAGTCGATGGAGTGCGGTCCTTGCTTGTTTCCCGCGTTTTCCTATAATAAGAGTTCGAGAACGAATCCGATTTTGGAGCCCAAATTGCCTCGAATAAAACGAAAATTCCGGACCGCGTTTCGGTTTTCCGGCGACTAAGCCGATGCCAAACCCAGGTTTAATCGAAACCCTTCTCCGCCGAATTGTGCGCTCCTTGTTTCGGCATTCCCTTCAGTGGATCTTTGCTTTTATTGCGCTGCTTGTCTTGGCGCTGCTTTCCCTCTCGCGCATTCAACTGAGTTTGGATGCCAAAGATTTTCTCCCTCATCGCCCTTTGTCGGAAGAGGCCTTGGCCTTGGAAAACCTGCACCAGGCCGCAACGGCGCACTTCGGCGGAAAAGCCCCGACGGTCATTGTACTGAGTGCCCAAGAACGCATGCCCGTTGATCGGATTTCCCCGCTTATCGACGCGCTCGCCGAGCGTTTGAGTAAAATCGATGCGGTGCTCCGTGTTCGGCATCGCCTGGAATCGCAGCTCGACGACTATATCGATTCAGATCTTCGAAAACGCTTTCTCCTTTATCTTAGACCCGAGGACTTGACGCTTTTTTCGGAGCGCATCGGCCGCGCGGGCATGGAATCGATGATTCCGGAAGTCGAAAAGGGAGGGCTTCGGCCCTTGCGTATTTTTAATCGCGATCCATTGAAAATGCGCCCCATCGCTCAGCCCTATTTTTTCGACTTGTTGACCGGCTACCGGATCGCCTTTGTCGAACGCTATTTCGCCTCGCGTGACCAGCAGCGCTTTTTTATTCTGGTGGAGCCGAAGGCCATCATCAAAAATGTCCAAGACGCGAGGGCCCTCACGGGCGGTATCAACAAGGCCATCGCCGAAATCCAAAACGACACGCAGTTTGCATCGCTTATGGAAGAAATCACCATCGCCCCCATTGGCCGGCCCTACATCTACGCCTCGACCTTTAACACCACCCTGCGCGATGCCCGGCAGGCTGTTTTATATTCAGGCCTTTCCATCTTTATTCTGCTGATGCTCCTCTATCGGCGCCCTATCGCAGCCCTCTGCATCGTGTTGACTGTGTTGATGGGCTTGGTGCTCACGGCAGGCCTGAGCGCGGCGCTCTATCCGGAGGTCAATCTTTTTTCTCTGCTCTTCGCCGCCGTGCTCGCAGGGCTGGGTGTCGATTTCGCCATCCACATCGGCACCCACTATTGGTTTCATTCCGGCACAATACCGGAAGGAAAAACACATCGCGAAGCCGCGCTCATTCAAGCCCTCGTGCGGCCTGGCCGGGGAATCCTCTTCGGGGCGCTGACCACGGCCGCCGCTTTTTCGGCCCTGGCCTTCAGCCAATATCGCGGCATCGCCCAAACCGGCATTCTTACGGCTATCGGCATCGTCACAATGCTTCTCGTTTCAATTACCCTCTTTCCTTTTTTTCTCTCGCGCAGCAAAACACCGCCAGCAGCACAAAAAAAAATGCGCCGCTGGACGAGTTTTTTCGTAAGGCTCAGCGAAGGCTATCCCAAAACGGGCCTGATTTTTTGGATCTTGCTCGTCATCCTCGCGACCCTCGGCGTGATGCGCGTGCGCTATGAAAGCCATCCTTGGAGTGTGGCCGTTCGGGGCAATAAGGGTGCCGAGGCCTTGCTCGCACTAAACGAAAAAATTGGAATGAGTTTCACACCCCTCTTGGTAATTAGCCAAGGGAAAAGCGAGGCGGAGGCGATTGAAAAAGACCGGCAGGTCGCGGCCATACTCAGAGACATTCGAAGACCGGCGGGCATGGCCTTTTTTCATTCTATTTCAAGTCTGCTTCCGGAGGCCGCCCAGCAGGAGAAAAACATCGCCACCATTCGCGACCACCCAGAGATTTTTTCCGGCGCGCGTTTCCGGCGCGACTTTCATAACATATTGGAAAGAGGCCAACTCAAATCGTCTTACTTAAGCGGCGCCTATACGGAGCGCATTGCCGCAGTCCTCGATCCGCAAAATTTGGAAATGATTCACTTGGACGATTTAAAACGCGCGGGGCTCGGTCCGGAGATCGGGCGTTTTGTGGGAAGCATCGGCGACACCCATCTTGCGGTCAGCTATGTTTATCTCAAACAATTTCCCTGGGTGAAAGGCGTGGTTCAACAATTTACCGAGGCCTTCGAAGCGGCGGGTGGGCGGGCGCTGGATGGCGTATACCTCGCGGGCGAAGGCATGCAATCGGTAAGTCACACCCACCTGCTCAAACGGGAGGTGATCCAAGTTGGGTTGATTGCCTTGGCTTGGGTTATTTTCGTACTTGCCTTCTCGCTGCGGAAAGCGTCATCGCTTGTGATTACGCTGCTTCCGCTACTGGCCTCGGTATGGATCACCCTGGGCCTGGTTGGATTTTTGGGGATTGAAATGAATTTTTTAACCCTCTCGCTCACACCCATTTTATTGGGCATTGGCATCGACGACGGCCTGCATATCATGGAACGCTTCCGCCGGGGCGATTCCCTCGGCACGCTGCTCAAAGAAACCGGCTCGGGCCTCACGGCCACCAGCCTCACCACCGCTTTCGCCTTTTTAAGCTTTTGCATCGCCGAAAACGAAGTCGTCCGCGAATACGGCCTCGTCGCCGCCCTCGGCATCGGCATCTGCCTAATCGCCTCGCTCCATTTGCTGCCTTGTATTTTTTCTTTATCGAAAGGGAAACAAGATTAAAGGAGGGAAATCGGAGGGCTCGATCATTTTACTGTAACAGATGAATCAGATCCAATTAGTCGTGTGAAAATTGTCCTTGAGGTACCCCCATCAAGCGACCTCTTTAGACTTAATGTTTCACCATGAGGGATTTTAATATGAAGAGAACAAAGATCTTTTTCTTGCAAATCACTCTAGTACCGCTTATCGCGAGTTTGCCTTGGTTCACGGATGCATCGGCCCTTGTCATTACGAGTCCACCAAATGAGGCCACCTTCTATGAAGGCGATACCGTTACCATCAAGGTGGAGCCTTCCCCTGACGATCCGCATTTAACATCTGTAATAATCTTTGCACCACCAAATGCCGACCCCCAGACTATTGATGCGTGCCTAGACTTGATAAGACCACCCTATGAGTGTCAAGTGACATTAGAACATGGCAGCCTCAGAAAGGTAAACATAGGCGCTGGCGGTAAGCCTTTATCTGGAAAAGTCATTGTGGCTGAGGAAATAACCATTTTTATTAACATAACGGCAACCTTGACAGGTTTGCGGGTAAATGATGATCAGCCAACAATTTTTTCCTTTGTAGACAATGTTGAGGGTCTGTATTCCGATGGGATCGAGCGGAGCCTTGAAGGGGCAGGAAGCGGTACAACTTACGAAACGTCCGATCCCGAGATCGTTACGGTCGACGCTGAGGGCCTTATAACTTCCGTTGCCCCCGGTGAGGCAGTCATTACTGTAAAAAATGGGCGTTTAAGTTTAAAGATTGAGGTCATCGTAGGTGCGAACTAATCGCAAGATAAAAAGAAGGACGAACGAATAACAGAGTCAGCGTTTGGTTTTACATCGTCCTATTAATGAGACTGGTCCTTCGGAAAGCAACCCTTTAACCTAGATATTTTTATTGGAAAGCGTACTCGGAGGAAAGGCCTCGCTCAGCGCAGGCCATTTTTCCGGAAGGCCTTTAAAATGGCATCCGTGCTGTGGCCTTTGCGCTGGAGGAAGTCGAAGGCCTTGCGTTGATCGATGGGGGTTTGAAGTCGGCTGAGATCTTTATAGCGCCGCAGTAAGGCCAACTCGGCGACGCGGGCGGGGTCCCATTCTTCCGAAAGGACGTCGATAAAGCGATCGACCTCTTCCGGCGGGAGCCCTTTGCTCAAGAGTTCTTTTCGCAAACGGATGGGGCCGAAGTGATGCTGCTCCACGCGAAAGCGCGACCAATTTCGGATAAACCGGCTTTCGTTGAGTAGGTCTATTTCCTTGAGATAGGTTAAGACCTCGGCAACGATGGCCTCGGGGAATTCTTTTTCTTTGAGTTTTTGAGCTATTTCGAAGGCCGTGCGGTCACGGCGGGAGAGCAGTTTAATGGCCTGCTGCTTTGCCTTTTGAAAGGCACTCTCAGAAACGGTCGATTTCAAAGGCCTCTTCACCGTCTTGCCCATCCATGGCGTCTTGACCCTCGCCCTTTTGCGACGCGTCCCAGCTATCGCCGGTGGATTGCACCCCTTGCACCTTGAGGGCGAAGTCGGCGGGATTACTGGTCCATTTGAGGGCCTCGTCGTAAGAAACCCGCCCGGCGCTATAGTGGTCGTAGATCGATTGATCGAAGCTTTGCATTTCGTACTGGCTTTTTCCTGCCGCGATGATGCTTTCGATATTGCGCGTCTTCTGAGCGTTCATGATGGCTTCGCGAATGGTATCGGTCGCAAGCATAATCTCGACGGCCGCGGCCCGCCCCTCTTGATCGGTCCGAGGGATGAGACGCTGCGAAACCACACCCTGAATAACGGAAGCCAATTGAATGCGAATCTGGTCGTGATGATAAGGCGGAAAGACGGAGACAATACGGTTGATGGTTTCGGTGGCATCCAGGGTGTGCAGGGTGCTTAAAACAAGATGGCCCGTTTCGGCGGCGGTGATGGCGGTGCTGATGGTCTCAAAATCGCGCATCTCACCGACCAAGATGACATCCGGATCCTGCCGGAGCGAGGAACGCAGCGCACGGTCGAAAGAATCGGTGTCGTTTCCGATTTCCCGTTGGCTGACAATGCCTTTTTTATCGCGATGAAGAAATTCGATGGGATCTTCAATCGTAATAACATTGGCTGCCCGGTTCGAGTTGATCACGTCGATCATGGCCGCCAAAGTCGTCGATTTTCCGCTACCGGTGGTTCCGGTCACAAGAATAAGACCGCGGTGTTCAAGCGCAAGCTTTTCCAAGACCTTTGGAAGCAGCAGGTCTTGTATGGTTAAGATTTTTACGGGAATAACACGAAAAACGGCGCCGACGGTCCCGCGCTGCATAAAGACATTCACCCGGAAACGCCCCAGACCGGCGGCGCTGTAGGCCAAATCGACCTCCCGGCGTTCTTTAAACTCCGCTTTTTTGGCGGGATTCATGACGGAAGACGCCAATTGAACAACCGCTTCTTGATTGAGTTTTTGCGCCCGTTCCAAGGTGCGAAGCAGTCCGTTGACACGGACCATCGGAGGCGCACCCACCTTTAAATGTAGATCGGAAGCGCCCAGTTCGATCGCCATCTTTAAAAAAGTATCTATATTCATATCCACTCCTCATGCCTCCCTTGGCGTGAAGAATCGAAGGCGCCGCAATCAGAAGCGGGCCAGAAAGAGAAGCACGCTCCAGGCTGCATATTGCGCTCAGCAAGAAGGTCTTCCTTCCGCAAGGGATTATGAAAAGCTTACCTCATTTTCAAAATCATGCAAGCGCCCCGCAGGCGAGGCCCTTTAACGCTAAGATGCGGCTTTTTCTACCGGTTTTGCCGGCGGGAGGGCAGGCATGCCCGCATCTTCTCGAATGGCTTTTTCGATGGCTTCCGCCATTTCTGGGCTCTCTTGCAGGGTTTTTGAGGCATTGTCCCGGCCTTGGCCTAAGCGCTGGCCTTTGTAGGAATACCAGGCCCCACTCCGTTCAGCAATGTGTTTTTCGACGGCCAAGTCTAGAAGTTCGCCATATTTGTAAATGCCGACATTAAACATGACATCAAACTCGGCTTGCCGGAAGGGCGGAGACACCTTGTTTTTAACGACTTTGACGCGCACGCGGTTTCCGATGGCCGCTTGTCCGTCTTTAATCATCTCGATCCGACGGATATCGAGGCGGACGGAGGAGTAAAACTTGAGCGCATTTCCACCCGTGGTGGTTTCCGGATTACCGAACATCACGCCGATCTTCATCCGGATTTGATTGATAAAGATGACGCTGGTCCGCGATCGCGAAATGGCCGAGGTGAGTTTCCGCAAGGCCTGAGACATGAGCCGGGCCTGGAGGCCCATGTGGGAATCGCCCATTTCACCTTCGATTTCAGCCCGCGGCACGAGCGCCGCAACCGAATCGATGACGACCACGTCGAGGGCGCCGCTGCGGACGAGGGTCTCCGTAATTTCGAGGGCCTGTTCGCCGGTATCAGGCTGGGAGATCAAGAGATCGTCTGTATTGACCCCCAAGCGGGCGGCATAGTGGATATCGAGCGCATGTTCCGCATCGATGAAGGCGGCGGAGCCCCCCATTTTTTGAGCCTCGGCGATGGCATGCAGCGTTAAGGTGGTTTTTCCGGAGGATTCCGGCCCGAAAATCTCGATGACCCGGCCACGCGGGAAGCCACCGACACCCAAGGCAATATCCAATCCCAAAGATCCCGTTGGAATCACCGGCACATCGGGCGGCGCACCGCCGTCGCCCAAGCGCATGATCGCGCCTTTGCCGAATTGCCTTTCGATCTGCGACATCGCCAATTCGAGCGCCTTCTTTTGATTGTCTTCCTTCGTTCCTTTCTCGCCCATGTTTTTCCCCTTTATCTTTGAAAGATTGATCCTTCGATTTCGTTTCTATCCTGTCTGCATCGTATTTTTGTTTTAAAAAAATTTTAAGCCAATTAAACCTGGCGATAAAACCTTAGCTCGCCCTAGAAATACCGTATTCGTTTTTCATCGGATCGCCGATAGCCAAGGGCACACGCAAACGCACATAATATTCGGAACCTTGCGGACGCAAACGGCTTTCCATTAACAAGATCGTCGCCATCTCGCAGTTCCCGAGGTCGAGATCGGCTTCCGTTTTTATCCATTGCTTTACGAGTGCCGCCTGCGCCTTCATTTCATCTCGCGGGCCGCGACGAAATCGTCCCAGGCTTAGGTGAGGATGAAAGGGGCGCGCCTCGCGCGCAATGCCAAATTCAACAAGGGCCTCAGACAGATTTTGTTGCAGGACCATCAAGCAAGGATTTTCCGACAGGCCAAGCCAAAGCACGCGAGGCTTGCGATAATTCGGAAAAGCACCCAGGCCCGAAATCCGAAGCTCAAAAGGTGAAAAGCGCTCGGCCGCCGCTTGAAGGATCGCCTCGACCTCTCGGCCTTCTTCCGCGTTTATATTCCCTAAAAAGACAAGCGTAAGGTGAAGCTGCTCGGGCTGGCACCATCGCAGCGCTAAGCCCTGCTTTTTACCCCGGCCCTGAAGCGCAAGACATTTTTCCCGAATGGCTTCGGAAAAGGGAAAGGCGATAAAGAGGCGTTGAAGGTCCATGGAGAAACGAAATCCCTGTAAGACCGGAGTCCGGTTATTCGCGGCCCCTCTTTATATCACGTTCCGTTGTTTTTTTTAAGGGCTTCAATTTTGTCCACCAGCGTATGCCGGAGGAGTTCCAAGGCACATTGGGCCGCGGCGGATTGGATGGCTTCGCGCTCTCCCCGCAAACGGTGTTCAGAACTGCGCGTCTGCTGGGAATCGGATAAAGCAATGTAAACCAGGCCCACCGGTTTTTCCTCGCTCCCCCCACCGGGACCGGCGATGCCAGTCACCGCCAGGCCGATATCGACACCGGTATTTTTACGAAGGCTCTCCGCCATGGCAATGGCCACTTCCCGGCTCACCGCGCCTTTTTCCTCAATTAAGAGACTGGGCACCGACAAAAAATGCATCTTCGCGGCATTGCTATAAGGAACGCAGGCGGAATGAAAATAACGCGAGCTTCCCGGCACCGAGGTCAGGCGGCTGGCAATTCGTCCGCCGGTGCAGGATTCGGCGACAGCGAGCCATTGTCGACTCAACAAAAGGTATTTTCCGACCACGGCTTCCGCGCGGTCTTGCGGTTTCAGATCGATAAATCGCCCCCAGGCCTTTTCGACCACGGCGGCTGCGGCATCGATAAAGGCCTTTTCCGGACTGCTTAAGAGGACATCCACATCGCTCGGGGCCTGAACCACCTCGACATGAAGACTGGCATTGGCCAAACGGGCTCCCAGCCAAAGCTTAAGTTCCTGAAGCGCAACGCCCCGCAAACGAATCGAACGGCGAAAAAGGGGCTCATCCAAGAGACAGGCCTCCAAAATCTAAGAACTGTTCTAATAGTCGGAGCGTCAAAACGGTATAAAGGGCTGCGATGAGGTCGTCCATCATCACCCCCCAGCCCTTCGGCATCTTTTCAAAACGTCGGATCGGCGGGGGTTTTTTAATATCGAAAAATCGGAAGACAATAAAACCGGCGATCCACCAAAAGGGGGTCTGCGGGAGGAGGAACGGCACCAAGAGCATAGCATGGATTTCATCGATGATAATCGAGCCGGCATCTTTCTTTTGAAAAACCTGTTCAGAGAGGGTAGATGTGTAAACGCCGACACCAAATAAAACCAACAGAAACGCGATATAAACAGGTGCGGAAATCGACCGAAGCGCAAAGAACATCAAGAGGCCGAGCCCGCTTCCGACGGTTCCGGGAAAAACCGGAAAATAGCCGATGCCCCCGGCAGTTGAAATCCACGTCGCCCATTTCACAAAAATATCCTTTGCAAACACGCCTTTAAACGCATCATGCGCGACCGATTTTACGGGGCCCTGCAATCGATGTCAAGAAATCGCTTAGGGACAATGGGGCGAAAAAAAAATCACCTTCGTCACTTGAAAATGGCGTATAAGAATAAAAAAACCGGCCATACGAAGGGGCTCAAACGTGAGATGCCATAGCCTGACCTTGTTGTCTCAGCGTTTGGTCGCGTCTAATCGTTTAGACGATCTTTCTCATGACTGGAAAGGAGGGCCGCACTTTTCTCGTGTACGCGTTTGATTACGGCTTCGACGCTGCTTAAGGGTGTACCCGGGAGTATACCGTGCCCCAAATTAAAGATGTGTCCGGGCCGGCAAGCGGCTCGCCGGAGGATATCATCCACGCGCTTTTCGATCTCCGGAATCGGGGCGAAGAGGGTGAGGGGATCGAGATTACCCTGCACGGCGACGTCTTTACCCAGGCGGTCCCAAGCATCATCGAGCTCTACCCGCCAATCGAGACCGATGACATCGCCCCCTGCCGCTTTTTGCATCTCGAGTAAGGTTGCCGTGCCCGTACCAAAATGGATAAGGGGGACATTGCAGCCCTTTAATTCTAATAATAGTCGGCGCATGTGCGGAAAAACATAGCGCCGGTAATCTCCGGGCGAGAGGGCCCCGATCCAGCTATCGAAAATCTGAATGGCCTGCGCTCCCGCAGCGACCTGCGCCAAGAGATAGTCGGCGATGACACGGCATAATTTGGTCATTAAAAGGTCCCAGAGCAGCGGTGCGCCATACATCATTTTCTTAGTATATAGGTAGTTTCTTGATGCGCCCCCTTCGATCATATAACTGGCCAAGGTAAACGGCGCCCCGGCGAAGCCGATTAAAGGAACCTGTAGCGCCGATCGGGCGTGCCGTATCGCCTCCATGACATAGCCCAAGGATTCCTCGGCGATAACGGGACGCAGCGCTTCGATGTCTTTGTCTTCACGGATGGGGTTGTGGATGACAGGACCTTCACCCTTTACGAATTCAAGATGAAGCCCCATGGGTTCGAGTGGAAGGAGAATGTCGGCGAAGATGATCGCGGCATCGAAATCGAAACGCTTGATGGGTTGCAAGGTCACTTCGGCGGCCAAGTCAGGCGTTTTACAAACCGTGAGCAGGCTATGTTTGGCCCGTATTTCACGGAAGACCTTCATGTAGCGTCCGGCCTGGCGCATAAACCAAACCGGCGTATAATCGACCGGTTCCCGCCGGCAAGCCCTTAAAAAACGATCATTCATTTGCGCGCCAATATCCCTCAAAAAGTCATAAAGTCGGGGGATTCTAGCACCTCAATTGGGGGGAGTCAAATTCACAGCCTCTAAAAATGATGCGGAGCGGGATTTTCGATCAGGTCCCTTTATATTGGAACTCGCCCCGTTGACTTTTTGGAAAGACTTCAGTATTTTCAGGCCGCCTTGGTCTACCTTATTCAAAGCGTGCCAAGGACCTTTGCTCGAACAAGACAACCGACAAGATCGACCCCATCTCTATTAAGGAGAATCATGAAGAAAAGCGCCCAACTTGGATTATTGCTCTTGACCTTGTTTTTTTTGAATAAGCCAAGCGCGGAAGCCGCCGCGAAACTCACGAACTTAGACAACATCAAAGTAGGATACGACGACGGTTTCGTGCTCAATGTCGAGGATCGTTTCTCGATGCGTTTTAAGGCCTTCTTACAATTTCAACATCTATATGCCGATCGGGAAAATAACCCGGACATCTCGACCTTTAAGGTTGCCAAAGGCCGGCTGCGCTGGAACGGTTTTGTCTACAACCCCAACATCGGCTATGTCATTCAGCTTGAAGTGGCCGATGGCCCGGGTCCCGGAAAGAGGGTTGCGCTAAGAGATTTTCTCATCGATATCAAACATTATGAACACGCAAACGTCCGCTTGGGGCAATTTAAAGTCCCTTTTAATCGGCAGCAATTGGCCTTTTTCGGCGACCTGCAATTCGTGGATACCGCCCATGCCTCCAAGCAGTTCAACGCCAACCAGGTGAATGCGCGGGATATCGGCATTCAATTCAGCGGAGACCATGCAGACCACCTCGTCGAATACTTTGTCGGACTCTTTAACGGCAATGGGCTCAATAACGAAAACGACAGCACGAAATACCTCACCGTTTTCCGCGTGGTCATTAACCCTTTAGGAGCCATGTCCATTTCAGAATCAGACCTTGCGAATTCGGAAAACCCACTTTTGTCTGTAGGTGCCGGTCTGGCCTTCGATGCCGGAAACAACGATGCAGTGGCCGCCCAGGAAACGACACAAACCCTGGCTTTGGAATTCGCCTTCAAACAACGCGGCGCTTCAATCCAGGGGGAAGCCTATTTCCGGGACGACGACCGGAATGCCGACGCAAGCGGGGGTTATCTCCAAGCCGGCTTTTTCGTGAAACCCCAAAAGATCGAAATTGCAGGTCGCTTCTCTCTCTTTAATCCCGACGGAAACAACAACGATATCACCGAGCTCACCGGCGGCCTGAACTTTTTCTTTGCCGGACACCGGAGAAAGCTTCAGTTCGATATTTCCGCTGTTTCGTTCGATGCCGGAAACCGAGACGATTGGATGGTCCGGTCCCAATATCAGGTTTCGTTCTAAAACCACTAAACTGAACGGGCCTTTGGCTTAGAACCTCCGCTTCAATCTCTAAAACGGAGCCGATTTTTTAATCGGCTCCGTTTTTTTATTTTCATTTTTCGGACAGCTGGATGATCTTAATAGATCACACCCAGTGAACAAGCGCGCCCTCAGACCTGAGACTCAGCGAAAGCAGAAGAAATTTCGCTCAAGGCTATAGTATTTCAGGCAAATTGCTCTCACCAAATCAGGGTTGCGGATGAACGGAATCCAGTGTTATATTGAAAAAGTCACACTTTTTTATCCCACTTGGAGAAAATAAACGGTGCCTCCAGCCAAAACCGCGCCAGTCGATTGCGAAATATTAAAAACCATGGCTCAAGGCCGTGCACTAAGATCAGCCCTAGTGGATAAAGGACTTTTTCAGCCGACGCGCCCAGAGGAAGCCGGTTCAGAACCTGCCACCGGAAACGACCTTTGGCGGATTGCGACCCGGCCCTTTTATCTCTCCAAAAAAGAGGAAGGCTTCCTCAGGGCTTTAGGAGGGAACCTTCTCGCCTTTTATCAAGCCGCCAATCGACTCTACTTCGACAGCGTTCGAGGCCGTGCACCCCGCTGGGTTGCGGATTACCTCGATCAGGGTAAACCGGAAGCCGTTGTCGAAATGGGCCGGATGAACCGTTTTAAACAGGAGCTACCCGGCATCATTCGTCCCGACCTGATTCCCACGCCCTCGGGCTTCATCGCCTCGGAATTGGATTCCATTCCAGGCGGCATCGGTTTAACCGCTGCACTTTATGAAGCCTATGCTGTAAAACCTGAAACCGACAAACCGGGAAATAGCCATGGGAACGGACAGCTTAAGACTGTCGAGACCAATAAAAATACAACCGAAGAAAATACAATGGTGGTCCAGTTCGAAAAGATGATCCGTGCCAAATCAGATAAAAAGGCCCCGATATTGGCCATCGTGGTTTCCGAGGAATCGAAGGATTATCGAACGGAAATGCAGTGGCTGGCAAAAAGGCTCTTCGCCCGCGGCCTCGAAACCTGGGTTATCGAACCGAAGGATCTCCTTTTTTCGGAAGAGGGCCTTACAATCGAAAGCGGCGGACAACGACGGCGTATCGACATTCTCTATCGTTTCTTCGAACTCTTCGACCTTAAAAACATCCCGAAATCCGAACTCATGCTCTATGCAGCCAAGAAAAAACAAGTGGCCTTGACCCCTCCACCGAAAGCGCACTTGGAAGAAAAAAGCCTCTTCGCCCTTTTTCATCATCCGGTTTTAAGAGACTATTGGCTAACACAACTCGGTGAAGAGAGAAAGGCCCTGCTTGATGGGCTCTTCCCACTGACCTGGATGCTCGATCCCAGGCCCCTTCCGCCCCATGCCCTCATTCCGAACTTAACGATCAAGGGCACCCCGATGAGCGACTTCCGGGCACTTGGAAGCGCAGGACAAAAGGAACGGCAATTCGCGATCAAAGCTTCTGGTTTTTCTGAATTGGCCTGGGGCAGCCGGGGGGTTTCCGTCGGCCACGATCTTTCCGAGGCAGATTGGCGGATCGCCATCGACCAAGCCCTCGCTTCTTTTGAGCGCACGCCCTATATTCTGCAAAATTTCCATAAAGGGAAAAAGGTTTCAATCGACTATTACGATTTTGATGCGGATCGCCCCGTCACGATGGAAGGGCGCGCCCGCCTTTCTCCCTATTACTTTGTCGAAGGGAATGAAGCCCGCCTCGGCGGCGTGCTGGCCACCGTATGCTCTTTGGAAAAAAAGTTAATTCATGGGATGGTCGACGCCGTTATTGCACCTTGCGCGTTTTCGGAAGAAGCGGGGAAAACAATGGGTACCATTAATGAGGCCGGCTTATGCTAAAACTCTACAACCTCGAATCCTGCCCCTACTGCGTCATGGTCCGAAACCGTCTGGATGCCCTGGGCTTGCGTTACGAAAAGGTTAATGTACCACCGTGGTTAGGAGAACGCCATGAAGTCTTTGAAGTCTCGGGACAATACACCGTTCCGGTGCTTGTTGACGGTGAGGCGGTCTTTGATGATGAAGACAAAATCATCGCGCATCTCAATGAAAACTATCGTCCACCGACAACAACCGACAACGAAGGAGAATAGCCGCTGTGGAACAATGGCAAAAAGATTTAAAAGCGTCCATCCACGATGTCGAAACGCTAGAAAAAGAACTTGGCGTTCCGGCCGATTCCGTCCGCGATATTGTCGATAAATACCCGATGCGGATCACCCCGCATGTCTTGGCGCAGATCAAAGAAAATGGGGATGCGCTTTGGAAACAGGTTGTTCCCTCGCCGGAAGAAGAGACCTCCGATGCCGCCTGCGAAATGGAAGATCCGCTGCACGAAGAAAAAGACAGCCCCGTGCCGAACCTGGTCCATCGTTACCCCGATCGCGTGTTACTCTTTGTTACCAACCAATGTCCCATCTATTGCCGCTTTTGCACCCGAAAACGCTTCGTTGGCTCGCCGGGAACGCTCACGCCCGAAAACCTCAAACAGGTCGTGAACTATATCCAGGAGCACAAAGAAATTCGCGACATCATCTTATCGGGCGGCGATCCGCTTATGGTGGTGGACTTTTTGCTCGAACGCGTACTCAAGGCCTTGCGAGAAATCGATCACCTCGAAATCATACGCATCGGAACACGCGTGCCGGGCTCCTTGCCTTCGCGCATTACCGAAGAGCTTTGCACCCTGCTGAAGAAATACCATCCCCTCTATATGAATCTGCACTTCAACCATCCCAGTGAAATCACGCCGGAAGTGGCAAAGGCCTGCGGCATGCTGGCCGATGCAGGCATTCCCTTGGGTAGCCAAACCGTATTGATGGAAGGGATCAACGACGACCCGGAAACGATGAAAACGTTGATGAAGAAACTCTTGGCGATTCGGGTCAAACCCTACTACATCTATCAAGCCGATCTCGTTCAAGGCACGGCCCATTTTAGAACGCGGGTGGAAAAAGGCTTGAAAATCATTTCCGCCTTGCGAGGTCATATCTCAGGCATGGCCGTCCCGCATTATGTGATCGATGCGCCGCAAGGCGGTGGTAAGGTCGCGATTCTGCCCCAAGAGACCCTTCTCTATATTGACGATGATGAAGTCATCGTCAAAAATTACGAAGAGAAGCTCTTCAAATACCCCCAACCGAAACCGACGGAAAAGGAAGCCGAGGAATCACCCCTGACGCTCTACATGGCACCCCACCAAGATTCCGACTAAGCGCTAGCGCCCCTAAGCCTGAAAATATCGGCGCCTTAGGGGCCTTGATAATCCAAGCGGCCGAGGGTCGGAAAAACCGTTTCGACCTTTACCGGACCCATGACCTTGGCCTGGCAGGCCAAGCGGATCTCTGCGGAAAAAGACAGATGGCTTCGAAGCGAAATTTTTTCGTAGCGAGTCATCACACTTAATTGCTCCGCACCCTCTATCACGCGAACCCGACAAGTGCTACAAAGGCCGCGGCCGCCACAGAGATGCATGTGCTTCACTCCGGCCTGCATGGAGGCCGCCAAAATCGATCTGCCACGATCGACTTCAATCTCTTGCCCGTTAATCGAAATGGAAACCTTATCGTCCATCATCGTCCTCCTATAAAAATAGCCCCTTCTCCTCACTTCTAAAAATGATCTTAGGACAGGACCGCGCTTCATCGAATAGATTGTGAGACACCCCTTGATCAAGCGAAGCCATTCGGCACGATTAAGGCAAAAAAGAGGCGATTTGGGCGGCAAGAAAGTTTGCAACATCGGGGATGGGAAAAGGCCAAGCATAAACAATATTCGCTTTGGGATGCCGACCTTGGCTGCGTTCGATGGCGGCCGGAATATCCGTTTTGGAATGTTCGCCCCCACGGGTCATCATAGGCGTGGTTACAACCACCTTGGCGACGTTCAAGGCCAGGGCCTGATCGATGGCCATCTGGATTGTCGGATCGCAAAACTCGTTAAAGCCGACAAAAACAGGTAAAGCCGTCGCAACCTGAAGTTCAGCACCCAACTTAGATGAGCCGATATAAAAAAGATCGTTCTTTTCACTCCGGGGCCATTGGCGCATCTGGGCATCCAAGGCCTCGTGTCGCGCAACCGCCTCTGGGCCCACTTGCTCGCGATGGCGAAGCCGGGCGCGTAATTCAAAAAGTTCCGCCATTTCCTTTTTTGGGAAATCCTTGGGCGGTGTGCCGTGCATGGCCAGAACAATCGCACATGTTTTTTGGGCTTCTTTTGAATCCGATTGCGAAGGAGACCTACTGTGCATAAAAAAACTCCAGGTGATGAGCCGCCATCCTCGACCATACCTGATCACGCCTCTGGAATTCAAGCCGCAAAGCGCCTAAACTGAGAACTGGAGCGTGGTTTTGGTAAAATTGACAAGCTTTGGTTTTATCGCTATTTTATGTGGATAGAATGATGAGTCGATATTTTCCTCCTTTAATTATTGTACTTTGCCTCCTAATTGGCCTCCCCGCTTGCTCTTTTGCGCTGACCGGCCCAGTGCAAGAAACCGAGCCGATCCTTCTCGCCCATAAAACGAAGAGCAAAAAACCAACAATGGCGGTGGTCAAAAAGATCCGCTACTCGCACAACCCGGAACGCACCCGAGTCGTGATCGACCTCAATCGCCCCGTCACCTACACGGTTTCAAGGCAAAGCGAATCGAAAACCGTGGTTGTGGAATTAGCACAGGCGCAACTGGGGAAAACCTTTAAAAAAGGACACCGTCAATCTGTCAATGGAAGCCTCGTCGATACTGTCGAGGCCAAAGAAAATGGCAAGAATACGGTTGAAGTGTCTTTAAAATATAGACGCTTGGGATTACACAAACTGCTCTTACTGGATAAGCCAGACCGCCTGGTGGTCGATCTTTATCCGCCGACAGGATCGCCGGCGCTGATCGACATTGGAACCATTGTCATCGATCCGGGGCATGGGGGGAAAGATCCCGGCGCAACAAGCAAGAGCGGCCTAAAGGAAAAAGATGTCGTCCTCGATGTGTCGCATCGTCTGAAAAAACTGATCGAAAAACGCCTACATAAAAAAGTCATCATGACGCGCAGCCGGGATGTTTTTATTCCATTGAAGGAAAGGACGAAAATCGCCAACGACAATCGAGCCGATCTGTTTATCTCCGTCCATGTCAATTCGAGTCCGCTTCGCAATACCAAAGGCATCGAGGTCTACCTGCTGGGTCGGGCCTCGGACCAAGCCGCTCAAGCCACCGCCGCCCGTGAGAACGCCGCCTCGGACGAAGGGAGCTTTGATTTTCAACAAATGATCTTAAACGACCTGGAACGGGAATTTACTTTAAATGCCTCTTTGGAGCTGGCGCACTTCACCAATGAGTCCTTTGTGAAAAACCTAATCTCAAAATATCCAACCTCGGCTTTGGGCGTGAAGAAGGCCCCCTTCTTTGTGCTGGCCCATACCGAGATGCCGGCCATCCTCGCCGAGATCTCCTTTTTGAGCAATCGCATTGAAGAAAAACGACTTCGCAGTAAGGGCTACCGCCAAAAAGCGGCGGAAGCGCTTTACAAAGGAATCGCGGCCTATATTGGTTCCTTAAAATTGGGATCGTGATATTGGCTTTTTTCTCGGCAGGCCGTGAATCAAAAAAATTTCGTCTTTTATTACCTCCTGCGCCTTAAGCGTTAACGACGATGTCCCGCATCAAACTCACCTTGGCCTATGATGGAAGCGCCTACCACGGCTGGCAGCGTCAGACAAAACTGCCCTCCATCCAAGGGCATGTCGAAGCGGCCCTCGCGCGCCTTTGCCAACAGCCAACTCGGGTTCACGGCGCAGGGCGAACCGATGCCGGCGTCCATGCCTTGGGGCAAGTGGCACATTTTGAATCGGATCGCCCGACACCGACAGCAGACTGGGTCCGGGGGCTCAACGCCCTCCTGCCGAAGGACATCGCGGTCACCTGTGCCGAAGGCGTAGCGGCCGACTTCCACGCACGCCATTCCGCTAAAGAAAAACACTACCGCTACTTTATACATAAAAACCAACTACGATCGCCCTTCCGTTACCGAAATTCTTGGCATTTTCCGCAATCGCTCGACCTTCAACACATGGCCATCGCAGCAAAGGCCTTAAGCGGCGAACACTGTTTTACGTCTTTTTGTGCCGCTGGATCGGATGCCCAGGATCATTGTATCGATTTAAATGAAATTGAAATTCGAGAAGAGGGGGAAGACATCGTACTCACGTTTATCGCCCGCCGATTTTTACATCATATGGTGAGAAACATCGTGGGTGTGCTGGTTGAAGTTGGGCAGGGGAAACGCTCGGCCCAGGAGATCCCCGAAATTTTGGCCGCCGAAGACCGGCGCGCGGCAGGACCGACTGCGCCACCGCAAGGCCTCTTTCTACTCAAGGTGCTTTATTGATCAGCAAGATCGCTTAAGGAGCGGCGGCGCGGCGACGGCAGCGCCAGGCCATGGCTAGGCCCAAGACAAACATGGGCAGGCTGAGGAGCTGTCCCATTGAAAATGACCCGAGGAGGAGACCGATATGTGCGTCAGGCTCGCGCGCAAATTCCACCAAAAATCGAAAGAGCCCATAGAACAAGATAAAAGACCAAAAGACGACACCCGCCGCAAGGTCTTTTTTAGAAAGTAACCAGAGTATCGCAAAAAGCGCCGCACCCTCGAGCCCGGCTTGGTAGAGCTGGGAGGGATGCCGACAAACTTCGCCGCCCTGCGGAAAGATCATGCACCAGGGCAAATCGGTCGCCCGCCCATAGAGCTCGCCGTTTATAAAGTTTCCGATTCGGCCTAGGCCCAATCCCACCGGCACGCTAACGATGGCGACGTCGGCCACAGCGTAGACATCAAAACCCCGCCTTTTACAATACAGAATCCCACAAAAAATCGCGCCGATCATGCCGCCATGGAAAGACATGCCCCCCTCCCATACCGCAAACACCTTTTCCGGATTGCCAAAATAATAGGCAGGATTGTAGAGGAGGACATAACCAAGCCGCCCACCTAAAATAACGCCCAAGGCGGCGTAGAGCATCAAGTCGGAGATTTCATCTTGCGTAATTTTAAGCTTCTTTTTTAAGGCAAGCGCGCGGATGATGAAGATGGCCGAAAGAAAGGAGAGGGCATACATCATCCCATACCAACGGAAGGCAAGCGGACCAATGCGAAAAAAAACGGGGTCGATTTTAGGAAACGGAATCATCGCTACGGGTCCAGTGACCAGTTCACCGGGGCCTTGCACACCCGATTGCGCTTATCGGTATAGTAAACAAACTTGTGCTCGCAACCGAAGCGGTGCAGATCGCGGGTAATCCGAACATCCTCCTTGCAATAAAGAGCGATCTTCGCGAACTCGCCTTCATGAAACCATTGGATCGCCATGAGGCCTTCCGCGGATTTTCCCGATTTTAACGTGGTTGTTGTGAGATTATCGAGTTTGAGGCGAAAACCCAAGATCGACCGGAGATCGGCCATAAGGTCGAGCGTGGGGAGCTTCGAAAAATCCTGGTCGGAATAGGCCGAGAGAACGGAATAATCGAAGCTGATGATATTGTATCCTATCACCAGATCGGCGGCGGACAGTTCCGCGAGCAACGCGGGCATGTCGCCCTCTTCATAGCCCTTAAACTGGTCGTCTTGCGTGGAATAGGTTACGCCAAAGGAGACGCGCATCAGATGCTTATTTGACCAGCCCCCAACTTCATCCGCACTCTTTTGCGTCTCCAAATCGAAGTAGACGATATTCATGCCGGCCCCACTCTAGTGCAAGGAACGCGTCAGTGTCAAGATAACGCGATGCCTGAGGCAATTGACACCGCCTTCTCCGATTTCATATGCTCACGAGAGGATTCATCCACTTCAGATTCATCAAAAACCATGATTCAAATCCGAAAACCCCTAACACTTTTTTTATTACTCACGTCCGGCCTCATCCTCATGATCCTTTTTACGCCTCCGGCTAGCCCTACGAACCCGGACCCGGACGTTTCAAAACAAATCGCCATCGCATTGAAAAGCATGGCCAGCGGACTGAGGGATCCCGTCGGCTTAACACACGCCGGAGACGGCAGCGGTCGACTCTTCGTCATAGAGCAGCCTGGCCGGATTCGGGTTTTAGAAAATGGCGTCCTCAAGGAAGCGGCCTTTCTCGACATTCGAAAACGTGTGGCCTCAGGCGGTGAAAAAGGGCTTCTCGGCCTGGCCTTTCACCCTAACTTTTCCAAAAATAGACGGCTCTTTGTGAACTACACCGCCTCTGAGAAAGGCCTTCGGACCGTCATCGCCGAGTATACTGCAGACCCTCAGCTCGAAAAAGTCGATCCCGCGACAGAACGCCGTTTGATGGAAATACCGCAACCCTTTGGCAACCATAACGGCGGGCAGATTGCCTTCGGCTCCGACGGCATGCTCTACATCGGCATGGGCGACGGCGGCGCGGGAAACGATCCTCAGGGCAACGGCCAAAATCTGAAAACTTTGCTTGGCAAGATGTTGCGGATCGATGTTGATCGAAAGGAGGACAATCGAGCCTATGGCATTCCCTTAGACAATCCCTATCGCATGCAAAAAGACATTCCCTCGGAAATTTGGGCCTATGGTCTACGGAATCCTTGGCGCTTTTCTTTCGATTCGGAAAGCGGCGAACTCTATGCGGGCGACGTGGGGCAAAGCAGTCGGGAGGAGATTAATATCATTCAAAGGGGTAGGAACTACGGTTGGAATATCATGGAAGGGAAAATCTGTACGCCCAGAGTCAATCCAATTTGCGACAAACGACACCTAGAGGACCCTATTTTCGATTACCCGCGATCGGAGGGGACGGTCGTTATTGGTGGCTACGTCTATCGGGGCAAAGCCATCCCCGCGCTCTACGGCGCTTATTTGTATGGCGATTATGGCAATGGCCGCCTTTGGATATTACGTTACGCCGACCGAAAAGTGAGCGATACCCGCTTGCTCCTCAAAACCGGACGCGCAATCAGCGCCTTAGGGGAAGATGAGAATAAGGAACTCTATCTGATTGATTATCAAGGAGAGGTACTAAAAATTATTAATAAGAACAACTAAATAAAGCATCTCGTCTTGGAACAAAGGGAGCGAGAAAGGCCCAAACTCAATCCTAAGCAGAGCGTGGATTCAAAACGCTTTTACCTCAGTGCTCTCGCCAAGCCTCACGCGCTTCTTCCGATATTTATGTCGAAGAAAAATAACTCCCCCTAAAAATGATCCAGCGGCTTGACGTATAGATATATTTTTAATAACATGGAAAATCTTTTAAATAAAAGGTGCTTTAAAATGACGCTGGTTTCATTCATAATGGGATCAAAGATGAGTGCACGATCTATTTTCTTAAAGAGGAACACGGCTTGATTCAAGCCATCCGAAAATATAAATACGGCATTGCCACCCTTGTCCTTTTGGCCTTGATCCCGCTCTTCTCGGCCTGCAGCAGCAGCGGCGCGAGCGGTACAGAGGGTAACGGAAACGGCGGAACAGCACACCCCAAGGTCAGCGCCGTCGATCCGGCGGATCAAGCCTCGGACGTTTCTGCCTTTACGCAACTCGCGCTCCTTTTCGATAAGGCCATGAAACCCGAAAGCTTTGTCACCGGTTTTCAAATGACCCCCGCGGCCTTAATCAAATCGGCGGCATGCGAAAGCCTCGATTGTAAAAAAATCATCATCACCTTCGTCAAAGCCCTCGACTTCGAAGCCGTCTACACCCTCACCCTCAAGGCCGGCGAAGGCGGTGTCGAAGATGCAGAAGGAAACCATTTGGAAGCCAAGCATGTCTGGACCTTTACCATCGAAAGCTTCACCTCCTCGTTTACCAGCCTCGTGATTGATGGAAACGGCATGCTGGATGGCGGCGTTCCAATCAACGATGCCGGCGAGTGCACAACCATTGCCATCGACGAGGAAGACCCCGACCGTACAATTCATATCACTTATTTGTCCGTGTCCGACCGTTCCCCAAAACATGCTTTCTGTCCAACACTAAAAGACTCGCCATCGGGAGGCAAAGAACCGAACGACTGCGGTCAGTTAACTAATTGGACCAAGGAACTGATCGACACCTCCGCCATCCCGCCAAGCACGGGTCACAGACTCGGACGCGATATTAATATGGATATCGAAAGCCTCGGTGGCGGTCCGGGCCTCATCCATGTCAGCTACCGGGACTTTGAAACGGGAGTGGCCCTCGAGGCCCATAATCAATCGGAGGTGGATGGGCTTCATATGGACGATTTAAATATTATTAAATATGCCCAGAAGAATGGCACCACTTGGTCGACGGCCGTAAAAATTTATGACGCGACCGATGGCATCACCGACACCTTTATTAAAGTGGATAGCTTTGGGCGCGTTCACATCATTTTTCACGCGCAAAATCAAAGATTCGAAAACAGCATCTTGCAAAGAAGAAGTTCACTCATGTATGCCACCTGTAACCCCTTAACGGCAACGGGCAAATGCCTGGCGGAGACTGATTGGATTGTCACGGATGTCGACGGCGGCTCGACCGTCGGAGAGAATAATTACGCCCAACCCAGCTTTTTATTTGTCAAAGACAAGACCCTCCATATCAGCTATTACGCCAATTTCACCCTCAGATATGCCCGTTGCATCTTCGATGAAAATGACGCGGCCAGCTGTACCGAGCAAGATCCCGCATATCCCGGAAACTGGATAACGGTCCTTGTTGACGATCCGGGACCCACAGGCGACGTCGGCGCGGATAGTTCGATCTTTGTAAACGGCAGCGGCATTCAAATCACCTATCGCGACAACCGGGGGAGTGGCAACGGCACCCAGCTCAAGTATGCCTTTTGCGATCCAGCTTTGAGTGCCGACCATTGCCTAGCATCGAGTAATTGGACAACCATTACCATCGACCCTCTCGAAGGCAGCGGGATCAGCACCCAACTTAAAATCGACGGACAAAACGGAAGACATGTGGTTTACGGCGACTTTATCAATGACCACCTCCGCTATGCCTTTTGCGCAGAATTGGATTGTACCAACGCGGGCAATTGGTCGACGACCATTATTGAACGCAACGCTGGTGAAGACAATTACATCTCGGTCGGAAACCTTGGAGGAATCAATACAGTGTATTTGAGCAGCCGAGATCACCTGACTTCAGCCTTAAAATTCGCCTTCGGCCCTGCGATGCAATGAAAACCGGGAAGGCGATCAACCACGCCATTTATCGCGAATTGACGACAGACCCATCTTTAATAACGATTAAAGGAGACAAGCACAACTTATTAATAAATATACTAAAACACAGCCGCAGAAGAAAGTGCGCTTTATAATTTATTAGAGATCTTGACTTATTTTATTCTCTATGCTAAAAACGCGATGCTAAAGAGCTATTATATTTTCAGTTTAGGGTAAGGAACCAAGTGCAAAACATATCGGTCTTAAAATTTTAATAATGTATGAGCGAATCAACTGGGAGATACTTATATGAAACGCGCACAGATTGAGGAGCACTTCTTAAAACTGAGAAGAGGACTATTCATCTTTTCTTTTCTTCTCCTTCTCTTAAGCACGAACATGGCCGAAGCCAGCCATAACAGCGGCGGAGGGGGGGAAGCAGTTCTGGACCACTCCCACCGGCGACAGTCACACCCATACCTTTTGAAGGTCCTGCGCCTTGGGGAACCAATCCCGCCACGGTACCTGGCGCGGTTATCACGGGTGCCATCACCGGCAACGGTTTTTTATCCGAAGTCATTGCCCTTCCAGATGGCCGGCGCTTCTGGTATCAGAAGATTGAGAATCCGAATTTCTTGAACGAAGCCTACATCAAAAAAGAGAACGTCTTCCAAAGAAATCCAACCGACCCTCAGGGCAGTGTCGATGTCTCCGGCAATGTGATCTTTAAT
>JAJDBW010000002.1 GCA_029261155.1 Nitrospirota bacterium | reverse complement strand
CATTTACAAGAGTATCTCAATGAATTCTGTTACCGGTTTAATCGAAGACAATGGGAGCCCCAACTTCCCAATCGACTTTTAAGCCTGTGTGTGCAACATACACCCGTTCTGAAGCAAGCTGTGAATTGTTAAGAGGCAAGTTTATTATTGTCGTTTTTATTCTTCACTACGCTTGGTATTCTCCATTTTCCCAATCGGCACACGCAGTTCTCCTTCCAAGGTCCACCCCTCCTCTTTCGCTAATTGTTTAAGCTCGGCAACTCGTTCCGCCGTCACCGGGTGGGTGTCGGCGAACTTCGCCAGATTGCTGCCTTCGATCTCTTTTGGAAGGCGCTTAAAAAAATCCATTCCGCCGGCCACGTGACCGTATTCCTTGTAAACCAGTTCGAGGCCAAAGCGGTCGGCGGCGCTTTCTTGATCGCGGCTGAAATGCCGTTCCGTTAAAAGGCCGGTGGTGCCAACCAGGCTGACGGCCTCGCCGCCGCTCATGCCGACCATGGAAAGGAGCAGATTAAAGAGCACGCCACGGCCCAAGGCCTTGAGATGATCGCGATTTCGAAAATGCCCCAACTCGTGGCCCAGCACAAAGGCCAGCTCGTTTTCGCTCTCGGCCTTGGCGATGAGGCCGGAGGTCACGAGGATTGCGCCACCGGGCAGGGCGAAAGCGTTCGGGCTGTCTTCCTCTAAAATACCGAGGCGAAAATCGTAAGGCTTGTCTTTCCAATGTGCTGAAAGTCGGTTTACAAGTTTGGCGATTTCTTTGGCTTGGGCCTTGGTGGGGGCATCCATCTGTTCGTCGATTTGTTCCCAGATTGGAGCAAGAAGCCGGGCTTCGGCCTTTGGCGGAACCAAAGGGGCAAGGAGTTCGACGGAACTGGCGATGAGGACGAAAACGAGGAGACCGACGAGGCAGACACCGAAGACTAAAACACAGGCTTCACGAATGGGATGGCTGGGCGAAACATTCACCCCCTCGTCGGGGAGCTTGCTTAGGGGGCGCATCAGTCTTGGCGGGCGCGTTTGATGCCGGTGCCGAAGGCCAGGATCTCGACGCCCGTTGTTCCCTTTCCGTTTTTTCGCGAGCTCGCCAAGCGCGAGGTTTCCAAGCGCAGATTCACCACGGCGTTGTAGCCTTTAGAAAGAGCTTCTTCTTTCATGCGCATCATCGCTTCGCGCCGGGCACGATCGAGGAGGGGTTCGTAGACATGGATACGCCCGCCGAAGAGCGCGCGGAGCCCGGCCAGGATGCGCTTAAAATAATCGACCGAAATGACGACGCTGCCCGTGACCAATCCGGAGGAAGCGACCTCCCACTCGGGCGGCAGGGTTTTGAAATTGGTGACGATCATCTTCCGGCTCCATTGCTCGCGCTTGCGTAGTTTTGCGAAATGCCGCCGCTCCACAAAACTCCCCGTGATATAGGTCACGAAAAGCAGGAGTAGAAAAAAGACGAGATCGAAATTCATTGGGCTACTCCACCCGCACGGCGGTGCCGTAGGCAAAAATTTCTGCGGCGCCCTGTGCGATGCTGCTGGTTGAAAAACGGACGTTCACCACGGCATTGGCCCCGACCGATTCCGCCTGTTTGGTCATACGATCGATTGCCTCTTCGCGTGAATCTTGAAGCAGTTCCGTATAGCCCTTTAATTCGCCGCCGAAGATATTTTTTAATCCGGCCATAATATCGCGGCCGATGTGCTTTGCGCGCACGGTACTGCCCGTGACCACGCCGTAGAACTCCACGATGTTTTTGCCCATCACCGTTTCGGTGTTGCTGAGTATCATATGAATCTCCCTGTGAAAGAGGATCTCGATCCTCTTGAAAATACGACTCTAAAGATACCATAAAAATCTATTTGTGTTTGCGGGAATGCGGGATCTCCGAATCGGCTTTTTAGATGAGAGAATGAGGGCTCAGCGTGAAGTTGAGCGGGAGTAATCGTTTCAGGACGGAGGATGAAGCGTTTTTATCCATTCTTGTAGGGTTTCTTTGGACGCCCCTGCCAAGGCCGATGCAAGGGCGACCCCGGTCGCCCCAGCGGCAAGAACATCTTGCGCCTGCGGCCATTGGATCCCGCCGATCGCGTAGATGGGGATCGATACTTTTTCTCTTATTTCAGCGATAGCGGCCATGCCCAGCGGCGCGGTCTCGGAAATTTTTGTTTGGGTTTTAAAGATCGGGCCATAGCCGATGTAGTCGGCGCCGGAGGATTGCGCCTCGAGGGCTTGCGCGAGATTGTGCGTTGAAATTCCGACCATGATCCCGGACTTTAAGACGCTTCGCGCCATCTCTATCGGAAAATCGTCTTGGCCGAGATGCACGCCGTCGGCCTCTACGGCCAGTGCGATATCGATTTCATCGTTAACGATGAAAGTCACTTTGCCGCGCGTGCAAATTTCACGAAGCCTCAAGGCCCTTTTGTAAATAAGGCCCCGTTGACTGCTTTTATCGCGATATTGAATAAAACAGATGCCCGCTTCGACGGCCGTTTCAACCGCTTGAAGGAAACGCGTGCCGCCCTGATCGGAGATATCGTCTCCTGCCTCATAAAGCGCGGGATCGGCAATCCAATACAGTGGGGGATAGGTCATTGCGATTTGGAGGGGTCGGAAAGAAAAAGATCCAGAAAGTTCGTCGAAAAACGGCCTTTCACAAAACCGGGATCCTCGAAAATGCGCTTATGCAAAGGCAAGGTGGTCTCAATGCCTTCGATCACAAATTCCGAGAGCGCGCCCTTCATTTTGGCAATGGCCTCATCGCGCGATCCTGCATGGACAATGAGTTTGGCGATGAGCGAATCGTAATAGGGCGTGATAACATTCCCCATGTAGCTGGCGGAATCGACTCGGATGCCCGGCCCGCCCGGCATATGAAAGGCGCTGATGGTCCCGGGTGAAGGCGCAAAGGTCTCGGGCGATTCGGCATTCACGCGGCATTCAAAGCTGTGGCCATTGAGCTTCACCTGGCTTTGTTTTAAACTCAAAGGTTTGCCTGAGGCGATCTTGATCTGTTCCTTCACCAAGTCGATGCCGGTAACGCATTCGGTAATGGAATGTTCCACTTGGATACGCGTGTTCATTTCAATAAAGTAGAAGCTGTGGTCTTTATCCAGCAAAAATTCGACGGTGCCGGCATTTACATAGTGCGACGCACTCACGGCCAAGGCAGCCGCCTTGCCCAATTCGCGCCGAAGCTTTTCATCCACCACGGGAGACGGCGATTCCTCGATGAGTTTTTGATGACGCCGCTGAATGGAACAATCCCGTTCGGGGAGATAGATCATCTTCCCTTTTTCGTCCGCCAGGACCTGCACTTCAATATGGCGCGGTTCGGTGAAAAATTTTTCGACGTAAACCTCGTCGTTACCAAAAACCGATTGAGCCTCCGTTTTGGCCGCCTGGAAGGATTTGATAAAATCGGCCTTCTCGTGCACCACCCGCATGCCACGACCGCCGCCACCCGCCACGGCCTTAATAATAACGGGATAGCCCAGCTTGTCCGCAAGCGCAAGTCCATCCTCGTTCGTGGCAAGAGTGCCCTCGCTCCCGGGTATGATCGGCACGCCATTTTTGGCCATCAGGTCGCGGGCCTTTGCTTTATCGCCCATTAAGGTAATGCACTCGGCAAAAGGACCAATGAATTTAATGCCGGCCGATTCGCACACATCCGCGAAATGGGCGTTTTCGGCCAAGAAGCCATAGCCCGGATGAACCGCCTCGGCCCCGGTAATTTCAGCGGCGCTGAGGATGTTGGGGATATTTCTGTAAGAGCGTCCTGGATTGGCCGGGCCGACGCAGACGGCTTCGTCTGCAAATCGAACGTGGAGCGAGGCGGCATCGGCCTCCGAGTAAATCGCGACGGTTTGGACACCGAGTTCGCGGCAGGCGCGGATGATGCGGAGTGCAATCTCCCCGCGGTTGGCAATAAGTATTTTACGAAACATACAACACCTTTGTTTTTTACCCTGCAGATCCCGGCTGGGTAAATCCTGAAGACCGCCTAGGCGAAATGCTTAGGGAGATGCGAATTCATCCCCTGAGGTTACCCTTATCGTTTTTGGATGTTTTTCAAACGGAAGGACGCTCGCGATCGGAGGGATCATAAAAAAGAAAAACATAAAGCGAATAGTCGGTCGCGGGTATCCGATGGTTGCGTTATGATTTAATCTTCACTTCCAAATCCCAGCCGAGTTTAGGCCGGTTCGATGAAAAACAGGGTTTCTCCAAATTCAACGGCGGCGCCATCATCGACGCAAAGCTCGGCAACTTTGCCATCGACATCCGATTCAATCTCATTCATCAGCTTCATCGCTTCGATGACACAAATCACCTGTCCTTTTTTTACGGTATCGCCAAGCTTGATATAAGGCTCCGCATCGGGAGAAGCGGCCTTATAAAAAGTTCCGACGATGGGCGAGGTAATCTGCCGCCGACGGTCCGCCTCAAGGGGGGCCGGGAGCGGCGCATCGGAGGCCTGCCCAACCGCATTGACAGCGGGAGGCAAGGCATGGGCTTCGCCCACAAATTGGGCGGGCGCGCGCGCGAGCCGAATCCGGCTTTCCGAATCTTCTACCTCTATCTCGGTTAGGGCTTCCTCGTTGAGCAAAGCAATCAATTTTTTAATGTCTTCTAAGTCCATCACCACTTTCTCTCATGATGCGATGCAAAAAATAGGGGAACGCTCAATTCGTGAAAAGCGGTCCGATCATCAGCGTTTTCATTTGACTCGCTCGACATAGCTGGCCGTGCGGGTATCGATCTTAATGACGGTGCCTTCCTCAATAAAAAGGGGGACCTTGACCGTTCCGCCCGTTTCGAGCTTGGCCACCTTGGCTCCGCCGGTGGCCGTATCGCCTCGGATGCCCGGCGGCGTTTCCACAATCGTCAGTTCCACAAAATTCGGCAGGACCACTTCCAAGGGCTCCCCTTGATAGAACAGAATACTGACAATCATGTCCTCCTTAAGGAAATCTTTCACCAACTCGACTTGCGTCGGCGACAAAAAAAGCTGCTCATAGCTTTGGGTGTTCATAAAGTGAAATTCTTCGTCTTGACGATATAAAAACTGCATCTCCTGCTCCGAGAGATCCGGCTCGTTAAAGCGCTCTCCCGAACGGAAGGTCTTGTCCAATTGGTTTCCGGTTCGCAAGTTTTTCAGTTTTGTTCGAACGAATGCCCCGCCTTTTCCGGGTTTGACATGTTGCGACTCGACAATACGATAGGGGTCGCCGTCGATTTCTATCTTTGCACCATTTCTAAAATCCGCAGTCGAGATCATACGCTGCTTCTCGAAGCATCAGGAAAATACGCCTTCATTGATCTACACCTTTCAAGTCACACGACTCAAAAAAAATCGTTCGAAACAATCCCATTGGCCTTCTATTATTTCCTAGCCTAGACAGAGATTGCCAAACCTGCCTCTTTCCGCTCTTATTTTTTACTTGAGACAAAGGCCATGGCACCCCGTATCCCCAAGAGATAACTTTGCGGCCCAAAACCACTCACTTGACCCACCACGACATCGGCAATGCGGGACTGATGTCGAAAGGACTCGCGACGGTAAATATTGGACAAATGGACCTCCACCGCCGGGATGTTCACTGCAAGCAGGGCATCTCGAATCGCAATGCTCGTATGCGTATAGGCCGCCGCGTTCAAGACAATGGCCTCCACCCCACTGTGGGGCGCGGCTTGAATCCGATCAACCAATGCGCCTTCCGAATTCGATTGAAAGGTCTCGACCTTAATCCCCTGCGTTTCGGCGAAGGTCGCGATTTCGCCATTGATCTCGGATAAGGTCAGCTTGCCGTACAAAGCGGTTTCGCGCGTTCCCAGGAGGTTTAAATTTGGACCGTGAAGCACCCAGATGCGCATTAGGCTTCGATCTCCTCCTCCAGGAGGTCGGCGATCATTCGGGCATGAAAACGGCCTTTTCCAAACCCTTTTCCTGCTGCGATTACCAGCAGCAAGAAATACTCCTGACTGATTTTTCGGATCACCACAGTGGCCTTTTCCGTAAAAACGCAGACCTCATTCGCCAATCCAATATCGCAGGATAAACCCGCCTTGTCGGCGGAATACCAGAAGGTGCCGTATTCCGCAACCAGCATGGCCATGTCGAAGTCGGGCTCGACCTTATATTCTTCGATAATCATGCCGTCCATATCGGCAATTGCAACACCGGAAAGATCTTCGACTTTTTCCGCCATATTTTTCAGATGTTCTCGAAAACTCACTGTCGCTTCCCCCTTTGAATGACATCGAGCCAGGCTTGTAGTCGCGCAAGCCGGGCCTTATTTTTCAAAGCGTCTTGTGCTTTTTTCCCAGACGGGCCTCCTCCACCCAATTGTGAAAGGGCCAATTCGAGGCCTTTTTGACTCTCGAGATCGGAGGGATCCGTTTTCAGCAAAGTCTTATAGACGGTGACCGCTTCCCGAATCAAACCCTGATCAAGGTAGAGTCTTGCCAGCGTCGCCGTGGCGATGTTCTTGTCTTGGCCACCTGAAGCCTGTACTACAATATGTGTCCTCTTCGCGTACACTTTCTCCATTTTTGAAAAAGAAAGATCTCCGGCGGACGAAGCGGCTTCTTCCGAAACGGATGAATGGACCGCTTCGCCACACCTTTCCGCCTTAGAAGAATTAAGAAAACGGGACTCAAGCGCCTCCGTTTCCAAAAACGAAAGCGCAGACGACGCCACGTTTGCCACTGGAGGCCGGGCGCTATTGCCCTTAACGACGAGTTGAGCCTTAAGACAGGCCAAGATATCCTCCACCGCTTTTTCGCCTTGCGGGTTGACCTGATCATTTTCGAACGAAAAACTGGCCTCGGGATGAATCGATTTTTTCAAATAGAGCTTCGCCAACATCACACGGGCAGAGACGAGATTGGGATTGGTTTTTATGCCCTGGGATAAAACCGAAATGGCTTCGTTCTCCATGCCGGATTGAAGATAGGCTTCGGCCAAGGCAACAAACAATTGGGTGTCCGGATCTTGGGCAAGAGCTTGCCTCAGTCTTACGATTTCCTGGGAGAGCGATTTTTCAACCATTGTCCAACCCTTTTATCGCCGGACGGATACACGGGTTACGTTATACGGGCCAAAGCGATAGCAGATCATAGCAAAATGGAAAGAAAAGTCAAGAAATGCCCCTTGCAGGCGCAGACTTCATTTTAGCGATTTCAATAAGGATTTTTTGGGCCAAGTCCACTTTAGACATCTTGGGAAGAGACAGGACCTGGTCCGCCGAATCGATGAGATGGGCGATGTTCGTTTCCACATCAAAACCGGCCCCTGCTTCCGTCACATCGTTGGCGACGATAAGGTCGAGATTTTTGCCTCGGCGTTTCGCCTTCGCATTTTCAAGAAGATTCTCCGTCTCGGCGGCAAAGCCGACGACGAACTGACTGCCTTCTCCGCGTCCGGCGATGATATCTTCCGTTTCTTCCAGGAGTATCGAGGTGGCTTTACCGGTTTTTTTAAGCTTCTGATCACAAGAATGGGCCGCTCGAAAATCGCTGACCGCAGCGGCCATGATCACAAGGCTCGATTCGGGAAGGGCATGCATAAAGGCCGCGCGCATTTCCTCCGCAGTGCGAACCGAAATCCGCTCCACGCCGACAGGCACATCCAAGTGCGTTGGCCCGCTGATTAAGATCACGCGGCCGCCCCACTGAGCCGCGGTCTTTGCCAAGGCGTACCCCATCTTACCGGAAGAACGATTCGAAATAAACCGCACCGGATCGATCGGCTCTTGCGTCGGACCGGCCGTAATCAGCACGACTTCATCGCTGTAATCGGGATGCGCCATCGAAAAAAAATCGGCAAGGCGGGCGACAATCTTTTTTTCCTCGGCCAATCTCCCTTGCCCTTCCTTTCCGGAAGCCAAGGGGCCACACTCCGGTTCGATAAACGCGGCACCTCGTTTTCTCAGCTGGGCAACATGCTTCTTCACGGTGGGGTGGTCCCACATTCCAAGATCCATTGCCGGGGCAATAAAGAGGGGGGCGCGTGTGGCTAAGAGGAGGGTAGACAAAAGGTCATCGGCCAGTCCCAATGCCATCTTGGCGATAAAATGGGCGGTTGCCGGGGCGATTAAGACCAGATCGGCCTCTTCCGCCAGCTGAAGGTGGGCCATTTCCCGCTCGGGCTCGAAGAGAGAGGTATAAACCGGATGACCCGAGAACACTTTTAGGGTTAAGGGTGGAACGAAGTGCTCGGCGGAACGGGTCAGCACTATACGGACTTCTGCGCCCAAGGCTTTCAAGTCTCTCAAAATGTGCAGCGACTTGTAGGCCGCGATACTCCCAGTGATGCCAAGGACTATGATTTTACCGGTCATCTTCCCCATCGTATTGTGCTCCGGAGGCGACCGCTTTAGACGGTTTGGATTCTACGAAAGATCATCAAAACAAAAAGGGTACGCTTCGCCCATCTCGGCCTGAAGAATCGCCTTGATGATCACAAGAGATAAACACCGATAGGCAAGCGGCATAAAGAAAGCGCGACTACTCTTCTTCTTCGGCCCCTTTGTCGGCAGAGGCTTTAGGCGCATCGCTCTTTCCTTTTGCACTGCCTTCCTCTTTTGAGGCATCGCCCAGGTAGATACTCAGATCTTTTTTGATCTCGTTGCTTAATTCGCCTTCCCGTTCTGCTAAAATCGCCCTTCGCTTCATTTCTTCACGGCGACGTTTTTCCTCCTGTTGGGCCGTCACGGCCGCCGCACCGTAAAGGATGTTTAACTTTCCCGATAGGATTTCTTCAATCGCAGTCGTGGTTTCCTTGTGATCGCCGCGCATGGGGACCATGGGTTTAGCCCCTTCCATGATCTGCCGGGCGCGCTGCGCCGCAACAATAACCAAGCGAAAACGCGAATCGATGGCTTTACGATCTATATCTATTGGTAGCGAAACAATATCCATACCCCTCCTTTAATTGCTTGAATTGCTTTAAATAATTGAAGCCGTGTTTAGGCATCCTCGAAACGATGGATAAAGCGATCCTCCACCCATTTCAAATTCGCCTGCCCAATTCGAGCGCGTTCGGCCAAAATCACGGCGTATAAGGTTTGCTTTGCCGCTTCATACTCCTTATTGATGATCAAGTAATGATATTGATGATATTCCCGAATCTCGTCATGGGCCTTCTGTAAACGACGCGCGATTTCTTCCTTGGAATCTGAGCCTCGGCCAATGAGTCGCTGTTTAAGGACATCGAATGAAGGCGGAAGAATGTAGATGTATACCGCGCCTTCGAAACGCTCTTTTAAGATCAGGGCGCCCTGCGTATCGATGTCGAGGAGCACGTCGATCCCTTCGGCGATCCATTTGCGAAGCCCTTCCTCTGCGGTGCCGTAATATTGTCCATGGACCTTGGCCCATTCGATAAAATCACCTCGGTCACATTTCTCCTTAAAGGTCGCTTCATCGATAAAAAAATAATCCTTCCCATCCTTTTCTTCCCCGCGCGGTGGACGCGTGGTATGCGAAATGGAGAACCGCAAGCCCGCATCCTGCCCTAAGACATCTCGGCATAAAGAGGTTTTTCCAGCCCCAGAAGGGGCCGAAACCACGAAAAGAATCCCTTCCCTATCCATCAAAGCACCTTCGAATCGTTTTCGAGCTTCAGCCTGAGTATCTTGCGGTAATCGGTCATGCATCCATCGTTAATCGAGATCTTGCCTTACTCTATGTTTTGGACCTGCTCACGCATCTTTTCGAGCTCGCCCTTCATGGCAACGACCTCCATCGAGATCGACAGATCGTTAGATTTAGAACTCAAGGTGTTGACTTCGCGGTGCATCTCTTGAAGGAGAAATTCCAGTGCGCGCCCTGTCGCGCCGCCTTTTCTCAGCATTTTCCGAAACTGACCGACATGCGCTTTAAGCCGCGTGCGCTCCTCCGAAATATCCGAACGCTCTGCAAAAATAGCCACTTCTTGTGCCAAACGGACTGGATCGATATTTAGGCCCTGCGACAAATCGGCAACGCGCTTTTGCAAACGGCTATGATAGGACGCCACCGCTTCTTTCTCCCGGGCCTTGACCAAAGCCAGACGCTTCGACATCGACAGAAGCTGTTTTTCTAAATCGGCTGCGAGATCACGTCCTTCATGCGCCCTCATTTTTTCGAGGGCCGAAATGGCCTGCGCCAAGACCTTGTCGATCCGTTTTTTAAGGAGACCGATGGGCTCTTCCGCTTCGCTCACCGATATCACGTCACGAAAGTGACTGAGCAGGGCCACGTCGATTTCACCGGAAAGCTTCAACTTTTTTTTAAGCTGCGTAAGCAGCTGACCATAGGCCTGGGCCGCTTCAAGGTTAAGCGTGTATTGCCCCCCCGCCGACTTGGATTTTTGAACCGAAACCAAGAAATCGATGCGGCCCCGAGCAAAGCGGCTTTGCACCTTTTTTTTAAAGGCTTCTTCCAGTGAGGTCAGTTGACGAGGAAGCCGAACCACGACATCACAATAGCGATGATTTACCGACCGGAGTTCCACAACCAATGTCGTTTCCCGAAATGTCGCTTCGGCACGCCCATATCCGGTCATACTATTAATCATCGCGTCATCTTGTCTGCCCCCTCATAAATCAAGCCTATTATTATAGGGTTTGCCCTAGAGCATGTCAATCACACAATGGCGGCCCCGGTTGGAACACTGCGCCAATTGACATCCGTGTTTCTCGCACGATAAGATCAAAAAGATTCAACGATTTTTTCTATATTTCGTTTTGTCTAAATCCTGTCTCGAGCGCCATTTGTATCAGAATGACCGCGTTTTTTAACGATCGAACCCAGGAAAATTCACAGCAAAGGACCCCATGTACGAGGCCTTGAAAGATCAACAGCCCGCGAAAACACCCCGACGCCTAGGCGAGGCCCTCACGCATGCGGGGCACCTCTCCCCCTTGCAACTCCAACGCGCCTTGGACGAACAACGAAAAAATGGCAAACGACTCGGTGAGATTGTCTGCCAATTGAAGTTCGTCCCGGAAGACCTCATCGCCCAATCGCTGGCCTCGATTCACGGCCTGCGCTATGTCGCGCCTTCCGCCTTAATTATCGATCCTGATCTCTTTCTCATGATCCCGGAAGCCCTGGCCCGGCGGCACCTTGCCGTCCCCGTGGAGGCGAAAAACAAGGAACTGACCGTGGCCATGGTCGATCCTTTGAATTACGAATCCTTGAACGACCTACGCTTTTACGCCGGCGTGGCCGTTTCTCCTGTCTTTGCCTCCCGGAAAAGCATCCTGGAAACCATCGATCAAAATTATCACTTCGACACTTCCTCCGTCGAGGAAATCGTACAAGCCTCCGCCAAGGATTTTGGTGGGTCCTCCATTCAAGTCATCCCCGATTTGACGGAATCGAACCTGATTCAAGGCGAAACCCGCTCACTCGAGGAGCGCAGCCGCTTGGCGCCTGTCATTCAATTGGCCAATCTAATCTTGGGCAAGGCCATCAAATCCCGCGCCAGCGATATTCATATCGAACCCACACGAAGCGAGTTCCGGGTACGCTACCGAATTGACGGGCTATTGAAAGAAGACATGCATTTGCCGAAGTGGGTCCAGAGCCCCTTGATCTCACGGATAAAAATCTTGGCCACCCTCGACATCTCCGAACGTCGGCTTCCACAAGACGGCGCAGTGCGTGTCGCCGCCGAAGGCCGGGAGGTCGATCTCCGCGTCTCTGTCCTCCCCACCATTCATGGCGAAAAGGTGGTCATCCGTATTCTGGATCAGTCGAAGGTCATGACCGATATTGAACAGGTTGGCCTTCGCGAAAAAGACATCAAGGTCGTTCGGCAAATGATTGCAAAGCGCAAAGGGATGATTCTGGTCACGGGCCCGACCGGCAGCGGAAAAACCACGACCTTGTATGCAATGATTCAAGAACTAAAGTCGGTCACCAATAACCTGACCACGGTGGAAGATCCCGTGGAATACACCATCGAAGGGATTAACCAGATCCAAATCAACACGGATATCGGGCTGAGCTTTTCATCCAGCCTGCGGTCCATCCTTCGGCAAGACCCCAACATCATCTTCGTCGGCGAAATCAGAGATCAGGAGACGGCCGAAATCGCCTTTCGGGCAGCGATGACTGGCCACTTGGTCCTCTCGACAGTCCACACCAACGACGCGACGTCGACCATTTCCCGCTTGATCGATATCGGCATTCCCCGCTACTTGGTCTCGTCTTGCCTCGTCGGGATTATTGCACAACGTTTAGTCCGAAAACGTTGTGTGAAATGCCAAGACAAGCCCGACAGGGCGATGCAAACCACACCCTCCGCCACTGGGGATTTATTAAGCGAGAAAGGCTGTGTCGCTTGTGAGTTCACCGGATATATGGGCCGCATCGGCGCCTTCGAGGTCTTGGGGGTTTCTCCCAAAATCAGGGAAATGATTGCCTCCGGGGCCAGCGATCAGGAAATTGCCACCACAGCAATCGCGACAGGGATGACGTCCATAGAAGAAGACGCCTTGGCCAAGGCCAAGTTGGGGATCACCACGCTTGAAGAAGTGGCGCGCGTCATCGAAAAAGATTCGGTCTTTAAAAGCAGTTGCCCCCAGTGCAAGCATTCTATTCGTATCGACTTTCTAATCTGCCCCTATTGCGGCACCGATTCGCCCTATGTGTGCGGCGGCTGCGGAAAATTTTTGCAAAACGACTGGGCGGCCTGCCCCTACTGCAGACAAAAAGTGTCCTCAGCCCCGCCCTCGACGCCCCTTTAAGCCCAAACGAAACCCCGCCGAAAAAAAGGGTGGACCTCATTTCATATCAGGACTGAAATATGAGACTTGATAGATTGCGCGCAATCGCGTACAAGGATACCGGTATTCAGGATTGAGACAGTAAGCCCTCATAGAGCGTCCGACCCGATTGCCGAAGAGGGCAGGTCTCGATGGAAATTGAAGCAAGGACGGAGTTAGAAATAATGTATACGGTCACTCGGGAAATTCTTTTTTGTTATGGGCATCGCCTACTCAACTACCATGGCAAGTGCCGCCATCTGCATGGTCATAACGGCAGGGCCGAAATCACCCTCAGGAGTGAAACCCTCGATCAAAATAAAATGGTTCGTGATTTCGAGGAAATTAAAGAAATTGTACAAAAATGGATCGATGAGAATCTCGATCACAAAATGATTCTATGCAAGGACGATCCGCTGATTCCAACCCTGCAGGAATTGAAGGAAGCCTGCGTCATCATCGATGCCAATCCAACCGCCGAAGTCCTCGCAAAACACATCTTCGACTTTGCCCATAGTCAAGGGCTCCCCGTCCTTGAAGTCCGATTCTGGGAAACGCCGAAATCCTCTGCCGCCTACCGGCTTTAACATCAGCCGGCCTGCAGCACCGCTGATCGCCTTAAAAAAAAGACAAGAAATGAATCAGCTGATCGCGCATGGCATGCCGTTCGACGATCATATCAATCATGCCATGCTTGAGAAGGAATTCGGCCCGTTGAAAACCTTTAGGGAGTTGTTCTTTGATGGTGTTTTGGATGACGCGCGGACCCGCAAAGCCGATTAGAGACTTGGGTTCTGCGATGATGATGTCACCCAGCATGGCGAAACTGGCGGTCACCCCGCCGAAGGTGGGGTCGGTCAAGACAGAAATAAACAGCACTTTTTCTTCTTGAAGGCGGGCGATGGCCGCGCTCGTTTTGGCCATTTGCATGAGGGAGAGAACGCCTTCCTGCATTCGAGCGCCGCCCGAGGCCGAAAATATAATGAGGGGCAAATGATCTTCCGTGGCGCGCTCGATCCCTCGCGTCAGTTTCTCGCCGACGACAGAACCCATGCTCCCGGCCATAAAGCTGAAATTGAGTATTCCAAGCACGACAGGAAGCGCGTTGATTTTGGCGCCGCCGAGCACGAGGGCATCGGAGTACCCCGTTTTTTCCCGATTGGTCTTGAGACGTTCTGTATAACGCGTGGTGTCTTTAAATTTAAGAGAATCGACAGGCGCGAGCGAGCGGTCCCATTCGTCGAATGAGCCTTCGTCCGCAATCATCGCAATCCGTTCATTGACCGAGATCGGAAAATGATAGTCGCATTTGGGACAGACCTTACCCGAACGGATTAACTCTTTGCGGTAGATGACGCCGCGACAATTGTTGCATTTGACCCAAAGCCCCTCCGGAAACTTCATCTTACGAGGGTCGGGCAGCAGATGCGTTTCTTTCTTAAACCAGGGCATCGTATCCGCCTTTATAACTTTGTTATTCTAATGCCCAACGCGGCACGAAACAAAGAGGAGATTAACGAGGACTGATGGCCTCGAGCCGTTCAGGCAATTTAGAAATTCAACCTTAAATAAATCCCTCAGGATAAGATCTAAACGGATTTAGTAGCGATAATGTTCAGGCTTATAGGGCCCTTCCACAGCGATGCCGAGATATTTAGATTGTTTGGGTGATAAGGTCGTCAGTTTTGCACCCACATTCTCAAGATGGAGCCGGGCGACTTCTTCGTCTAAATATTTTGGTAGGCGGTAGACATCCGTTTCATAGTCATTTTTCCAGAGCTCGATTTGAGCTAAAACTTGGTTGGTGAAGGAATTACTCATTACAAAAGAAGGGTGGCCTGTGGCGCAGCCCAAATTGACCAGTCGGCCTTCGGCCAAAACGATAATCGAGTGACCATCCGGAAAAAAGAATTCATCGACTTGCGGTTTGATATTCACCTTTTTCACGCCGGGTAATTTGGCCAATTGCGCCATTTGTATTTCGTTGTCGAAATGGCCGATGTTACAAACAATGGCCTTATCCTTCATTTGGCTCATGTGCTCGGCCGTAATCACATCACAGTTGCCCGTCGTGGTCACATAGATATTGCCTTCGGCCAAGGCATCTTCAACGGGTTTTACTTCATAGCCTTCCATCGTGGCCTGCAGTGCACAAATAGGATCAATTTCCGTAATAATTACCCGTGCGCCGTAGGTTTTCATTGAATGGGCGCAGCCCTTGCCCACATCGCCATAACCGCAAACCACAACGATTTTTCCGGCCAGCATAATATCGGTGGCGCGCTTAATCCCATCGGCAAGGGATTCCCGACAACCATAGAGATTATCGAATTTTGACTTGGTTACGGAATCGTTCACATTAAAGGCCGGAAATAAAAGCTTCCCTTCGGACTTCATTTGATAGAGCCGATGGACCCCCGTTGTTGTTTCTTCGGAAACCCCCTTGAGCGCTTTTGCCATGCGTTGCCAAAGGCTTGCATCTTCCTTGAACGTTTGTTTCAAGGAACGAAATAATAGGCCTTCGTCTTCCGCGTCCGTCTGAGCATCCAAGACGGAGGGATCGTTCTCGGCCTCAACACCTTTATGAATCATGAGTGTGGCGTCTCCACCGTCATCGACGATTAGATTCGGTCCTTTCCCTCCTGGAAAACACAAAGCTTGTTTCGTACACCACCAGTACTCCTCCAAGCTCTCTCCCTTCCAGGCAAAAACGGGAACACCTAAATCGGCGATCGCGGCGGCGGCGTGGTCTTGCGTCGAAAAAATGTTGCAACTGGCCCAGCGGACATCGGCACCCAAAGCACACAAGGTTTTGATTAATACCGCCGTTTGAATGGTCATGTGCAAAGAGCCGGTAATGCGTGCGCCTTCCAGCGGTTTTTTTCCGGCGTGCTTTTTCTGAAGCGACATGAGGCCGGGCATTTCGGCTTCCGCTAATGCGATTTCCTTATGCCCCCATTCCGCCAATGAAAGATCTTTTACTTTATAATCTTGAGAAGCCGCGGTCGAGTTCGTCATGAATTCCTTTCTTAAACAAATGTAATGTCGTCGTAAAAATGTTGGCCTGGGCGTCCATCGCTAAGAAGCCCTCACTTTTCATCTGGGGTTTCGTTTAAAGCCCCGATGCATTTTTTAGCGTCTCGCTCAGATCGGTATTTTCCCAGGTAAAATCGGGATCGTTTCTTCCAAAATGACCGTAGGCTGCCGTTTTTTTATAGATCGGACGCTTCAATTTAAGATGATCGATAATCCCTTTTGGCGTCATGGGAAAATGATCCCGGACAAGTTTAACCATTTTGCCATGCGGGATTTTCCCGGTATCTTTCGTATCGATAAAAATTGAAACAGGATCGGCCACGCCGATGGCGTAAGCCAGTTGAACTTCACAACGGTCTGCCAGTCCGGCCGCAACAAGGTTTTTCGCGATATATCGTGCCATGTAGGAGGCCGAGCGATCCACCTTCGAGGGATCTTTACCTGAAAAGGCGCCGCCCCCATGACTGCCGACGCCGCCATAGGTATCGACAATAATTTTTCGACCCGTTAAACCCGCATCGCCCTGCGGCCCGCCAATGACGAATCTTCCTGTTGGATTGATATGGTAGATAATGGATTCCTGGTCGAGCAAGGCTTCCGGGATCACGGGTTTAATGACGCGCTCGACAATATCTTCACGTAAGTCCTTCAAGGCGGTGGTCGCACTATGCTGACACGAAACGACAATGGTGGAAACGCGGGCGGGTTTGCCATCACGATATTCTATCGTCACCTGTGACTTTCCATCCGGACGGAGATAGGGCAATATATCCTCCCGTCGAACCTCTGCCAATCTTTGCGTAATTTTGTGGGCAAGCATAATTGGCATCGGCATGTAAGATTCTGTCTCATTGGTCGCATAGCCGAACATCAGGCCCTGATCACCGGCTCCTCCCGGATCAACCCCCATTGCAATATCGGGCGATTGATTATGGATGGAGGTGAGTACCGCACAGGTTTCATAATCGAAGCCGTACTTGGCTCGCGTATAGCCAATTCCTTTAATGGTCTCGCGAACGATGTCCGGAATTTCAACATAACATGAGGTTGTAATCTCTCCTGTTACAAAGGCGAGCCCTGTACTCACCACGGTTTCACAAGCGACGCGGCAATCTGGATCGTTCGCAATAATGGCATCGAGTACCGAATCGGAAATCTGATCGGCTATTTTATCTGGATGACCTTCCGTCACCGATTCAGAAGTAAAAATATAATTTTGTCGGGACATAGACACTCCTCTCTATTAATCAATTCAAAAATATAACTTTGCCTAATACGGCGATAAGAAACTCAGCTGTGATTGAATAATTTTATACTTATGAGCCAGTATAAATAAAAAGCGATAATACAAAAAGCTTCAAACGGGAATCTTCAAATTATAAACGGATTATTCATGACTCGTAAATCTATTTTTAGAATAATTTAGACAATTACATCCAATTTTATAATAAAATAAACACAAAGGGGGTGAGCACCCTTTGGTACTCACCCCCTTCTTAGTATCTTACATCTTTATTTATTTAATCTTCCTCTCCTTCTGGATTCTCTTCTTTATACTTAATGGCCGCTTGGCGTGCCCAGAAGCCGCAACCCAGCAAGACCATGAAGACAATCGGAGGCACAACATAGGTACTTGTGGGAATTGGCGGTTCCATCATCAGGTAATAGAAGGTCGAAAGCGCCATTCGTCCGCCCACCTCACCTGCATCTCCATCCCAGGCAAAGAAGGTAATTGGAATATTGGTGCCCGAGACTAACTGAGCGGATTTCTCTTTGTCGTCGGTAAGAAGCGACCGCTTCATAAGCACTTTCCATCTTCCATTTTCCCACTTGGCGTAGGTCACTTTGACATTTTTATCCTCACGAACCTGCATGTCGTCAATACCGTGTCCTTCAATTTCTTCAACGGTGCCATCGGCTTGCCACTTCCAGATATCGACACCATCTTTTTCGTCTCCATGAACAAAATACCATTTCCTCGGCGGCGCAATGGTTTCCCATTGTTGTCCAAACTGGATCGCTATCCCATCATTGTAAACCCCAACGGGTTCAGGGTTGACATTTTTTAATGGGCCCAATTTGTTATCGTTTTCATGGGTGTACTGCGTTGTATTAATCGCAGGAAATGAGTCGGAAGACAGCCTTTTAAAATCATAAACGGCTTCTTTGTTTTCATCTCGAAGGCTTTGGGTACGATCATCCCATTCGAATAGAAGCGCGACCTCGGTTTCCGTATAAAGCGATCTCATTAGAATTGTATCTACGGTTCGAAGAAAATGTCGCGGCGGTTGGATAATCTGACTGGCCATGCCCACAATTTGTGCCGGCACTGCAGTCCATTTTTCATCCGTGGGTGAATCCGGCAAAGTACCATCTTCAACAAATCTCGACTTAATGACAAATCCGATGGCCGGTTTCCCCGACTCCGGATCGAGCGGACGCTTGACTTCAGTCAAGGAGATCACGAAGTTCGCGACATGCCAACGCTCTTCGACTGTCAACTCGTCCTTAAAGGAGGGCATTGGGGTCCCGTTTAAGCCCGTTGAAACCTCTCTGAAGATGTTCCGTGGATTGTAGGGATCTCTACGATTGCCCCGAAGGTTCCAAGGTTTTTGAAGATTGGCGGGAAAAATAGGAAATCCCCAGTCATCCCGTTGTGTTAAGTTACCATTGCCTCGGCCTTCGACACCATGGCATTCCACGCATTTCGCCTTGTTCATAAAAACATCCCGACCCAGTTCAATACTCTCCGGAGACGAGGGGATTTGCGTGCCGTAGTCGATTACGGTTATTTCTTCATCCGGATCATCGAAGGTACGGTCTTTTACGAGTTCTTGCTTGATAAACCCTATGACATTTCTTCTTTCTGTTTCAGAAAGAATATTTCCCCAAGGCGGCATCACCGATCCTTGAAGCCCGTGGGTGACACTATTAAAAAGATCTTCGTCTGTTGGAAGTTCACCACTTCCCGTATGACGAATTTTAAAGGTGCCCTGATTAAAGTTTCTTGGTTTCGTCGCCAACCGGATTGCGGAAGGTCCATCCCCAGCGCCATCGGGACCATGACACCAGACACACTTTCTAAAATAGACCCCTTTTCCCGCCTCAACTTCAGCCGAACTTTCTTTCTTCGGCTTGTAGGTTCCCGGACTTGGTTCAAGTGGCGCGGGCGCAACGGACATGACCCCCTTTGGGCCTTCATCGGCTGTAATGGCCGCGCCGTTCATACCCAGGACAAGGCCGAAAACCGATAACATCATCAAACTCAGTTTTCCGGCTATTTTCATTCCAGTGGTTGTTTTTTTATTCATTATACCCACCATTTTCAACTTTCCCCCTCTTTATGATCTTTTCTTGAATGGGATAATATATCGCCTGTCATCCAAACTTATTCCCATGTTCTTGGGAAAAATCCTGTATGCCAGTACTCAAAAATAATAACTTTCCAGATCTCGTTTGTCACGAGATGCTTTTCCCAAGGCGGCATGGCGGAAGCCCAAGGGAAAGCTTCACGAGATAGATCCGGTCCCCCTTTTGCCACACGCCAGAACACGAATGTTTCTTGGAGCTGAGAGATCGTGCCCGGATCGGCAAAGTTCGCTGGAATTGGATTAAATGCGAAAGAGAAGGGCCCTTTGCCATCTAAATTATCGCCATGGCAAAAGAAACAACCCGCGGTCCCGAAGAACACGATTCCACCTTCTTTAACTTGCTGTAAAAATTTTGGCGCGTCGTCTACCCATGCATTTTGTCCAAAATATTTACTTTCATCACCCACCTTCAGATACTCTCCATCATCCCCAATACGAAAAGGATTCTCGGCCGTTTGAAGTGTGACCAGCTTTTTATGGACATTAATACTTGCGGGCGGAGCCGGATGGACGGTTCTCAACTCAATCGGTTCTCCGAACGATGGAAGCATTTGATTGTAGGTTTGAGCCGCAATCAAACCAGGCACGATAAGAAAGGTTGCATAGCGGCTTAATTTTGCTTTTGCATGATCCTCTCTCAACATGACTGCAATGGGGTGGGAGAAATCTTTCCACGAATCCACTGTTAGCGAACAGTAAAGGAGGATAGCGATGGTACAAACCCCCATATACATGGCGAGCAAGCTAAATGGAATAGGCGGCTGAAGTATCACCCTAAGGGCGACATAACACATGGCCCAAAGGAAGGGAAATTGTATCAACTTTGGGATATGTATTCCCATTTTTTCCTTAATCAGCCATCCCAAAAATATTGCGCCGATAACCAAGCCGGTTTCAATAACGAGGGCATAGTACCCTGCACTATAAAACTGCCCGCCACCGCCACCGCCTGCCCACACAGCCATTGGAATGGCTAGAATGACCGCTATGATCGGGAATATGATCGAAAAGCGATGATTAATTTTCATGATTGGTCTTCCTCCCTTCCCTGTCAATTATCTTAATGCTTAGACTATTAATATGCCCGACTGAAATACACTATCCCAGGCCGCCTATCCTGCGCCATTCGTTAATGGTTTTCCCGTATCCAGCTTTGCTTCCCCGGATGGCGGCAAGATCGACCCTTCTTTTTCATTTGGAAGCCGATCTAGGCCGTCCGCAATCGCTGTTTCCACGGTTTGGGCCATGAGATGATCCACTAAGACATCCAAGCCAGAGACTGTAAATTTATGCTTGAAGTCTTTCAACATATCGTCAGCGAAGCCAGGAACAATGAATGCGCCCGGATCCATGATGGACTCAATCACGTAGCCCCGAGCGGTGGTGGCATGCGCTTTTCCATCTTTCACTGCTTTTTTATACTCCGCTGATTTTATACGGTTTGGCGAATTGGTCCCTTCGATGAGCAAAGGCCCAATCATTCCTGTTGTGGCAATTGAGATTCCCGGAATTTTATGACAGGCGAAGCAAGTCATTTTTTGGACAATCTGCTCAGGTGTTTCAGAACCCAGGGCAACAGGGGGACCGGCTGCAACTGGCGCGACTTCCTCTTCCTCACCGGCTTCTGAAACCAGCTCCCGGCCCCAATATTCTTCCCAAGAATCCTTTGCCGTCCATAAATTCATATCACCGTCTCGGGTTTGCAAGTAGCTCACGACGGCAACAATTTCGGTGTCGGCCAAAAGAATGGGTGGTTTGTTGATGATTGGCATCGGACTCACTGTATCGTTTGTCCCTTTTAAACCAAAGCCCATCACCACAAAGCAATTGGGGCAGTATTCCGATTCAATCAGGTACTGACCGCCAGTTTCTGCATGGGGCACGATACCGGAATTCTTTTCTCCGTCTTTATGGAGCTCTTTAAATTCCTCGTATCTTGACTCTTTCACTCTTTCGTGAGATCTCGCCTCTTCTGTTAACTTTAGAAGCGGATCGTCCACATCGGGTTTCGGGAGCGCTAAGAGGTTCGGACAGCGATCCGCCTTTTGCTCCATAAAAAAACGATGACAGAGCGGACATTGCCCTTTACCAATGGGGCCTTCGCCCTTTGCGAGAACGCCAAGGGGGTCATTAGAGCCGAAAATAATGGACTCACCCATCACCTTTAGTTCATCGGGTGTAATATTGTTTACATCGATGGCTTCCGCGGCTTCAGGCGCATCGCCTCGAATCTGAGGCAACCAGTTGGTGTAAGCAGCGAATCCTCCTAAAATAAAGCTGTACCAAAGTGCAACTTTAAAGACGACTACGTAGGCACTCTTCTTTTTAGCCATTCCCTTTCCTTTCCCTCTCAATCGAGGGGGGTCCGGATATTTCCGGACCCCCGACTACATTCGTCTCGAAGTTAATGACTCCCTGCCGGAACCGCTTTTCCGACCCCTGCGCCTTCTTCCACAGAAGCAGGCGCCTTCTTGGCAGAGAGTGCACTCAGCCAGAAGACAAAGAGGAGCATTGTCCAAAAAAGCATCACGTTCAAGGAGTTAATATTTCCGGCATAGCCCAGTGGATTGGTAAAGGCCCACGGGGAATTGTCACGAAGAATTTCATTGACATGCCAGTGCAAACGGACAGATGAGCGCAGATAGCCCATCACGGCCATGGTCCAGGTGAAGGCCACAGCCAAGAGGAAGAGTGCATAGGCCCCCCTGACCGACATCTTACCCCAGCGGATTGGCGCAATTTGCGTGGCGCCTTTCAACATCTTGGTATTCACCGGAACCCCGACAAAGAGACAGGTCAAGGTGGAGGCGACTTGAGGCACGGATAGGCCGATTCTCACGTTGGCAGGGATGTAGTAGCCGTAGATCCCCAGGAACAGAATGTTAATTTCCGCGCCAACAAAGAGGAAGATTAGAAACAGATTTCCCTTCCAAGCCCATGGCACCTTTATATTTATATTGGACCGCTGATACAAAATAAAGGTGAGAACGGTCGTGGTAATCATGGTATTAATCGCCGTATTTTTGGCCGACATCACACCATAGTTTCCGACAACGGGATGCTGCGCTCCACCCATGGCCTTCAATTCAGCCGGCGTCATCACCAAGGTGTGTGGCGTCAACCAAGAAATAGTTGAAATGACCAAGATGGCCAAGATCCACTTAAACGCCGGGGCATATCTTTCATAACCCGGCATCCGCCCCATGGCCTGCATGAGGTAGTAGTTGACCGTGATAAAGAGCGTTGCAATCATTGTGGCCTGCATAATAAACACCCATGCCAGCAATCCCCCCATAAGGGTAATTCCCATCTGCTGCCGATAGGCATAAATTTCTCTCATTAGCCAATAGCCCGCGAAGGGAAGCGGAATCAATGCGAGCACGCCCATGAACATTGCGATGTAGCTCATCCAATCGTAATGGGCCTTCTCTTCAGGTGTTTTTGCACTTAGGAATCGAAAGGATGCATAGGCGGCCACAACACCGCCGCCGAAGGCTGCGTTTCCTAGAATACGGTGAATCACGATAGGCACCATGAGCGGGGTATGGATGACTTTCCAGATATCGCCAAGAAAGCGCCCCTGCGCGTCAACGCCGGAAGGCGATTGCATGAAGGCCACCCAGGTATTCGCCATCACCATTAAGACGATTCCGATCGCATTCAGCATGGTCCCAATGGCCATGTGGCCATATTTCCAGTCGCCGCAACCGTCGTTCATTGCATCCCAACCGTAATAGAAAACATACAAAACGCCACTCTCCAAAATGAAGAGCAAGGCATAAATATGCATAACAGGTTTAAAGATGCTCGACAAATACCCAAAGAACCCCGGATAAAGCGCCAAAAATGTAAAGATGAGCACTCCGCCTAAAATCGCAGTCACTGAGTAGGCTGTGAGGCTGATTTTCATCATTTCATGGGCTAAATCGTCGAATTTTTTTCCGAGCTTCGGATCTTTCCTATAGAGCACAACCCCGACCAGCTCCATCACCCAAACAAACATTGGGACGGCGAGAACAAAACTGCCGAAGTAGAGATGCTGCTGGTTCGAAATCCATAGCAAGGTTCGACTCTGAAAATTCCCGTAGGTTCCATAATTGTCAGGATAGACCAGTTCCGGCGCAGGTGGCCCTGACACAGGTCCTTCCCAGGGATCCCCATTCGCATCCCAATAAAAGACGTCTTTGGCCATTTCAGGCCCTGTTGCCTCTTCTGCTCCTTCTGCCGCCGCTTCTTCTTCTTGGGCAGAAACGTTAATTGGAGCGAAGGGAAGAAGAATAAGCATCGCCATCATGCTCAATAAAAGCATCGCGCCGATCTTTTCCTTTTTTCCGTTCCGGGTTATAGACATTTGTTTCCTCCTCGTCTTGTAGGACATAACCACTGATTGCTTCTCATCACTTAAAACCTAAACACTCAAATATACTTTCCAATAACCCACTTTTAGGCACCGGATCTATTTATAAGGGTAAGGGAGATTCTGCGCAGGCACCATCAAGACCCAGTTTAAAAATACAATGTAGTAAACACCCGCGGCAACGGCCATCATTAAACCAAATACGATTTTTTGTCCGATCCCGACTTTTTCTGCTGTTTCTTCTGCTTCACCCATAACGACCTCCCTTTTTTCTTTCTTTGTGCAGGCTAGCGCACAAAACTTTTCAACTTAAATATATCTTGCCTTGAATTTCCGCAGACAAGGCCTTACCTATAGACTAATAATGAAAGCCTTCTGGTGCATGCATCACATACCAGGAAATCCAGCTCAAAAATATAATCGCAATGTAAAATAGCTTCTTCCCGATGTTTGCCTGTGGAATCGTTTCGGGATCGATTAATTTTCCTTCTCCACCCATTTTAATAACCCCCTATAGGTAAAATTGACCTGCGACGTGACTCTAAAGATTAAGTGACGGGAATATATCTGAATAATTTTGTCCTGTCAAGAAAAAAAAGGGGGGGGCTACGAGACATGAAATTTATTGACATTTTTAATCCATTTGTGGTTAATTTTGTCTTTATGTGATAGTGTCTAGAAATCGTATTGAGACAAAGGAGGATGGGATGAAACTTCCTAAGCGTAGCGAAGATGCCGCTTACTACTCGCACAAGAATTCACCTTTATTCGACATGTTTATTATTATCGGCCTCATATTTAATGGCTTGATGACGATTTTTGTGCTCCTCTACTGGCTGGACCTCCTCTAGCCTTTACTCAAGACCTGTTCTGTGATCGACTGGGCGCAACGAAATCCAACCCCGGTCTCTCTGTAGTTCGGGATCATCTTCAAGCGTGAGGCCGTTCGTCCTGAGAAATGGGAGTCGTTCCACGAAGACCCGCGCATCACTTTCACATCTCCTACTTTAGGTCCCATCGGGTTTTCCTGGGGCGCATGTTTGTAGTACTCTTGCTCGTACCAGTCTTGCACCCATTCACGCACGTTTCCTGCCATATCATAGATTCCATAAGGACTCTTATCCGCCTCATAAGACCCCACGGTCGAAGTAAAAACACCTTGGTCCGCCTCCCCCTTAAAATTGGCAAAGGATGCCTTGAAATCTCCATTCCAGGGCCACTCGCTCCCCGCTGTGCCTCGCGCGGCCTTTTCCCACTCCGCTTCCGTGGGTAGGCGTAAGCCTCGCCAGCGGCAATAGTCGTAGGCATCCGACCAACTGACGTAGACGACCGGCTGATTTGGATGGTTAAAATAATCGATGTTTTTAACATAACGCGTAATGGGTGAACGGTGACCGGTGGCCTGCACAAATTCGGCATACTGAAACTGGGTGACTTCGTATTGGTTTATTTGAAAGGCATCGAGGTGCACTTTGCGCACGGGGACTTCGTCGGCACCGCCCTTCTCCGAACCCATAATGAATTCTCCGGCGGGAATCAGGACCATCGGATTTTCTTCAATGGTGTCGGCGACCTTAATCGGATAACGCGCCACCAGATAGCCTTTATCTTCCGGGCCGCTGGTCACAATGTAGAAGATACCGATGCCGCTTAATCCGGTCATAAAAAGCACCATCGCCCAAACAAATACTCTGCTCATTTTTCTGCCTCGCAATAATTTGAGTAGAAGACTAGCATAAAAAATAAAATAAAATCAAAATACAAGCTATTTGTGTGAATGCCTATATTAAAAAAAACAAGCCGCTGGAGGCCAAGGCAAAATGGAGGCGCTCGGCAAGGCAATCGTAAAGTTCGAGCGCATCAGGCCTTATACCTTCCTTACTAGAGATAAACCTAAAAACAGCAGCTTGACACCCCACCCCATCGCTCGATATGATCCGCCATTACAAATAAGCCCTTATCTTCATCATAAAGGCGAGAAGGATGCACCCATGAAGCATTTTGGCCACTCCACCAGCTGTCTACAGATTATCTTCCTAAGCGGCATCCTCTTCCTTTTCTCCAGCCTAAACACCCGTTCTGTGCGGGCTGAAACAGCAGCCCCCATCCAAGCGGCCGGTGAAACATCCAAAGACATCTATTTCGGAACGGAAGGCCCCGTCTCCGGACCGCCCGCACCGGCGATGCGCTTTCCCGAAAGCTACGGGCGGAGCATCGGCATCGACAACCGCTCACTGCTTTGGATTTTCATCCAACAACATTTTTTTCTCGGCAGCTTTATCCTCGGGGTCCCCATGATGGCTTGGATGCTTGAGATCTTCAGTTTCCTCCGCCGAGGGGCCAATCCCGAAGGCTCAAAGAAACACGATGCGCTCGCACATGAGTTTATGAAGATCGGCCTACCTTTTTATCCGCTGACGATCGTTTTCGGCGTTATCTTGTTGGTCGCGTTTCTCCTGCTCTATTCCGAGTTTTCCAAATACATGGCCACCGTGTTCAAGCCCGTCCTTTACTTTTACTTGTTCGTCTTCATCATCGAAAACGTCCTCCTCATCTCCTATACGAAGACCTGGTCGCGATGGAAATCAGGCGGGCAAAAATGGAAGCATCTGGCCTTGGGCGGGCTCACCTGCTTAAACGGCCTGGCCATTATTTATCTGGCGAACGCCCTCATGGCCTTCATGATGTCGCCGGCGGGCATCGACGAAAAAGGACGCTATCTCGGTAATATTTGGAATGCGATTAACACCCCGATCTGGAATCCGCTGAACATCCACCGCATTTTGGCCAGTATTATGTTCAGCGGCGCGGTCATCGCCGCCTATGCCGCCTTTAAGATGATGACCACGCGCGACCCCGAACGTAAGGCGCATTACGATTGGATGGGCCATGTCTCCATCATGATCGCCATCGTCAACCTCTTCATCCTTCCCTTTGCGGGCTATTGGTTTGCGAAGGTTATTTTTAAGTATCGTCAGCGGATGGGCATCACGCTCATGGGCGGCGCGCTGAGTTGGCCTTTTATTATGCAGGCCATGCTCATTGGCCTCATCTTTATGACGGTCACCTACTATCTTTGGCAGGGCACGGCGCGCATGCAAGGCTCAACACGTTACAGCCATTTAATTAAGTACATGATGGGGGTACTTGCGCTGTCCTTCGTCATTTGGGTCACGCCCCACACCATCCCCGCCAGCGGCGCGGAATTTAAGGCGATGGGCGGAACGCAACATCCCATCGTTGGCTACTACGGCACCATGGCCGCAAAGAATACCGCCATCAACACGATGATCCTCAGCTTCGGCCTGTGTTACATCATCTTTCAGCGCTGCAATAAAAAGATCACGGCCACTTGGGCGCGCTGGGGCAATCTCGCCATGATCCTACTCTTTGCCGCCTCGGAGGCCTACATTATTTACGTCGGCGTCTACAGTTTTTTTATTCCGGCCAACGTGCGCGTGCAGCTCGCCCGTCCCCAATTTCTGGTGGCCATGAGCGCCTTGCTTTTTGGGATGATTCTTAATCGGGCAATGCTGAGAAACTCGACCCTCCTCGGGCCGATTCAATGGGGCAAGCTCCCAACATCGGGGGCCTTCGCACTCTTTTCGCTCGCCGTCTTTATTTCGACGACCATGGTCTTGATGGGTTATATCCGCTCGTCGGTTCGGCTGGATTGGCATATTACGGAAGTGATGAAGGATGCGACACCTTGGGCCGCAACGCCGCCGATGAGTTATTCCATTAGCATGGTGGTGTTAAACGTGGTCATCTTCTGGTGCATCACCACTTTTATCTTTTGGTGGGGGGGCGATCGGAAAGAAGCGGCGGCTTTAAAAAAATCGAATACCTCGCCCAAACTTGCCACAGCAGATGAACTTCCCTCCCCAGAACGGCCACGCTAAGCCAGCAACTGCGGCAAAATTTCTGCAGCCCTTCCAAGCAGCAATAGGTCGGCACAATGCGTCAAAGCCGGATTGGGATTGACTTCAATCACCATCGCTCCCGAGGTTTTTGCGATGGCGGCAAACGAGGCCGCGGGCTGAACTAGGGCAGAAGTCCCAACCACCAACATCACATCACAAGCCCGGCAGGCCGCCATGCTCGCTTGCAAATTTTCCGGATCGATTGCTTCTCCAAACCAAACGATATGCGGGCGGAGCAAAGCATCGCAGTCTTGGCACTTCGGCAAGGCGGGAAGATCCAGCGAGCGGTCCTCCGTAATTCGGCCGCAGGCCGTGCAGCGCAGCTTCCAGATATTCCCATGCAGCTCGACCATCTTTTCGCTGCCGGCCATGGGATGAAGTCCATCGACATTTTGCGTAACGAGCCGAAAATCTTTTAGGGATCGTTCCATGGTGACCAAGGCTTCGTGGGCCGCATTGGGCTTTTTTGTTGCAATTAAGGCGCGCCGCCATTGATACCATTCCCAGACCAAAGTCGGATCTCGGCGAAAGGCCTCCGGCGTCGCCAAATCTTCGGCCCGATACTGCTTCCAAAGACCCTCGGCCCCGCGAAAAGTCGGCACTCCGCTCTCGGCGGAAATCCCCGCGCCGGAAAGCACCATCAACGAGGATGCCGCTTCTATTTTATTTCGAGCGACTTCTATTGGACTCATGGTCTCCACAGGCCTGTCGCTCCCGCTGTTTGATTAATGGACTTATAAAATCGATGCGAATTAAGTATTTCAGGACCCCAAAAAATAACTTTCCGCGCGCGTGAATGCATTCACCCCGATGCGTTCGCCGATGATGCGGCCGGGAATGTCATCTGCGGGCGGATGAATGCCGCCCCAAATGCGCGACAGGCTGGTCTGGTCCGAGGCATCACGGTAGGTCGCCCATTGGAGAGTGACATTGACGCTGGGCCCTTCCTCGAACACCAGAAATTCGTTCTTCTTCGCCGTAAATTCCCCCACACCGCCGGGGAAGTAGGGGTCTCCGGTCAACAGCGTGAGGACCTCTGCGGCCGCACGGGAAAAAGTGGAATGCCCCGAAGTGTAACCCGCGAAAGGCGGCGTCACAAAAGAAGGCCGTTGATAGGGCCACCAATTTTCCGCCAAGATCCAATCGACGCCCGTGGCATCCGTATTGGGGTCGCGGATAAAATCGGGTCCGCGCCAGGCCTTGAGTTTAATCTTATTGAGATGCTCATCGTTGGCACCGACCAAGGGATCGCCGGACAATACCAGCTCCACGAAACCGGGTTCCAAAGGAATGCCCCCGACCGAATAATGCGGTAAGTTAGAATCGCTGCTCTGACCACGGTCGGCCATGGATCGAATCGCGGACACCGGGCGAATATAATCGTACCAGCCTTTAATGCCCCACGCCGAAATCGCCGAATCGTGCATGGCCCCGCCCAAGGCAAAGTAGGCCTTCACATCCCATTCGAGTTTCTCCAACACGGGTCCATCGCCACGGAATTTTTTTTCGAAATTCGCATCGTCACTGACGCGATTTAGGAGAACAAACCAATGCCCCGGCGGCGTTTCCGAATCCGGACCGTCGGCCCAAAACTCCGCTAGGACGCGCGTGTAATCACCCCGGGGCACAACATTCGGCGCATAGGCCTCGCCCGTATGGGGGTTGATGGAATGGCCCGCGCCGAAATCCCCGCCATTGAGGGCGTCGTAAAATGTTCTTTGCTCCGGAATCGTTTGCGGAAAGGACTGCACGTTTCCGGACGCGCCGGGTGAAATATCCCACAACACGCCGTCGCTCGGATCGAGATGAGAGGACCATAGCGACACCAAGGAGAAGCCCCATTGATATTCGGATGAAAGCCCGCCGCCGCTTGCGATATCGATTGCAGGCGGAGCGCCCGGATCGTGATAGACCCAATAATCGAAATTGCCGCGTTGATAAATAGTGAGCTCCGCCGCCGTCAAAGAAAAAGGCACAACACGACCCCACTCCGGGCTAAGGAATTGCGTGGCCGCGCCCGGAAGCGTATTGCCCGATTGGTCGATAAAAGAAGCCAGGGACAAGGGTTGCCAACGGTTCGGATCGCTTAGATCTGGGTTCCCCGGCGAAGCAGGCGCCAAGGGAGGGTTGACTGTTTGATAAGCGATGTTGACGTAACCGTTTTCTTCATTAGCGCCATCCTGCAAACCATAGGCAATAATGCATTGGGCGATATAGTTCCCCAGCGCGGCGGACGGGCCTTGCGCATAATCGGTCGAGGTGATTTTGGCGTCATAACCCAATGCCGCCATTAAAGCATCGAAGGCCGCCTGCGATTCGGCGACGCCAGGAGAATTTTTAAAGCGGTGCGACAAGAGGCGGTAGGCCGCAAAACTAATGGCCTCTTCACGCGCACTTTGTTTTAAGACGGGCGCCCCAATACCGGTAAAAGAGCAGTTGAAGTCCCCCACGGCATGGCCAAGGAGATAGGGATTGGCCACATCGTCGAAGGCCGCCCAAGCGTCGTACATGGCAATCGACATATGAAAAAGATTCCGTGCATGGACCGTGGGCCGCGCAAGGTCTAAGCGGATGGCCGCGAGCATCGCTTCATTCCACTGGCGCGCAACGGAAGGCCGCGTGTTTTTTTGATTATTCGATCGGCAACCCGCGATTAAAACCGCCAGCAGCAGGACAAGGGCTAAATTTTTTATCGAATCCGATATTTTCAATTTCATCATTTCGTTTTCCACTGTCTTTTGTCTTTGCAAGGCAATGAGGAGGCGCGATCCGAAACCCGCTACCCACAAAGACGAGATATTGATATATAATAATGATATAGCCTATATTGTAAAGAAGATAAAGTCACCGAATCCCGTATTATTCGTGGGATTACAGATTAAATTCCTTTAAACAAACAAAATGTTTAAAACCATACCACAGAAACAACTGCACCTTAGGCCTTTAGGCTTCCAAACAATTGGCCGCCTTCTGCTCTTATTTCTTTCGATCAATCTCTTTTATAGCTGGGAACCCGCTCCCGCCTCGGCCCAGTGGGTTTTTTCAGATCAAAGCGTCATCGCGGGGTTTATCTCGTCGCATGGATATTTAAACCTTCCAGAGGGCTTTACCGGAGAACGTCAGGTGATCGCAGGCGGGGTGGCGGCGGGAGACTACGACCGCGACGGCTGGGTCGATCTCTACCTGGTTCGGGGCGACATCGCCGCAAACCTGCTCTACCGCAACAAGGGCGACGGGACTTTTGAAGAAGTCGGCGAGGCTGCGGGCGTGGCACTGAGAGATGCACTCGGCTCGGGCCCGATCTTTGCCGACTTTAGCGGCGACGGCTGGCTGGATCTTTTTATTGGCGGCGTCAACGGAACCGGTCCAAGCGTGTATCGAAACCGGGGCGACGGGACTTTTGAAGACATCACGGCCTCCTCCGGCTTGGCTGCACTCTCCAATAGCTTTGGCGCCGCCTTTGGCGACATCGATTTAGACGGCGATTTGGACCTCTATGTCTCGCATTGGCAACCGGCCAAAAGCGGTGGCTATCTCTTCCGGAACAACGGCGACGACACCTTTAGCGATATCACCGTCGCAGCCGGTGTTGTGGCACCCGGCATCAACGATTTTACACCGAACTTCGCCGACATCAACAATGACGGCTGGCCCGATCTCTTAGTCGCCGGCGATTTCGGGACCAGCCAAGTCTTTATGAACGATGGTGACGGGACCTTTACGAATGTCACGGACCGCACGGTCATTACGGACGAAAACGGCATGGGCGCGGCGATTGGCGACTACGACCACGATGGCGATCTCGACTGGTTCGTTTCGAGCATTAGAGATCTGGACCCACCCCTAGGAAATTGGGATGGCAGCGGCAACCGGCTTTACCGGAATCGCGGCGACGGCACCTTTGAAGATGTCACCGGTGACGCAGGAGTACGGGATGGCTTTTGGGGCTGGGGCAGCTGTTTCGGCGACTTCAACAACGACAGCCACCTAGACCTCTATCATGTTAACGGCTACAGGCTTCCTCCAGATGGAGGTGCCCCCGATGATCGCGCATTCGTATATGGTCTCCTCCCGTATTGCAAGGCTTTTTTTGGCGATAACAGGGACAGGGTTGCAGTCGTATATCCGGCCTAAAATGTCTGAGGATAGTTAGTGCCTCTGGCCTCGATGAAATCAGCGCGTATCTTCCT
>JAJDBW010000001.1 GCA_029261155.1 Nitrospirota bacterium | reverse complement strand
AAACTTTATGTAGGGATTGATGTCTCAAAAAACAGCTCTTCTGCGCAAGGCATAGACTCCCAGGGAGAGAAGCGCTTCTATCTCAGCTTTAAGATGGATGCCAAAGGGTTCTCCGATCTGATTAGATCAATCCGATCCCACTGTAAAGATGATTCGAAAGTAACGGTTGCCATGGAATCTACAGGCTGCTATCACTTGAATCTTTTTGCCTTTCTTGTATCCAAATCAATTCAGACCGTTGTGGTTAATCCCCTTCTCATTTCCAATTTTACAAAACTTTCATTACGAAAGACCAAGACCGATAAGAAGGATGCCATGAGCATTGCGAAGTTTCTTCTTGTCCATAAAGAGACCCTCTCTCAAATCGCCTCCACACAAGATGTTCAAGATCTCAAAGACCTTGCTAGAGAAAGAGAGTCTTTGGCCGTTTTAATCTCGGGGATAAAAAACGACATTAAGAGAATCCTTCAGAACACGTTTCCTGAGCTGGAGTCCATGACAAAGCTTTTCTCTCAGACGATGCTACATTTTCTGAGCAAGTACCCTTCAGCACGTCTCATTAAACGTGCTTCGTCCAAAGCAGTTGAAAAAGCCTTTGTTCATTCGGATAAGCGAAAAAGGGTCTCTGTCAGACCAGAGGAAATTGTTTCAGCGGCACGAGCATCGGTGGCATCTGTCAGTGTGGCGAAAGAGATGATATTGCCACAGAAAATTGCAACGCTTTTATATCTGAAAGAAAAGCAGGAAAAAATCACCGATACGCTGGTCCAAGTTTGTCGGTCCACCGTGATCGATGACCTGGAAATCATCACGTCAATCCATGGGATTGGTGAACAGACCGGCGCGACTTTTCTTGCAGAGATCGGGAATATCAGAAACTTCCAGTCTGCTAAAAGCGTCGTGGCATTTGCGGGTTTAGATCCGACGATTCGTCAGTCGGGACTTTTTGAAGGGAAAGGCAGGATCTCCAAAAGAGGGAATCGTCATCTCAGAAGAGTGCTTTTTCTAATGGCAAAGCATGCCAGTCGAGAAAATACCTTTTTTCTTACCTATTACGAAAGAAGAATAGGCGACGGATTGTCTTTCAAAGAGGCCATCCTGGCAACGGCTCATAAACTGATCAGAGTCATCTTTTCGATGCTCACAAAACGAACTTATTTTTCCACTCAGATGAGCTGATTACGACGAATCGATAGTAGTTGACTTATATTTAATGAAATTCAATATTCAAAAAATTAACGAATTCGAGGAGAAACGATGACCGTCAAGCCTTCCCAATTCCGAAGCCCTGAATCACGTTTTGGTAAATTCCCCTCTACGAGGGTTATATCCTTACCCATCGCCAATGAGCCTTTTTATTTCAAATAATAATTTTTCGGGTTTAAAAGGTTTAGGCAGGGCCGTGTAAAATTGACCATCCACATTCACACCGCCATCCCCGTTGGGCGTCCGCGATGTGACCGCCGTTAAAAAGATGATGGGGATATGTTTTGTCGATTCATCGGATCGTAACTGGCGGACCGCCTCCCCTCCCATCATGTTCGGCATCAAAATATCCATGATGACTAAATCCGGCTTTTCCTTTTGCGCCTTGATAAGACCTTCATCACCATCCGTCGCAGAAATGACTTTATATCTATTCGCCTCCAGTCGATTCTTCACTAAGTCAATCACATCCGGTTCATCGTCTACCACTAATATTCTTTTCATGGTTTTCTCCCTCTATTGTTCTTTCCAAGCCGTTAATCAGCTCATCGCAAGTTAATCCATCGATCGGAAAACTCACGATGCATTCACCCAAGGAATCTGCATCGTGAGATCCTTTAATCCGACTTAAAACAACGGAGCACATTTCCTTTTCCGTGTCGGGCAATAATATAAAAACATGTTGTTCTTCGATAATCACTCTGTCGGATTTCCGAAAAAGCGATTTAGTGATGCGGCCTTTAAACGCATCGACATCCTTCAAGTTCCGAATATCAACTTTAATAACACTGAGCTGATTGAATTGCTTGATTGCCGAAATCAGCGCGCTTCTAAAACTCATACAAGACCCCGATTCCTCGATGTACTTCTGAAAAGAAAAGAAAAATGCCGTCCCCTCGCCCTCTGTACTTTCGACATGAATATTACCGCCATGCAATTCAATAATTCCTTTGGCGATGGCCAAACCTAAACCGGTTCCTTTCTCGCCGGGACCATGCTTACGACCCACCTGCTGAAATTTATCGAACAATTTGTGTAGATCCTTTTGCGCAATGCCTTTTCCTGTATCCTTAACCTTACATTGAATAAAATCTTCCTCTTCTTGGACCGTAATTTCGATGGATCCTTTTTCGGTGAATTTCAAAGCATTACCGATCAAATTATTAAACACCTGAATCGTTTTTTCTGGATCCACTAGGGCATAGACGGCAGTTCCGTGTACGGCGCCTTCTAAGATCAATCCCTTCGCCTTTGCCTTGACCGCGAAATCCGAGACAATCTCCTCGACCAGTTTGTTTAAATCGACCTTTTCCTTATAGATCTCTAACTTGCCCTTTTCGATTTTAGAAATGTCCAATAAATTATCGATGATGTTCCTCAGGCGATCCATATTGATTAAGGCTTTGTCCAGGTACCGCTTTTGTTGATCGGGAACCTCGCCGAAAAGTTCGTCTCGAATCTGAGAAATGCTCTCTCGCATAATGGCAAGCGGCGTTCTGAGTTCGTGGGAGACGCTGCCGACAAAGTCGTCTTTCAGGTGGTCTAACTGCAGCAATTTCTTATTCTGGTTCTCCAGCTCTTTATAGAGCATTTTGATTCCTTCGTTTGTCTTTTGATTTGCCCATTTTTGATCGTCCATCATCCTTTTAAAACGCAATTGACAAGCCACCCGCGCCTTGACGTCTTCCAGAACGATGGGTTTGTTAATAAAATCGATCGCGCCTCGATCGAAGCCTTTCTTCTTATCGTCTTCTTTGTCGAAAGAAGAAACCAGCAGCACCGGAAGATCGACAAGACCCTTTTGATGAAAAGACTCAAGCAAGAAAAATCCGTCTTGGTCGGGTAAATACAGATTGAGCAAAACAAGGTCAGGCGGGCGTATGTTCATTTCTGACATCGCCTCCTTTCCTGTGGCGAAATCCTTGATCGCGAAATCGTATTCCATTTCCACCAATATCTTTTTTAAAAATTGCCGGTCGCTTACATTGTTTTCGATAATAAAAATTGTGTACTTCGTTTGTTTCATGCCTTCCTTCACGCTTCGCTAGGGTGATGTCACGTCCCGCAAGGCGTTCAATAGATCCTCGCAGTCCGACGTTTTAACACAATACTCGTCGGTTCCAGCTTCTCTGGCTTTCCCGGCGTTAACGGCGTTCACCTGTCCCGTCATCACAATAATCATGACTTCAGCATCGCCCGACCTAATCCTTCGGCAGGTTTCAAAGCCATCGATGCCTGGCAATGTCGTATCGATAATGACCACTTCCGGACGCTCCTGGATCGATATTCGAATCCCCTCTTCTCCGTCCAGCGCAGTAATCACCTCGGTGGACGGGTCCGCTTCAACAAGACATTCCGTGATCATCAACAAGTCGTCATCGTTATCGTCAATGACTAATATTTTTTTAAACGCCATATCCTGTCCTTTACTTTATCCCGATAAAACTGAACCCTCGAACCCTCCGGTCTTTTGAAGAATCGCTTACCCGCTTGATCTTGCAGGGTTTGGAATCTTGGAAACCAAGGCCCAATAGAGTTCAAACCGTTCGACCACTTTAAAGAAATCCTCGAATTCAACGGGTTTGTTCAAATAGGAACAAGCGCCGTATTGATAGCTTTTCACAATATCTTCCTCCCGGCTGCTGGTCGTCAGCACGATCACGGGAATATGTTTGAGTTTCGGATCATCTTTAATTTCTTGTAAGGCTTCAAGGCCTGTTTTCTTTGGCATGTTAATATCCAACAAAACCAATCCCGGCATCCGCTTCTCGCGATAGTTTCCCTCTTGACGCAGATAGGTCAAAACCTCTTCGCCATCCTTCACCACATCGATGATGTTCAAAAACTTTTTATCCTCGAAGCCCTCCTTAATCATCACGCAATCGTCGTCATTGTCCTCGGCCAACAGAATCTCGATGACCTTGCCGTCGTTATTGATCTGCCGATTCATCTTGCTCCCCTTTCATGAGATGATGGGTCCCAAACGTTATGATAAATTCAGAACCGCCGCCCGCCCTGGGCTGCACCCAGGCGCGGCCATTGTGTAAGGCGGCCACTTCGCGAACGATGGCCAAGCCCGCGCCCGTCCCCTCCACCTCGCGCCCGACGGCGCGTTGGAATAAACCGAATATCTTCGTTCGGTACTCTGAGTCCAGGCCAATCCCACGATCGCGAACGGCAAGGCCGAGTTCACCCTCGGATTCAAAAGGCGCCACTTCGATTTCCGGATGTTGACCCTTGTGCGTGAATTTGATGGCATTGGCGATTAAATTGTAAATCGCCTGCGTGGCCCAGATTCGATCCACCCAATACGAGGGAAAGGTATCCACCACCCTCACCTGGGCGCCGGTTTCCATGATCCGGCCTTCCAGCCGGGATAAGGCCTCGTCGATTAAGACCTTGCCGCCGAGATGCTCGGCGGGCTTAACCGCGCGCCGGGCGCTGGATAAATCGAGAATGTCGTCAATCAACCGGCGCAGGCGAACGGCGGCATTCGAAATGCGGGTGAGGTAGTCCTGTTCCTTCGTTTCAAGCCGGTTCCCCAGGGTGTCGTGAACGCGCTTCGCAAAATATTCCATGCTTCGAATCGGTTCCTTTAGATCGTGGGCGATGATCGACAACAAGGTCTCCAATTCGGTGTTTTTCGATTTGATTAAATCCTCCGACTGTTTGCGCTCGGTAATATCCACGATCGAAGCCAAGACAAACATGCCTTCGTCCGTTTCAACGGGGTTGAGCCCGATTTCGACCGGCACTTCCTTTCCATCCTTTCTGAGCCCGAATAAATCCCGGCCCGCGCCCATCGACCGCGTTTTCGGGGCCTTAAAAAACCGGGTTCGGGATGCGGGGTGTTTCCCCTTGAATTTTTGGGGCACCAAGATTTCGATGGATTGATCCAATAAGGCGTCCCGGCGGTATCCGAACAAGGATTCCGTCATTTTATTGACCAAGACGATTTTGCCCGCCTCATTCACCATGACCATGGCGTTGGGGGCGGACTCGATGGCCATGCGAAATCTTTCTTCGGCCTTTTTACGCTCCGTAATGTCACGAATAAAGGCGCAGAATTCATAATTGTTTTCCGTGAGTATGGGGACAATCGCCAATTCGATAGGGAAAATCTGGCCGCCCTTCCGCAGGGCGCTGAGTTCCAGTCGCTTGTTCAGTATCGGTCCTTCTCCCGTTTTTAAAAAATGTTCTATGCCCTTGCGATGCCCTTCGCGAAATTCCGGCGGGACGATGAGTTCGCTCATGGGCTGGCCGATGGCCTCGTCGGGCCGGTATCCAAAGGTGGCTTCTGCTTGAGGGTTCCATCCCACCACAAGCCCGGCATGATCGATGACCACGATCGCGTCCAGGGCGCAGTCGATCATCAAGCGCGTGCGTTCCTCGCTTCTTTTCAATGCATCTTGATTACGCTTCCGCCGCGTGATATCTCTGCCGATCGACGAAATACCAACCACTTCGCCGATCTTGTTTTTAATCGGCGAGAGGGTCAGCGAGATGTCGATATGCGCGCCGCCGATATTTTTTCTGACCGTCTCAACGCGTTCAACGGCCTCGCCTTTTTTAATTTTCTCCAAGAATATTTGATCTTCTTTTTTCCGATTTTCTGGGATAATGACGGCCACATTTTTCCCGACCACCTCTTCGGCGCGAAAGCCAAAAAGCCGCTCGGCCCCCAGGTTCCAACTGAGGACATTCCCTTGCAAGTCCTTTCCGATAATCGCGTCATCGGACGATTCGACAATGGCGGCCAAATGGGCGTTGGCCTTTTCGAACCGCAATCGATCCGATATATCGACGATGGAGGTCAAGACCATGGGTCCTTCGTCGGTTTCCATCGGGTTTAATCCGATTTCCACGGGGAGCTCCACGCCGTCCTTTCGCAAGCCGAATAATGCCCGTCCCGCCCCCATCGCGCGCGTTGCGGGTTTTTTGAAAAAGCGCCCACGGTGTTCCGGATGCTTTTTCCTGAAACGCGAAGGGACCAAAAGCTCCAAGGATTGATTCAGCAATTCATCGCGCCGATAGTGAAAAAGGGTTTCGGTCATTTTATTCACCAAGGTGATCTTCCCTTCCGCGTTCACCATAATCATTGCATTCGGGGCCGACTCAATAATTTGCTCGAAGTGCTTTTCCGCTTGCAGGGCCTCCAGCCTGGCGATATCCGCGTCCTCCAACAAACTCACCATCGATCTCTTGGACACCTCTAAAAAATGCTTTTGCGCCTTTAATTTTTTGTTAATCTTTCTTGATTTATGAAGGGATCTAAACAATTTTATATTCAGAAAAAACAAGCACCATAATCCCCCGATGGCAATCATCCGGTTCACTATGGCTTTCCAAACATCGCCGTCGGGGGAAAGGAAATAACCGGTAAAACATAAGAGGGTGGAAAAACAGGCAATAAAAAACAGCTCTTTAGATTTTCTTGAAAATGAAACGATTAGAATAACAACAAAATAGAGAACGCTAATGGCAACTCCGAGTGGCGTAAGTATATCGATTGCGAAGATGGTCCCCATCAGCAGGAGACCTAGCCACAGAAAGAAGTGCTTCGGCTTTGGTTTTTGGTCAGACACGATTTAAGCTACAAATCCATGGATTGCGCATACTTTGGCCCTTGTCCCATTTTTAGCATCAGTTCATTCACTTCTTTTTTAAGTTCGATCACGCGGTTTTCCCGTCCAACCACGGCCTCATTGAATTGTTCCAATTCACTATTCGCTTGTTGAAGGGCTTCGCTTTTTTTCTTGTAGTGCGTATTCAGAACCGCTTGACTGGGCAGGGCCAATGCCTTGGGCAAAATAGGAATAAGCGCAATGGTTGTTCCGACCGATGCCGCGGCGGTGATTAGCTTGACGAGGCCTTCAATACGATAAGCGCCGTTCCAAATCGTGATAATGCCCATAAGATGCGTCGTACCGCATGCGACAATGAAAATGCCGAACATAATGAACATCCAATGAAAGGGCACATCCTTCCTTTTCCATACGAAATAGACGAGCATTAAAGGGATCGCGTAATAAGACAAGGTAATGGCGATGTCCGATCCCACATGCAGCCAAATGAGATCTTCTTGCCAAAGCAGACATTGCCCGTGCGGCATGAAATCGCCCGCGAACAAATGCTTAAAAAAACCTGAAAGGCCTGAGGCCGCGCTCGCATCGATAACCTGCTCGCTAGGGTTCATATCTAGTCTCCCTTATATTTATCGCATCCCACGCAATTGCCCTACTGTATTTTACACGCCACAATTGGTACTATCGGACATGCCAATTTTAACGAAAAGAAAAAGAATACCCGACATAAAGGGACGAACGAACTGTTTCTTCGATGATAAAAAACTATAAATTGAATTTGATCCTGAGACTTGGCTTTTAGTGCTACAATATCGAATATACCAGATAAAATTTATCCCGTATTTCTATGTGCAAGACCGATAATCAAAAAATATGGATTTTAACTAAATGTGCTCTCCTTCGTCACTCAGAGTCTGGTTTTTATTGGCGATACGGGTGAAACGGATGGAAGGTTGCGGCAAAAAATAACCTATTGGATTGATATAGAGCAAGAAATCGCTTTACTTAACTCTCCACTGCTATTTTTGATGTAATGACACAAGCGAAATAAAAGGGTGAATCTTCGTAAGGGTGAATGCTCGTATTGAATATTGTATTCCATAAATCTAGTGGAATACTTGCCTTCCCACAATACGAAGGGGGTCTTTTATTGTATCCATACCACCTAATTTACGAAGCTTACAAATTGACGCCTGTCACGAATTCCATTAAAAAGATTATTAAAAATTAGATTCAAAAGTGAAGACTTTATCAGTCAAGAATCTAAAGGATTCCATATCAAACCATTCGATTTTATACGGGATGTTTTCTTCTCTAATACGGGAAGAATGAAGTGGGTATACTTGCTTATAGATATAAATCAAACAAAGGTTTCTCCCTTCGTTTAATCTTCGACATAGGTTTCTACGACGTGCCCGAGGTGATTGTTGATTTTGCGATACGAAACCAAGAGGTCGGTAAATGAGGTTCCGAGAAGAGGGTCTAGAGGCATTTTACTGAGCACTTCCCAATGTTCGCGGCGATAAGTCTTAATCTTCTCGGTGATGCCATCGCGTGTGATCAAGGTTTTGTTATAGAAATCCTTCCAGTTGACCACACGATCTATTTCGGTTGAATGCACATAAAAGGCTTTCACTTTCTCATGAATGGTCGCAAGGGCTTGTTTTTGAGAATCCGAAAATTCTAAATTATTTTCCTCAAGACGTAAATAAAGCTTAACGATGGCCATGATGTAATCGCTGATGGATTCGTACTCGTCTGCAAGCAAGAGATAACGGGTGCATTCCATATTTAGATTGTGCGCGAGATTGTGGCCTTTGGCGTTGGTTAGAAATTCTGTGATTTCTTTTTGTACCTCATCGATCACGCCCTCTAACTCGAAGATCTGATCCGCCGCCTTTCGTTTATCCTTGCCCCCCGCCAAAAAAGTTTCAAGTGCCTCAAACATGGATCGGATCTGAACAGAAAGCTTTCTAATTTCGAATCGACTTTGCTCCACGGCAGCGAACGAAGATTCGTACATTTGAAAATCCAAATGCGTGAGCAGTCGTTTTTTTCTTAGCGCCTTGTCGGGCACGATTCGATTTAGAAAGGTCGCAATTGCAGGGAGAAAGGGGAAAAAGATAAGCGTGTTCGCCACGTTGAAAGCCGTATGCACCGTGGCAATCCCGACGGTAATATAGGGATAGGTTTCAACACCATCTGTTATCACCATCTCCGACACATTGGATATGCCTGAGACGTTCGCCAAAAGCCAACGCACCACCGGAAGATAATAACTAAATAAGGCGGTAATAATGAACACGCCAATCGTATTGAAAAGCACATGAAAATAGGCCGCACGCTTCGCATTGGCGCTGGCGCCTAATGAGGCCAAATAAGCCGTGATGGTTGTGCCAATATTCTCTCCTAAGACCAGGGCTGCAGCCGTTTCAAACCCAATCAGCCCGGTCTGTGCCAGGCCAATTGTAATGCCCAGTGTTGCGGAAGAGGATTGAACAATCACGGTCAATAAACAGCCCACGGCGGCTGTTTTTAAGACGCCCAGGTAAGTATCCGAATTAAAAACCATGAATAAGTTCTTAAATTCGTCCAAACTGCGCAAGGGCTTAAAGCCATTTTTCATCAGCTCTAATCCAAAAAAAATCATGCCGACACCGAAAAACGCTAAGGCGATATACTTCACTTTTTCGTTCTTGCTAAAAAGATAAAAAAAGACACCAAGCCCGAGGATCGGAAGTCCATATTTTCCAATTTTTAAAACCAAGATCCAGCCCGTGATGGTCGTACCGATGTTCGCACCAAGGATCACGCCCATGGCCTGATTGAGCATCATAAACCCGGAATTCACGAAACCGACCGCCATCACCGTGGTAATCGAACTGGACTGCACTAAACAAGTCACGCCCACGCCGGCTGCAACGGCCATTAGACGGTTATCGGTAACCAGGGCGATCAATCGTCGGAGCGTACCCCCCGCGACGGCCTGCAAGCCATCCGACATACTTTTCATGCCAAATAGAAAAATGCCCAATCCACCAACGAGGTGAAAAAACATATCGAAGACTAAACCTGAGGTCATGATTCCTCTATTCTAATAATCCGCTTGCTTAAAACCTGTGTGATTTTGATGTCGCGTCCAAGGCCTATGATCTTTACTGACTCAGCCCATCCCGGCTTGGGCTTCAAAAGGAAAAATGAATTCAAAATCACAATACCCGCTTGCAAAATTTGAACAACATAACCCTTCACATGATGAATATCAATATCGTACAAAAAAGAAGGAACACGCAAGAACAGTCTGTAAAATTATCCAAGCGGGTCTACATCACGGTTCTTGTCTTTTAGGAAAAGGGGGTTGGGACGGATGGCCTGAAATAATATCGAGCATTCTAAATGCTTCTTCAGCCGATCTCCTTTTTTTAAAAAGGCCAGAAGATAGGCACGAGGACAAGGGCCACAATCCAAAGAACAACATTGAGCGGACCGCCAATGCGCAGAAAATCGCCCACACGATACCCCCCCGGTCCATAGACCATCATATTGGTTTGATAGCCAATGGGCGTCATAAAACTTGCGGAGGCGGCCAGCATAAGTGCCACGACGAAAGGTTGAGGGCTCACGTTGAAGAGCCGCGCGGTTTCCGTGCAAAAAGGAAAAAGCAAAACAGCCGCCGCATTGTTGGTGATCAGTTCGGTCATCGTCGCCCCCAAAAGATAGATCAGCGCCAAAGCGGCAAGGGGGCCCCAAGCTTGCGTCGATTGGACAAGAAACCCTGCAATGGCCGTGGCGGCGCCCGATTGTTCAAGGGCCGCCGCCACGCCGAAGGAGGCGGCGATCGTGATTAAGACCTGGCGATTGAGGCTTCGGCGGGCATCCCCGGGAGAAATGCAGCCGCTGGCGATCAGAAGCACCGCAACCAGGATGGCCGCAACTAAAATCGGCACGACGGCGGTTGACATCAACACAATGAGCAAAACGAAGAGACCCAAAGCGATCCCCGCGCGGTCTCGGCGAATGGATCGCCACTCATCGACATTGCTGACCAGATAAAAAGAAGGATCGTTTCGAAACGCATGGATAAAATTTGCGCGAACCTGTAAGAGGAGGGTGTCGCCGGGACGAAGCCGGACATCGCCGATCCGCGTTTTCACGCGGCTCCCACCGCGATGAACGGCGACGACCGCGGCACCATAGGTTTCACGAAAATTCGCTGCCTTAATCGGCGTTCCCACAAAAGGGCAGCGTTCGGAAACCACAACTTCACACAAGCGCCGCTTGCGTTGTTCGCTCGCCGAGATTTCGTAGGTCGGATCGGCGGCGGGGACAAGACCGGGGATGCGTTCGAGATCGACGATATCACCGACCACGCCCGTAAAAATCATACGATCATTTTCCTCAATCACATCGTCCTGCCTCACCGGACCAATGATCGTGCCCTCCCGGTCAATCTCAATCAAGAACAAACCCGGCAAATCATGTAAACCGGCTTCGGCGACCGTTTTTCCTATCAACCGGCATCCGTCTTGAACGAGCATTTCGATCAGATATTCCCGACGCGACTCGCCCAATTGCTCCATCAATTCTTTTCGGTCGGGCAAAAACCGCGGGCCGATGAAATACAGATAGATAAAGCCAATAAAGGCGTAGGGAATGCCGACAAGACCGATCTCGAAAAGCGACATTTCGGGCAGGCCATTCTTCACGGCCAGCCCGTTGACGATGAGGTTGGTGGAGGTCCCAATCAAGGTGCAGGTGCCGCCCAGAATCGCCAAATAGGAAAGGGGGATCAGCAGCTTGGAGGGCGAAACACGATGCCGACGGCTCCAATCTAAAACCACCGGAACGAACATCGCGACAATGGGCGTGTTATTTAGAAAAGCAGACATGGGCAAAACCACGCCCGCAAGTCGCCCCAAGACCCCTTTCTCTGATTTTGCCCCGCCCAAGACATAATGCCCGATGTAATCAAGCAAGCCCGTTTCTCGGAGTGCTGCGGCAACAACAAAGAGCGCGGCGACGGTCAGCATGCCCGCATTGGAAAAACCGGCGAAGGCCTCCGAGGGCGTAATCACACCGACGAGGGCTAAAAAGGCCGTCGCACCCAGAAAAAGGACATCGGGGGGTGCAAAATTTTTTAAGAGGGCGATGAAGATTGCGAGCACAATCCCCAAGGTCAAATAGGCATCCATTCCCATAAAACGCCTTACAAGTTAAATACGTGCGCTAATGAACCCACAATAAAACGCCGCTCAGTAAACAGGACCCAAATCATATTGTAATCCGGGTCGTTCTACAACATTATTCGGAGGACCAATTTGGCCAATGCGGCCTCTTTATACACGATTTTCATGATAAGAATTTGATTGAAGTCCTCCCCCGCGAGACAGACGAGCAGACATTCCTTGATTATTTTCTATTTCATAAAACGGCCTAAGAAATAAGACTGCGTAAAAAGGACTTGACTATCTATCTATAGATAGGTAGACTACCTTTTATGGTGGATTCATTAACGGCTTCAAAAATAATTACGGTTGCAGAAGAGATGCTCCAAATACAGGGCTACAACGCATTTAGCTATCGTGATTTATCCAAGCGGATCGGCATTAAAACATCGAGTATCCATTATCACTTTCCGACCAAGGCAGACCTGGTCCAAGCGGTGATGAACCATTACCACGACGTATTTTTAGAAAAACTCGACGAGCTGAACAAGGAATCTTCAGCGGAAAAAAAGGTCATGGCTTACGCCCAAATGTTCGTGGATACCTTTAAAAAAGGGGGACGGATTTGTTTGTGCGCAAGTCTTGCGTCCGATCTTGATGGACTTCCAGAGCAGGTTCGCGAACAGGTCGGTCAGTTTGTGCTCATCCACGAAGACTGGCTCTCGGAGGTTTTGCAAGAGGGCATCAACAATGGAGAGTTCTACAAGTGTAAAAATTTAAGGCAAAACGCACGGAATATTTTCCACACCTTTGAAGGCGCCATGCTGGTCGCCAGGACGTCTTCTGTAGATCGTATCGAAGATGCACGACAGTGGGTCTTGATTTTACTGAAACCATGATTATTTTTTTACTTACAACATCTACCTATGGGTAGATAGGAGTTGAGATTTCAAGAAATTTCGCAACAAACTCGAAAAGGGAGGTTTCAGATGAAATGTCCAAGATGCGGTGGTTTAATGGTCTCGGATCGGCTTCAAGATCTCAAAGACAGCACCGGTTTTATTCATTTCTATGGGGTACGCTGTCTGGTCTGTGGAGAGATCCTCGACCCCACGATTTTAGAGAACCGGGAAAAGCACCAACTTGCTTCGGTAAATTAACTGAAGAATAAAGGTGATCAGATGAATAATCGAGAAATCATGCTCTACCAAACGGCGTCTTGTTACTATTGCCATCGGGTTCGGGAGAAGTTTGCGGAATTAGGACTCCCTTATCGCACCATTGACGTTCCGCGAAACCGGGCGCAAAGGAACGCACTCTTTGATCTTTCACAGCAAAGGGGTGTGCCCACTTTGGTCGATGGAGAGGTCATAATTCGGGACGATGACGACGCCATCATCGCCTATTTAGAAAAACACTACGGTTCATCCAAAAGCCATCTCAAGGTAGCCGAAACCGGCCCCTAAAAAAGACCCTGGACGATGCAACCTTTTACATGTGTTGATTGTGTATGGGCTTGTCAAAATTTTGCCTAACCTGCCTTCAGATCCTCTTCTTCATCTCGACCCTTTTGAAAAAAAAGCTGGAGCATCATCAAGGACACACCAACCGTAATCGCCGAATCGGCCACGTTGAAGGCTGGCCAATGATACTTTCCAACATAAAAATCTAAAAAATCAACCACCTCCCCTAATCGAATGCGATCGATCATATTGCCGATGGCACCGCCGAAAAGCAGAGAAATGGCAACAAGAGAAAAGGTGTCCTCACTGGGAGTTTGACGAAAAAAAAAGGCAAGCAAGGTGAGCGCGATGATAGAAACGGCCATAAAAAAAATGCTGCGGAAGGTTTCGCTTTGGTCCGCAAAAATGCCGAAGGCCGCGCCGGGATTAAGGATGTAGGTTAATGAAAAAAAACCATCAATCACCGGAATAGACTCGTGTAACCTAAATTCGGTTTGAATCATCCGCTTGGTAAACTGATCGATAAATGCGATGCCGCAGCCAATGAAGAGGAGGAAGAAGTACCTACGCCGCATCCGGCCCCTCGGCCAGCATCACCTTTGCGCAACGTCCGCAAAGCGTGGGGTGCTGCGTATCGGTCCCGACATCTTCGTTAAAGACCCAACAGCGTTCACATTTTTCTCCACGTGCTGGGATCACCTCGATGCCCAAGGTCTCTCCATTGATCGTCACGGTCGTAAGGTCTTTCTTCTTCTCACTTAAAGGAAGCAGATCCACCTGGGAAACGATCAAGAGATTGGGCAAAAAAGCTTTCTGTTGTTCGAAGAGTGCGAAATAGGAATAGCCTTCTACAGCATCGGTCGCCCAAGATTTTTCTTCCGCGTAAAGGCGAACGGCAGCCTCCAGCGAACTGCCGATTTGCTTGTCCTTGCGTGCTTGTTCCAGCACACGGGACACCTCTTCCCGAACGCGAATCAATTTGTCCCATTTTCCCGAAAAAGTCTTTTTCTCGTCCGCTTCTGACTCGTTCTGTTTTTTAATCGGGAAAAAGCTTGAGAGATGTACCGAGGGCTTGGACTTCAGCCCCGGCGGCAGATGCTGCCAAATTTCTTCCGCCGTAAAGGAGAGAATCGGCGCCATCAGTCCCACCAAAGTCAGGAGGGCTTCCTGCATCACGGCCTGTGCCGCTCTGCGCTCCGGCGCATTCTTCGCAGAAACATAGAGGCGGTCCTTCAGGATGTCGAGATAAAAAGATGAAAGATCCACAGCACAAAAATGATTCAAGGTGTGGAAAACGACATGAAAACTAGATTCGCGATAGGCCCCTTGAACCTTTTCATTGATGCGATGGAGTCGATCCAACATCCATCGGTCGATTTCCTGGAAATCGCCTTCCGAAAGCGGGGAGCCGTCTTCGGGATAGTCCTCAAGATTTCCAAGCAAAAAGCGGCAGGTGTTCCTAATTTTTCGGTAGGCCTCCACCATTTGGACTAAGATATCTTTTGAAATCCGCACGTCTTCCCGGAAATCGGTGGCCGCCACCCAGAGCCGTAGGATATCCGCGCCGTGCGCCTTAATCACTTCCTGCGGGGCGACGACATTGCCCACCGATTTTGACATCTTTTTCCCCGCACCATCGACGACAAAGCCATGCGTCAGTACCGCCTTATAAGGCACTTGGCCGTCGGTCATTAAGGCCGCTAACATCGTGCTGTGAAACCAGCCGCGGTGTTGATCCGAGCCTTCGAGATAGAGATCTGCTGGCCAGGCCAAGTCCGGACGCTGCTTAAGCACGGCGGCATGGCTCACGCCCGATTCGAACCAGACGTCGAGGATGTCCTGCTCTTGCTCAAAGGCGATGCCGCCGCATTTCGGGCAGCTCGTCTTTTCGGGGAGTAATTCGGCTGCGGTCTTCGCATACCAAATATCGCTCCCGCCCTCCGCCGCCATTTGATCGGCCACGCGGTTTGCGATTTCTTGTGTACAAAGCGATGACCCACAACCGCTGCAGGCAAAGGCGACAATCGGCACACCCCAAACCCGCTGGCGGGAGATGCACCAATCGGGACGATTCTCGATCATGCCTAATATCCGGTCTTTTCCCCATTTCGGAATCCAACGCACATCGGTCTCGATGGCCTTAATCGCGCGATCTCGGAGGTCGTTTTCGGCCATCGAAATAAACCATTGCTCCGTCGCCCGAAAAATCACGGGTTTTTTACAGCGCCAACAATGCGGATAGGAATGATTGATCTCCTCCGCCGCCAGTAGGGCATCGTGTTTCTTAAGGGTTTCGACCACCTGTTCATTTGCATCGCGCACTTTCTGGCCGCCGAAGCCTCTGGCTTCTTCAGTGAAACGCCCGCGGTGATCCACCGGCGCATACACTTCGAGGCCGTATTTCAGGCCCACTTCGTAGTCTTCCTGACCGTGCCCTGGCGCCGTGTGCACACAGCCCGTGCCCTGCTCCAAGGTGACATGCGTCCCCAAGATCAGCGGCGCATCGCGATCAATCCAAGGGTGGCGGCAAACCAAGCCCTCAAGCGCGCTTCCGAGAAGAGCCGGTTCGCAAATTTCATAGGCCTCCGCTTCAAAACCGAAGGCCTCCATGCTTTGTTCAACCAAGTCTTGTGCGACAATTAAACGCCCAGCCGGTGTGTTCACCGCTCGGTATTTTAGACCCGGATGTAAACAAATGGCCTGATTGGCCAGAAGGGTCCAGGGCGTGGTCGTCCAGATCACCACAAAGGTTTCGCGCTCACCATCGGTAGGAAAAAGGCCCTTCACGTCCTTCACCCTGAATTTGACGTAAATAGAAGGAGAAACCTTGTCGGCATACTCCACCTCCGCTTCGGCCAGCGCGGTTTCGTCAAAAGCGCACCACAAAACGGGCTTCTTCCCCTTGTAGACGCCGCCGGTAGCGACCACCTTACCGAACTCTCTGACAATGGTGGCCTCGTAGTCTGAGGTCATCGTCAGATAGGGATGCGCCCAATCGCCGCCGACGCCGAGGCGCTTAAATTCTTCTTTTTGAATCGCAACAAATTTTTGCGCATAGTCCCGGCATAGTTTTCGGATCTCGAGCTTGGATAATTCGTGTTTTTTTGGACCCAGATTTTTGAGTACCTGATGCTCGATGGGCAAGCCGTGGCAATCCCATCCCGGAACATAGGGCGCGGCATAACCGCTTAGGCTCCGGGATTTGACGATGATGTCTTTTAAAATTTTATTCAGGGCGTGGCCGATATGGATATGGCCGTTCGCATAGGGCGGACCATCATGAAGAATGTACTTCTCCCGTCCTGCACTCTGGGCTTGTAATTGGGCCTCCAAGCCCGAGGCTTCCCACTCGGCCAACTGCGCCACTTCGCGCTGAGCAAGGTTCGCCCGCATCGGGAAATCGGTCTTCGGGAGATGAAGCGTGTCTTTATAAAGCGATTTTATTTTCATGGCCTGCGCGGCCAGATAGTAGCATCGGCCCTAGGGCTTGTCAACGATTCGAGCCATTCACCTTCCTGCATTCTAGCCCGAATCCCTTGTGTTCTTCTGGCTTTGTTTGACCCAGGCCAAGGCTTCTTCCCGGGTCGACAGTCTTCCGGAAAGCTGTTCTTCTCGAATGCCAGTCAAATAGCGTCCCACCTGAGGTCCGGATGGAATCTTCAAGAGCGCCATCAGCTCGCGGCCGCTTAAAAGTGGGGGAGGGATTTTGTCGCGTTCGGCCGTCAGGGCCTTTATTTTTTCGATGCGCGCCTTCATGAGCGCATAGTGAGACAGATGGGTTTGCGGATCTTGGGGAACCGTCGCCTTGCCGTCGCAATAAATCAGCTGCATCAACTTATCGCCAGGATACTGCGGATTAAGAAAGATCCGCTCAATCGTCGCCGCGCGCATCTTGTCGATTTCGCCTTGAACTAAAACCAAGTGCCGCTCGACCAGCCAGGCCAAGGCCCCTTCATCGACGGCGTAGCGGCTTCCTTTTTGAAAGGTCGAAAGTTTGAGACGCCGGACGATTTGCTTCGTCATTGCCGCCCCCACGAGGTCGTGCTTGTTAAAACGGATACGGTCGACGCCATCTTTCTCCGGCGTCTGAATGGTTTGCGGCTTGGCGATGTCGTGGAACAAGACGGCCAAGACCGTTTCGGCATCATATTCTTTTTGAAATTCTTCCTGATAAGCTTGAGCGCTGAGCTGGGAAAGGGCCAGGCGCGTGTGCATCCAGACATCGCCTTCGGAATGGTAATTCTCGGGTTGAGGGCAGTCTTTCATTTGAAGGAGTTCCGGGAGCAATTCGGCAAAGGCCCCACTTTCGTCCCACAGATCGAAGGCCTTCGTTGGATGGCAGATCATCGCACGAATAAATTCTTTCGCGATGGTTTCCCGGGGAACAATCCAAGTTCCGTCGTCCCGTTTTGCATTGAGGGTCAAAACCGAGACTTTGAGGGCACGCCAAGTGTCTTCTTCAAAATCGAGGTCGAGCTGCACAGCGAAGCGCAGCCCTCTCAGCGCCCGTGAGGTATCTTCCGCAAAACGATCTGCCGCCACCCCAACAGTACGTAATCGCCCCGCCTTAAGGTCGCTCAGGCCCTCATAGGGATCGATAATGCGTTCTGTTTTGAGATCGGCGGCCATGGCGTTAATGGTAAAATCCCGGCGGCCGAGATCGGCTTCCACGGGAAGCGCCGGGTCGCTGACGACATCGAAATCCCGATATCCTCCGCTGTGAGAAAAAGAGGCCTCCGTTCTGGGGAGGGCCACGTCAATCGCTTCTTCAAGCGAAAGCCCTTTGGGGTAAAACTTAAATACGCCGAACTGCTTTCCCACCCAGCTCACCTTTCCCTGTTTTTTTAGAAAAGCGCCAAGGGCCTCTGCGGGAATGCGCCGAACCAAAAAATCATAATCCTTGGTCTCGCGATGAATGAGGAAATCTCGGACGGCGCCCCCGACGAGGTAGATTTCGCTTTCGGGATAGCTTGCTTCAAGAGCGCTTAAAAAGGAGAGCTGCGATCGCAGCTCGGAGACGGACTTCCAGAGATGTTCGGTCGAGGGATCAAATCTGTTCTTCATCGAATACGGTCTTTCGCGTTTAAAAGCCACTTTATCCGGAGGGCTCAACTGGCTCGTCCCATCCTGACCCACCCTCTTGGCCGGCATCTTAGCATATTCTGTTTTTTTCACCTCTTTTTTTCTCAGCTCGGAAGAAGGTCCGAAAAGAACGGCAATGGAAGGGACATCTCTTCAAAATATTGAGCGGCCAGCGGGGCGAAAATTCCAATAAAATCGCAACATTTACCCGTTTTTGTACTTGACATTGAAAAAGCACACTGTATAATTCCTTAAGTGTGGGGCCAAGTGGGTCAAGGTGGGGAGGATTGCAACAATATGTTTATGGGGATGTTTCAACATAACATCGACGTAAAAGGCCGACTCAACATTCCTACGCAATTTCGCGAGGAGATCAACGCGACTCCTGACGGGACACTCGTACTCACGAGGCACCTCGACCGCTGTCTTGTTCTCTATCCTTCATTAGAATGGAACAATTTTAAAGAAAAAGCAAAACAATTACCTTCGATGGACCCAGAAGTTAGACGTTTCTTACGTTTTTTATATTCACGGGCCTTGCCCTGCACCCTCGACAAGCAGGGTCGAATCCTCATTCCACCACCGCTTCGAGAGTATGCCGAGATCAACGGAGAAACCTGCCTGGTCGGAATGGATCACAAAATAGAGATATGGAATGTGGAGCGATGGTCGGAAGAAGACAGCCTGACGACTGCGAACCCAAACGAAATTCAAAAAGCCATGGCGCAGCTCGGCATGTAGGCATCAGGGTTTTTATGACGCAGCGTGAGCAAAATGAAGAGACAGGCGAAGAAAAAACCATTATTCACCAACCGGTCATGGTCGACGCCGTCTTGGCAGGACTCGATTGTAAGCCGGGGACAGACAAGCTTTATGTTGACTGCACCCTGGGCTTGGGCGGCCATGCCGAGGCCATCCTCACGGAAACAGCGCCCAAGGGCAAGCTCATCGGAATCGACCGAGATGCTGGCGCATTGGAACAGGCCAAGGCAAGACTCAAGCCCTTATCGGATCGCCTGCACCTTGAAAAAGGGAGCTTTCGGGAACTCATTCACATTATGAAAAAACTGAATTATGAGGAAGCCAATGGATTTCTCTTCGACTTTGGTGTGTCTTCCTATCAACTGGATCGCCCCGAGCGCGGCTTTTCCTTTCAGAAACCCGGACCGCTCGACATGCGCATGGATGTCGAATCCGGCCCGACCGCAGCCGACTTGGTCAACCGACTGTCCCAAAAGGAGCTAAAGGACATCATCCAAAAATTTGGAGAAGAACGCTGGGCGACACCCATTTCACGCGGCATTATTCAACACCGAAGCGAGCAAGGACGAATTCTGCGAACCGAGGAATTAGAACAAATCGTTTGGCGGGCCGTACCCAGCCGCTTTCGGCACGGGCGCATTCACCCCGCCACACGAACCTTTCAAGCCTTGAGAATGGTGGTGAATGATGAAATGGCCCAGATCGAAGCCGGCATGGCCGCCGCCATATCGCTCCTCGCCTTGGGTGGACGCCTCGTCGTCATCTCCTTTCATTCCATTGAAGATCGCGCTGTAAAGCAGTGCTTCAAACGTTGGTCTCAGAAAAAGGAAGCACCGTCGTCAAAACGATTTATCAACCTTTTTAAAAAACCTCAGAGAGCGGAACCCAGCGAAATCGCCCAGAACCGGCGTGCACGAAGCGCCAAGCTTCGGGTTTTGGAACGGGCCGCCTAAAGCGAATGATGCCGCGAATTAGGCTAGTAATCTTACTTATCGTCCCGATGATCCTTACGGCTTTTTTTGCCGTCTGGCAGCGAAACGAGATGATCCAAATCGGTTATGAAACAGAAGCCCTGCAACAAAAAAAGACGAAACTCCTCCGCCGCCAAAAAGAATTGATCGCCGAAATTTCCTCCCTCAGCGCGGCCGAACGGATCGAACGAATCGCGCTTGAACGACTTCAGATGAAATCGGCTGATCCCGGCCAGCGCATCTACGTGGCAGCCGAGATACAAAACCATGGGGAAGAAGAGTAAGCCGGATAGGCTACCCATAAAAGCACCCGGTCACCACCACTTAACTTGCTCAAGAGCGCGAGAAGGAATGAGGCCTGCACAAGATGAAGGAACATTCCGATAGACATTCATTTTTTGCGAGACAAAGAAACTCGCGTTCGACCAAGGACTGTCGCGTCGAAGGTCCGACCTTGATGATTCATACCTAAGGAGGTCTTTTCATGATCCAAAGACCGAAAATCGTTTTAAAGCATCCGCGTTTTTACACCCTGCTTGCCCTAATGGCTTTTGGGTTTATCTTGATCTCGCTCCGCTTGGTCGTCGTTCAGGGCCTCCAACATGAAGAATGGTTGGCACGGGCAGAACAGGCGCAAGAAAAAAGCGTCGAAATCGAAGCCGAGCGAGGTACGATTTATGATCGGAAGGGCCGGATCCTCGCCCTCGACACCGAGCGCCCTTCGGTCTATGCGATTCCGGCAGAAATTAAAGAACCGCTCGCTGCCTCCCGCCGACTGGCACCGCTCTTGGGGCTCTCGCAAAAAAACATTTTCAAAAAACTTCGCAAAGGGGGGCAATTCGTTTGGCTAAACCGAAAAATCAGCCCTGAAAAAATGGCGCAAATAGAGAAAGAAAACATCAAGGGAATAGGCTTCATCACAGAAAGCAAAAGGATCTATCCCAAGGGCGCACTTTTTGGTCATCTTATCGGCTTTGCCGGTCTCGACAACCAGGGCCTTGAAGGCATCGAACGAAAATATAATGCGACACTTCAGGGGAAAAACGGCGGATTAATCCTAGAGCGGGACGCCTTCGGTCATTCGGTTTTCCCCAAAGGCTTTAACTACATCCGACCCTCTCCGGGTAGCGATCTCACACTGACCGTCGATGAGATCATCCAATACATCAGTGAGCGCGAACTCGACGCCATCGTTGAAAAAACGGGCGCAGAAGGGGGAACCGTCATTGTCATGGATCCCTGGAGCGGCGAAATCCTGTCGATGGCCGTTCGACCAGAATTCGACCCCAACCGCGTGAAAACCTCACAGCCATCTCAATGGCGAAACCGCGCCATCACCGATTTTTACGAACCGGGATCGACCTTTAAAATTATCACCGCCGCCGCGGCGCTTGAAGAAAACCTCATCCACCCGGACGACTTGGTCGATTGCGAAGAAGGGACCTATCCGGTCCGGGGGACAGTGATCCACGATCACAACGCCATCGGGACCGTCTCCTTCCGCCAGGTCATCGCAAAATCGAGCAACATCGGCACCATCAAAGTCGCCGAAATTCTTGGCGCCGACCGGCTTTTAAGCTACGCGAAGGCCTTCGGTTTTGGAGAACGGCTCGGTGTGGACCTGGTGGGCGAATCTCCTGGCATGCTGCGGTCACGGAAAAATTGGTCGAGTCGTTCGCTTGCCTCGATCGCGATCGGTCAAGAAATTGGGGTCACCCCGCTCCAAATGGTGACGGCGACTTCCGCCGTGGCCAATGGCGGCTGGCTGATGACCCCACGCATTGTCAAAGAAACAAGTAGCGGAAAAGGCCTTCGCGAAAAGGCGGCCTTAATTCGAAGGAGAGTCGTTTCAGAAGAAACGACCGAGCAACTCGTCCAAATCCTCAAAGAAGTGGTTTCCGAGAACGGCACAGCGCGATTGGCCAGCATCCCCGGTTATGCCGTCGCTGGTAAAACGGGCACGGCCCAAAAAATAGACAGCGCGACCGGCCGCTATTCCAGAGATAAGTACGTCAGTTCTTTTGTTGGTTTTGTCCCCGCCGATAACCCCGTGATTTCTATCCTCGTTATGGTGGACGAGCCAAAAGGTATTGCCTGGGGTGGCGAAATTGCCGCGCCAGTTTTTGCAAACATCGCCAAAGACGTTCTCCATTATTTGAAAATACCGCCCCAAAGAGAACGCCCCAAAGCAAAGCCGTGGGAACGGGACATCGATCGGGACAGGAAAAGTTTAAAACGCGTGGCAGCAAAAGAAAAGGAGGGCCGTGTCGCGCATGCAATGGTGCGAATCGGCCCAAGGCAGTGAATCTCGGTCAATGGATCGATACTTACTCAAAACGCCGAGAAGGCGATAGGAATACTATGATCGAATGTCTGGGACAGCGGGATATCGAGATCGAAGATCTCGCAGTCGACTCACGCGCTGTCAAAGCAGGTAGCCTCTTCATCGCCCTCAAAGGGGTCGAACGTGACGGCCACGACTTTATTTCGGAAGCCCTCCAAAAGCAAGCCCGTGCCCTTGTACTGGAACAGGTGCCTTTTCCAGACACAGTGAAAAACTATGCCTCAACGACCTTTGTTCGCGTTTCGGATTCCCGGGCAGCCCTCGCCCATCTCGCGCCCTATTTTTTCGAAAATCCGGCGGAAGACTTGTGTCTCATTGGTATTACGGGAACCAACGGAAAAACAACAACGGCCTATCTTATCGACGCTTTGTTGCGTCAAAACGGTTTACAAACGAGTTTGCTAAGCACAATCACCTATCGGCTTGGCGATGAAGAATATCCCGCGAAGAATACCACCCCCGGCCTGCTCGATCTGCATCGACTCTTTTCAAAGATGCGCAGCCGGGGTCTGAGTCACGTTTGTATGGAAGTCTCCTCTCATGCGCTGACACAAGGACGCGTTGCCGGCTTGCGATTCCAGACCGCGGTTTTTTCGAATCTGACGGAAGAACATCTCGATTACCATAAAACAATGGAAGACTATTACCGCGCCAAAAAAGGCCTCTTTGAACAATGCGTCGGGCGAGCGATTATCAATGGAGACGACCCTTGGGGGAAACGGCTCGCCGCGGAATTGTCATGTCCGGCCTGGGTCTACGGCTTAGAAGGAAAGTGCGATATCTATCCGCTCGATTTTACGTCGGGTAAGGCAGGCATTGAAATGCAAGTGCAAAGCCCCCTGGGTCGAATCGCAGTGCGCTCCCCTCTCGTCGGTCGCCACAATATGTATAACCTGCTTGCCGCCCTGAGCGCCGGATTGTCGCTCGGTCTTTCCAGCGAAGTGATCACCGCCGGACTCGCATCAATGACTTCAATCCCAGGTCGCTTTGAACAGATCGACGAAGGACAGGATTTTACCGTTATCGTCGATTACGCCCACACCGCCGACGCGCTCTCAAGGCTCTTGAGCGCGGTCGCGGGACTTGCGCACAAGCGGATCATCACCCTTTTCGGCTGCGGCGGCGATCGTGATCGAGGAAAACGTCCTAAGATGGCCCAAGCCGCCGCGGAATGGAGCCATAAAATGATACTAACCTCCGACAACCCCAGAGGGGAGAAGCCGGAGGCCATTCTTGAAGAAGTCGAGACGGGCTTTAGGCCAAAGGCCGACGGGACAGGGGTCGACTACGAAAAAATCGTCGACCGGCAGGAGGCTATCGGGCGCGCCATCGACTTGGCGGAATCGGGAGATGTGGTGGTCATCGCGGGAAAGGGACATGAAGGCGATCAGCAAATCGGAAACAAGCGCCTCCCTTTCGACGACCGTGCGGAAGCCCGATCCGCCTTAAAACGACGTCTGGGATCGATCCAAAAAGGAAGTCGAGAAGAAAGTAATGTGGATCATTGAGGAGGTTCTGCTTGGCAGTGGCGGCACCCTACAAGGCAATCTCAATTTCAATCGGGCTTTGGGCGGCTTTTCGATCGACACACGTACGATTGCGCCGAAAGAACTCTTTATCGCCTTATCGGGTCCGCGCTTCGATGGACACGATTATGTCGAAAACGCCTTTCGGAAAAAAGCGATCGGCGCTCTGGTTTCACGCGCGGCCTTTCGACAGCGAGAACATCAGTGGGGGCCACTGCGTGAACGATTTTCTTTCATCTTGGTCGACGAGCCCCTGGCCGCGCTCCAAAAGTTGGCGGGCTGGCATCGTGCGCGTTTCACCTTGCCGCTTATCGGCATCACCGGCAGTAACGGAAAGACGACCACAAAAGAAATGACGGCAACGATTTTAGAACAACGAGGTCCAGTCTTAAAAAACGAGGGAAATTTCAACAACCACATCGGCCTGCCCCTCACGCTCTTGAATTTGGAGCGCTCACATCAGGCGGCCGTGGTTGAAATGGGGATAAATCAGAAAGGGGAAATGAAACTGCTCTGCGACATCGCAAAACCGACGGTTGGACTCATTACCAATATCGGCGCGGCCCACTTGGAAGGCCTGAGCAATCTCGAAGGCGTCGCCAAAGAGAAGACCGTCCTTTTTAAATCTTTGGGAACGAATGGAAGCGCTGCCATCAATCGGGACGACCGTTTTCTCAAGCCCTGGACGACCCGCGTGAAAAACCCTTGGACCTTCGGCTTCGATCCAAAAGCCGATCTTTGTGCCGAAGCGCGCGTCGAGGATGGAATCCGTGCCCAGTTTACGCTTCAGCGAAAGCGGCCGAAAAAAGAATCCACCGTCATCAAACTTCCGATACCCGGCCGCCATCAAATGAGCAATGCCCTCGGTGCCGCGACAGTCGCCACCAGTCTTGGCTTCGACTTGGATGAAATCCGCGAAGGGCTTACCCATTTTTCACCGCCGAAACAGCGAATGGAAATCATAAAGCGTCAGGGTCTGACCCTGATCTTTGATGCCTACAATGCCAACCCCGACTCCATGAAGGCCGCGCTCAAACTACTGGCACGCTATCCGAAGCATCAAGGCCCGCGCATCGCCGTGCTGGGCGAAATGCTAGAGCTCGGCGGCACGACGCATGCCGCGCATCTGGAATTGGGTCGAACGCTAGCGGAATTGGGAATCGATCGATTGATCGCCGTCGGACCTTCGGCGGATGCAACGGTAGAAGGTGCCCGGACCGGCGGTTTAAGCGAAAAGGCACTTTCAAGCCAGCCGGACTTGAGCGCCGCCGCTGCTGAACTGAAACCGATGCTAAAAAAAGGCGTCACGCTCCTAATCAAAGGATCCCGTGGAATGCGAATGGAAACGCTCTTGGAGACACTTTCGGATGTTTTATAATCTCATCTACCCCCTCCACACCACTTACTCTTTTTTGAACGTCTTTCGCTATATCACCTTCAGAACGATCTATGCCGTTGTGACGGCGCTCTTGATTTCATTCTTGATCGGCAAAAAAGTCACCGAACTCCTCAAGCGCTATCAAATTGGGCAAACCGTGCGAGACGACGGACCCAAGACGCACCTCGACAAATCGGGCACGCCGACCATGGGCGGACTGATGATCCTCATCGCCATCATCATATCCACCCTACTCTGGGCCGACATGACCAACCTCTACATCTGGCTGGTTTTATTTTCGACCACAGGCTTCGGCCTGATCGGTTTTTGGGATGACTACCTCAAATGCGTGAGAAAAGATCCGAAGGGTCTCGCGCCTCGCTATAAATTTGGACTTCAAATCCTTGTGGCCTTAATTATTGGATGGGGACTCTATGAATCCTCAGCCTATTCCACAGTTTTGTCCGTTCCTTTTTTTAAGAATGTCCGCCCCGATCTGGGCGTTTTTTATATCCCCTTCGCCATCCTCGTTATTGTCGGCGCCTCGAACGCCGTCAACCTGACTGACGGCTTAGATGGCCTCGCCATTGGCCCCGTCATGGTCACCGCAGTGACTTACATGATTGTTTCCTATGTTAGCGGTCACGTCGATTTTTCAAATTATCTTATTATTCAAAATATTAAAGGCGCGGGCGAGTTGGCCGTTTTTTGCGGCGCCATTTTGGGCTCGGCCCTGGGTTTTCTTTGGTTCAATGCCTATCCGGCGACAATCTTCATGGGCGACATCGGCTCGCTGCCCCTTGGCGGTGCGCTTGGCACCGTTGCGGTCATTTCGAAACACGAATTGCTCTTGGCCTTGGTCGGCGGCATCTTTGTCATCGAAGCCCTCTCCGTTATTTTTCAGGTCGCCTCTTTTAAATCGCGCGGAAAACGGGTTTTTCTGATGGCGCCCATTCATCATCACTTTGAGTTAAAAGGCTGGGAAGAACCCAAGGTTGTCGTTCGCTTTTGGATCATCGCCATTATTTTAGGTTTGATTGGTTTAAGTACCTTAAAATTACGCTGAGCCTATGAAATTTGATTTTAATAAAAAACACGTCTCCGTCGTGGGTATGGGGAAAAGCGGCATGGCCGCCGCGACGCTCTTATCCAAACAGGGTGCCGATGTCCTCGTCGTCGATGATCGGATGCGGGACATCCCGCCCAATCTTTCCCCTTCCATGCGATTCCAGATGGGGGGTTGGCACGAGGATGACTTAACCTCGGCCGACATGGTGGTTTTGAGTCCGGGCGTTGCGCGAGACCGGCTGCCCGTGGCCCGGCTTCGGGACCTCGGCATTCCCCTCATCGCCGAGGTCGAATTGGCGGCCAGTCTCCTTTCCGCACCCATCATCGCCATTACGGGCACCAACGGAAAAAGCACCACCACCACTTTGGTCGGAGAAATCCTAAAAAACTGGGGCTGGCAGGTCTTTGTCGGCGGTAATCTCGGTCTTCCGCTTTCTGAAGCCGTCTCTGCAACATGGGATTTCATTGTTGCTGAATTGAGTTCTTTTCAATTGGAATCCGTGAGCGACCTCTGCCCGCGTATCGCCACCTTATTAAACATCACACCGGATCACCTTGATCGCTATCCCGACTTCCAATCCTACCAAAGGGCCAAGTGGCGCATCTTCGAAAACCAAAGCAACCAAGATTACGCCGTGCTCAATCTGGACGATCCCCTTTCCCATCCTCCTGCGATCAAGGCATCAACCGCCTATTTCAGTCGAAGCCAAAAAGTCGAATACGGGGTCTACCTTCAGGAAGGGTCCATCTACTCAACCCTGCGCGGCGAAGCGGAGTCCATCTGCCGCCTCGACGACCTCCCCCCCGCGGCGCATTGTTTGCTTGAAAACATCTTGGCCGCAACAGCCATGACCTTACTCTGCGGCTGCTCCATCGAAGGTATTGCACAAACACTAATGGGCTTCAAAGGCCTATCCCACCGCATGGAATTCGTCCGGTCTTTTCGAGGTGTACAGTATATCAACGATTCGAAAGGCACCAACGTCGGGGCCGTCGTCCGGTCATTGGAAAATATGAAGGGGCCGGTCATCTTAATCGCCGGGGGCAAAAGTAAGGGAACCGACTTTTTACCCCTTCGTGATCCTGTGCTCCGCAAAGTCAAACACCTTATCTTAATCGGCGAAAGCCAAGCCGAAATGTTGGAGGTCTTTTCCGGACACACGCATCATGTCTGCGTCGATTCAATGCACGAAGCCGTCAGTCAGGCCGCATCCCTGGCCCAAACGGGAGACACCATCCTTCTTTCGCCTGGCTGCGCGAGCTTCGATATGTTTCGCGATTACGAACATCGCGGCGCGGTATTTAAGGAAGCCGTAGAGGGACTCGCTTGAAGCGCGCAGCGGCAAAACGACCTAAGCGCTTGAGAAATACGGCGCAAACCGCACTGCCTTTTGGCGCTGAGGGGCTCCTTAAAAAAAAGGAGACACAGACGCGATCGCCCTTGCTCCCTGGAGATTGGAGCCTTCTTGTAACCGTGCTCATCCTCTGTGGACTTGGGCTGGTCATGATCTACAACGCCAGTAGTCCCTTGGCCGAACGCAACTATCAGGACTCGTTTCACTTTATTAAAAAACAACTCCAATGGAGCCTCGTCGGTCTCATCGCCTTCACAATCACTTCGCGGATCGAAATCGATCGGCTCCGCGCATGGATCATCCCAATGGCCGCGATCGTCTTTTTGATGCTGGCCTCGGTCTTGATCTTCGGCACAGAGATCAACGGCGCGCGGCGTTGGATCGGAATCGGCGCCGTTACCTTCCAACCCTCGGAGGTGGCCAAGTTATTTACCGTGCTTTATTTGGCGCACTATATCGCAAAGAAAGAAGACAAGCTTAAGCATTTTTTGGAAGGGGCGGCTCCGCCGCTCATCGTTATTGGACTTATGACCCTGCTCGTCTTGGTTGAGCCCGACCTCGGCACCACCGTGGTGATTCTCGCCTTAACCTTATCCCTTTTATTTTTAGGCGGGATGCCCATCACCCAACTTCTAGCGCTCACGACCATGATTGTTCCCTTTATCGGCTATTGGATTGTTTCCTCGCCTTACCGCTTAGAACGCATCCTGACTTTTTTAAATCCTTGGAAGGAACCCTTGGGCAGCGGTTTCCAGATGATTCAATCCCAGATCGCCTTGGGAAGCGGCGGAATGACAGGCACCGGCTTGGCGGATGGAAAACAAATCCTCTTTTTTCTACCAGAGCCGCACACCGATTTTATTTTCGCCGTCATCGGAGAAAGCTTCGGATTGGTGGGAACGATGTTTGTCCTCGTGTGCTTTACCGCCCTGTTATGGCGCGGGGCCAGAATCGCGCTTCGGGTCGAATCTTCTTTTCATCGGCTGCTCGCCATCGGCATGACCCTCGTAATTACCTTGCCCGCCTTAATGAACATGGGTGTCGTCACCGGGCTCCTCCCAACCAAAGGCTTACCGCTCCCCTTTCTCAGCTATGGCGGTTCGTCTCTCTTGTCCAACTGCATGGCGCTCGGCGTCCTCTACAATTTGTCTCGCGAAGTCCAAGACCGGTCTTTTTGGAAGACCGCGAAGAGCAGTTCGCTCTGGGAGGGCCTTCGATGAGGGTGGTTATCGCAGGAGGCGGCACAGGCGGACATCTTTACCCCGGCATCGCCTTGGCGGAAACCTTCCAAGACCTGCGTAAGGAAGCGCGGATTCTTTTTGTGGGAACCGCTCGAGGCATCGGCGAAGGTCCGCTCTTAGAACGGGGCTATCAAGTGGAATCGATCTCGGTGAAAGGCTTTATCGGAAAAGGCCTGCGCGGAAGAGTGGCCTCGATTTTTTCGGTTCCGGCGGCATTGTTTCAATCGTTGCGTATCCTAAAAACCTTTTCACCCACGCTGGTCATCGGCATCGGCGGTTATGCAGCCGGACCGGTGCTCCTAGCCGCAATTTTACTGGGCCTCAAGCGTATCATCCTCGAACCCAACGTTGTCCCCGGATTGTCAAATCGCCTGGTCGCTCCTTTTTGCCACCTCGTGGTCACGGCCTTCGAAGAATCGCGACAGCGGCTCGGCACAAAAAACATACAGCGCTTGGGCGTACCCATTCGGCCCGAGCTGATCAAGGCCAAAACCATTGTAGAAAAAAAAGCGGGACCGACCCTTCTGATACTCGGCGGCAGTCAAGGCGCACATTCAATTAATCGGGCCATCATCGATGCCCTTCCGACTTTAAAAGGTGAACAGCCTTTTATGATTCACCAAACGGGAAAAAGCGATCAAGCGATGGTGCAATCAGCCTACGAGCAGGCCGGAATATCCGCGCAGGTTTCAGCCTTTATCGAAGATATGGCGGGCGCCTATGCCGCTGCCGACTTGGTCATCAGCCGTGCGGGCGCAGGCACCCTGGCCGAACTGGGTGTCGTGGGTAAGGCCGCCGTGTTGATTCCTTTTCCCCACGCCGCAGGACATCAAGAAGAAAATGCCAAGGCCTTTGTTTCCGCCGGGGCGGCCCTCATGCTTCGAGAGGCAGAATTGAGTGGTGCCGCGCTGGGGGAGTCTATCAAGGCCTTACTCTCTCATCCTGAACGGCGAAAAAAAATGGAAGCGGCCGCCCGTCAACAAGGAAATCCAAATGCAGCGGAGGCCATCGTACAGGCATGCCTGGCACTCTCAAAAGCCTAAAGGCTCCGAAGATGGAAACGCTTCGCTTGCCCGCATCAGCGGACAAGATCGAACGAAGCGCCGAAGACACGCTAAAAGGAAGGACGATGTTTAGAAAAGTGCAGCACATCCATTTCGTCGGCATCGGTGGCGCAGGAATGAGCGGGATCGCGGAAATCCTACTCAACATGAAATTCCAAGTCAGCGGTTCCGACCGTACGGCCTCGGAACGCACACAACGCTTGGAAGCCGCCGGCGGCAAGATCTACATCGGTCACGATGCCCGTTTTATCGAAGGCGCGCAGGTGGTTGTTTATTCCTCGGCCATTCGAGAAGACAATGCCGAAATTATCGCGGCGAAAGCGCAGAAAATTCCCGTCATTCCCCGCGCGGAAATGCTGGCCGAACTCATGCGGCTTCGATATGGTATCGCCGTCGCCGGCGCACACGGAAAAACGACCACAACCACGATGATCGCAACCGTCCTCGCCGAAGGCGGCCTCGACCCCACTGCGGTAATCGGTGGAAAGGTCAACCGCTATGGCGGCCACGCCCAACAAGGCGCCGGTGAATTCTTGGTGGCCGAGGCCGACGAAAGTGACGGATCGTTTATGAAGCTTACACCGACGCTCGCCGTGGTCACCGGACTCGATCACGAACATCTCGACCACTATAAAACCTTCGAAGCCATCGAAGCCACTTTCCTCGATTTTATGAACAAGGTACCTTTCTATGGCTTGGTCATCCTCTGTGGGGACGATCCCGTCTTGAGCACGATGATTCATCGCACCGAAAAACGGCTCTTGCGCTACGGAACAACACAGGCTCCACAACTCCAGGCCGAGCAGATTGTCTATGAACCCTGGAAAACACGCTTTCAAGTCCGCTTCCACGGAAAAAGTTTAGGCTGCTTCGAACTGCCCGCGCCGGGCCTGCACAATGTCTTGAACGCCCTGGCTGCGATTGCAGTCGGCCTGGAATTAGATCTGCCGACCGACACGATTCGGCAAGGCATCGCGGCCTACCGCGGCGTCGAACGCCGCTTTCAGTTACAAGGGGAACGCGATGGAATATTGGTCATCGACGATTACGCCCATCACCCGACGGAAATCAAGGCCACCTTGGCTGCCGCAAAGGCGGGATGGAAACGGCCCTTGGCGGTTGTTTTTCAACCTCATCGCTATACGCGGACTCGTGATTGCTTTGAAACCCTCGCGGAGGCCTTTGAACTAGCCGATCACCTCATTCTCACTGACATCTATCCGGCGGGGGAAAATCCGATACCCGGTATCGATGGAGAAAAGCTCTACCAAACGGTCTGTCGTCATCGCCCTGAGAACAGTTATTTTGTGAACGATCCAAACGAGATCGTCGCCACGCTCAAGAAAATTGCTAAACCCGGAATGCTCATTCTCACGCTTGGCGCGGGCGATATCTGGAAGGTGGGCAAGACATTCTTATCTAAGGACTCGCTGTGAAGACACCGCCGCCGTCCATAAGCCTCAGCGGCGAAGGAGATTTCTAGCACTTGATCGCTATGATAGAAAAAGAAAACAAAAGCACCGCGCTCGAAGCGGCCCTCGAAGGCTTTCCGGGCGAAATCCGTTGGCAGGAAGCCATTGCGCCCTACACCTCGCTGAAGGTCGGCGGCCCCGCAGAAGTGATGGTTTTTCCCGCCTCTGTCGAAGAGGTTGTTTTTTTGATGCAGCGGATTTCAGAACACGCCCTCCCCTATTTTTTGCTGGGCAATGGGAGCAACCTTATTGTGAAGTCGAGGGGCTTCAAAGGCATCGTTCTTCATTTAAAACACCTCAATCGAATCGAACTGATCGGCATCGACGATATTTTTGTCGAAGGAGGCGCTTCTTTTCCGAAACTTGCGGCCTTCGCCATGGAACATCACTTAAGCGGCCTCGAATTCGCTGTGGGAATTCCTGGAAGCGTCGGTGGCGCAATCGCGATGAACGCCGGTATTCCCGGCCAGGAAACGGGCGCATGGCTCGTGAACATTTCTCTGGTCGACGAAAGCGGAGACTTACGTGAAATCAATCCCAAAACCATCGCTTTCTCCTATCGCAAGACCACGCTTCCTAAGGGGGTCATCGTTTCTGCCGCCTTCCGACTAACCCCAAGACCCTCCGATGAGGTTGAGCTAAGTTTGAAAAGCTTGATGAAAAAAAGGCGGGAAAGCCAGCCCTTGCAATTCGCGAATTGCGGATCGGTTTTCAAAAATCCGGCGGAAGGATTTGCAGGCGAGTGGATCGAAAAGGCGGGCTTGAAGGGCCTGCGGATTGGCGACGCAGAGATCTCGGAGAAGCACGGCAATTTTATCATTAACCACGGTTCGGCCACGGCGGAGGAAGTTCTGGCTCTGATTAAAAAAATGCAGGAGACAGTGAAAGACCGCTTCGGCTTTGTGCTGGAATTGGAAGTGAAAATGATCGGAAGCGATTGATCAAGGTCTTGGGGCGACGGCGATTCACGCGAAGAACATCGATTGTAAAAATAGGATATAGGCTTGGCCACAAAACGATTTATCGATAAAACGATCGGGGTGCTCATGGGGGGCTTATCGGCAGAACGCGAGGTCTCCATTAAAACGGGCGAGGCCATTTCCACCGCGCTCTCACGCAGAGGCTATCGTCAAAAGCCGATCCTCGTGGACCGGGATCTCCCCTTTCGTTTAAAGGAAAAAGAGATCGAAGTGGCCTTTATCGCCCTTCACGGACGCTACGGAGAAGACGGCGCAATTCAAGGCCTGCTGGAGGTTATGAACATTCCCTATACCGGTTCGGGCATTACGGCGAGTGCCGTGGCCATGGATAAAATGCTTTCCCGCGAACTGTTTCGAGCCCATGGAATTGCAACGCCGCCCACTTATGTTCTGAACCAAGCGCAAGCAGATGACTTTCGTCCGGACAGCCTTTCTTTCAAATTTCCGGTGGTCGTCAAACCGGCATCGGAGGGTTCGAGCGTCGGGATCAGTCTTGTGGAAAACCCAGCGGATTTTCAGGCGGCCTTGAAAGCGGCATTTCAATACGGCCCCAAAATTCTTATCGAACGCTATCTTTCGGGCATGGAAGTGCAAGTCGGAATACTTGGAGACCGAGCCCTCGGCGCCATCGAGATCCGTCCCAAGGGGCGCTTTTACGACTATAACGCGAAATATGTTCCGGGTATGTCGGAACATATTTTTCCCGCGCCCCTTGCGCCGGAGATTTACCAAGCGGTCTTGGGCTTGGGCTTGGAAGCCCACCGGGCTTTGGGGTGCAGCGGCTACAGCCGGGCGGATTTTTTGGTCGAGCAGTCCCAAGAGCCTTTTTTACTGGAACTCAATTCACTCCCCGGGATGACAGAAACAAGTCTCATGCCCGAAATCGCCAAAGGTGTCGGCATCGATTTCGATACCTTGGTCGAAAGCATCTTAGACGCGGCATCAAGGGAAATCACATAAAGACCCGGCGTCCTCTCTCGGCGGAGGGAAAGTGCAAATGAAAAGAACCATGGGCAGACGAAAAAAGAAAGGCAGGAAGAAAAAAGGCAGCCCCTCGTGGCTAAAGCCTTGGCTGCGGATGATTGGGATCTCGTTCTTTTTCGGCACCGTCCTTTTTGGCCTGGCCCTCGGCGTGGAGCATGTCGCGGCCTCTCCCGCTTTCCGGGTGGATAAGATAGCATGGCAAGGCCTTGCGCATCTTGACGAAGACGAAATGACGAATCGCTTTAAATTCGTCCTGGGCAAAAACATTTTTAAGGTAAATATTCAAGCCCTGCACCAAGCGCTTATGGCCGAAAAATGGATTAAAACCGTTACCGTGAAAAAAGACTATCCCAATCGGCTCATGATCTTTGTCGTCGAGCGAAAACCGGCCGCTGTGGAATATCACTTAGACGATCAAGGCGATCGCGCCGTCCGTTTGGCGAGCGCGCCGGTTCTGATCGACCGGGAAGGCATGATCTTACAAAAGGGGGGCGCCCTTCCTTCGGGACTCGCGCGCCTACTCCATGTGAATGCACAAGCCTACGAAAAGGCCCTCGGTCTTTGGGATCTTTTGGATCATTACCCGGGCCTTTTTATCGATTTGAGTAATCCCGATGACCTGCTGGTTCACATCACCGACGCGGGCAACGGGAAACGGCTGGGTTTGCTTCATCTGGGCGGAGAAAGCTATGCCGAACGCTGGGCGCGATTTTTGGCGATCGAGCGGCATTTAAAAAATCGCGGTCAAGTGCCCTGGGAAGTCGATCTGCGTTTCCCCGGGCAGGTGATTGTGAAAAACGGTTTAGGCGTCTTAAAACCCGTATCGGGATCCGCGCCCGAGTCGATCTATTTTTAAAGGAGAAGGCATGACAAAGGGAGAAGACATCCTCGTCGGACTCGACATCGGTACCACGAAAATTTGCACCATCGTGGCGGAAGTCATCGACGATAAGCGTTTGGAAATTATCGGCACCGGTAGCTACCCCTCCACCGGGCTAAAAAAAGGGATGGTGGTGAATATCGAGAGCACGGTCAATGCAATCAAACGCTCGATCGAAGAAGCCGAACTGATGGCGGGCATTGACATCGACTCTGTTTACACCGGCATCGCCGGGGGCCACATTAAGGGCTTTAACAGCCGTGGGGTGACCGCAGTCAAGGATCAGGAAGTCACCCAAACGGATATCGATCGTGTGCTCGATGCTGCGCGAACCCAGGCCATTCCACTCGACCGCGAAATCCTCCACGTCTTGCCCCAAGAATTCATCGTGGATAGTCAGGATGGGATTAAGGATCCGATGGGAATGTCGGGCGTGCGACTGGAGGTCCTGGTTCATATTATCACCGGTGCCGTAACAGCAGCCCAAAACATCGAAAAATCGATCCAGCGGGCAGGCCTCGAAATGGCCGAGATGATTCTACAGCCCCTGGCTTCGAGTGAAGCCATCTTGACGCCGGAAGAAAAAGAGCTCGGCGTGGCGGTGGTCGATATCGGCGGCGGCACCACCGACATTGCCATCTTTGTCGACGGCGGAATTCGCTATACCGCAGTCCTTCCGATTGGAGGCAATCAATTTACGAACGATATTGCCATCGGCCTAAGAACCCCGCGTTCCGATGCGGAGACGATTAAAAAAACGCATGGCTGCGCCTCAGTGGACCTACTGGACGCGGACGCTCAGATCGAGGTCCCCAGTGTCGGCGGACGCCCCCCGCGCAAGCTTTCAGCACGGCGCCTTGCCGAAATTATCGAACCCCGCAGCGAAGAGCTTTTTTCCTTAGTGGCACAGGAAATCGAAAAGATGCAGTGCGAAGACCGCATCGCCTCGGGCATCGTCATTACCGGCGGCGCTTCGGCCTTAAAAGGCATCGTGGAGGTCGCGGAGCGCGTTATGGATCTTCCTGTACGCGTGGGCATGCCCACGGGGGTCGGCGGCCTAATCGATGTCGTCAGCGCACCCGGATTTTCAACCGGCGTCGGACTCACCCTCTACGCCTTTCGGAATCGGAAACACAAGGAAGTCCGCAGAAATGGAAACCTGCGCATGTTCAATCGCATGAAAGATTGGGTGAAAGGATTTTTTTAGACCGGGTTCTTTAGGATCGAAGGGAAACATCCGGCCAACGGCTTGCGTTGAAACCGGGAGATGCAAGTGGCAGTGAGCCGAGGAAGGCTTATCCATCAGGGGATCAGAAAAACAACCCCACATCGCGAAGGAGGAACTATGTTTTTATTTGAAGAAGAAGGACAAAACCAAGAAGCGGCGCGCATCAAAGTCATCGGGGTCGGGGGTGGCGGATCCAACGCCGTGAACAACATGATCGCCTGCGAAGTCACCGGGGTTGAGTTTATCGCCGCCAATACCGATAACCAGGCGCTTCGGCTTTCGAGATCGCCCCAAGCTCTTCAACTGGGCACCAAGCTCACACGGGGTCTGGGCGCAGGCGGCCGGCCGCAGATCGGACGAGAATCGGCCTTGGAATCCATCGACATGATTCGGGAACTGTTGGTCGACACCGACATGGTCTTTGTGACTGCGGGAATGGGCGGCGGCACGGGCACCGGCGCGGCCCCCGTCATCGCCAATATCGCCAAGGAAATGGGCATTCTTACTGTGGGCGTGGTCACCAAGCCTTTCGATTTCGAAGGTCCTAAACGCATGCGGCAAGCGGATGAAGGGACGCAGGAATTGAAAAAAGGCTGTCATTCCGTCATCATCATCCCAAATCAACGCCTTTTGAGCGTGGTCGAGAAAGGCACGACTATGGTCGAGGCCTTCCTCGTGGTCGACGATGTCTTGCGGCAGGCAGTCCAGGGCATTTCGGCCCTGATCACGACACCCGGCTTGATGAATGTGGATTTTGCCGACGTGCGCGCAGTGATGTCGCACATGGGCCGATCCGTGATTGGCATGGGCATTTCGAAAGGAGAAAATCGCGCGGTCGAAGCCGCCGAGAAGGCAATCTCCAGCCCGCTCTTGGAAGAGAGTTCCATTGATGGCGCCCGCGGTGTCCTCTTAAACGTCACCGGCGGTCGAGACCTCTCGCTTCACGAAGTGAACGAGGCGTCTTCGATTATCCAAAAAGTGGTGCACCCCGATGCCAACATTATCTTCGGATCGGTGATTTCGGAACACATGACCGACGAAGTGCATGTCACCGTTATCGCGACCGGATTCGAAGAAAAAGAAATGCGAAAAGAGCTTCAAAAAGAAGTGCAAAAAGAAACCCGAAGCGAAATGCTCAGGCCGACGCTAGTAACGCCGCCCCAAGAGCGCGAAAATGGAATTATCATCCGTAAAGTGCTTCGAGACGAACGGCAAGAGGTGCCCCAATTTGGAGAAGACGAATGGGATATACCAACCTTTCTAAGGAATCAAGCCGACTGAGGCGCAATGTAGAGGAGCAACAGAGCTATCAATGGGTGCAAAACGATGGGCAAGGCTACTTGGAGTTGCCCCTCTTACGGCACCCCGGCTTGACGCATTTTTTCGGAACACGGCTCTTGGCTAATGTTTCGCTTGAAGACGGACATAAACCGATCCGGCTTCGCCAGATTCACGGCGACCGAATTCATCCGGTTAACGAAGCAAATGCCTCGATTCTCGATTCCGGAGACCCGACAGAAGGCGACGGACTGATCACCGCACTGCCGAATCGCCTCATCATGGTTTCAACGGCGGATTGTCTACCTGTGCTCCTTTTCGATCCCGTAAGCATGGCGGTCGCCGCCCTCCACGCTGGATGGCGAGGCACGGTTTCGAATATCTCAGGAAAAGCCGTGGCGGCCATGATCGCAACCTACGGCAGTGATCCCAGAGACCTCTTGGTGGGCTTCGGTCCTTCGATCGGCCCGTGCTGCTTTGAAGTCGAACGCGATGTCGTCGAGGCGGTCGAAACCCAGACCGCGTTTCAAGAACAGGTTATCGAGCAGAAAACGGAAAGCAAGTGGCAACTCGATCTCGTCGCCCTGAATCGGCTTCAACTCATCGAAGCCGGTGTCCTCGCTGGACGCATGGCGACAACGGGGCTGTGTACCTCTTGCCTTCCCAATTTGTTTTTCTCCTACCGAAGGGATCGAAAAAGAGACGGTGCGCTCCAAAGCGGCATTATGCTCGTTTAGGCCTGTTCGTTTGAGAAGAATCAGGCCTCAGACCTTAGGCCTTGTTGAACTCAGCGTCGCTTTTCACGTAGGATCATGGCAGAGATAACGATCACGCTCGACAAGATTAAGACGGCCATTGAAAAGGCGGCGAAGCGTGCGGGGCGTACGGCAAACGAAATTACCTTAGTGGCCGCCTCGAAACGGGTCTCGCTCGACAGAATACAGGAAGCGGCCCAGGCCGGCCTTTCGGATTTCGGTGAAAACCGCGTCCAGGAAGCCATCGCGAAATTCGAGGCCTCCGGACTGAAGACAAAAATCGGGGCGCTGCATTTAATCGGCCCGCTTCAATCGAACAAAGTCAAGAAGGCCGTGGGGTTTTTCGACTTGATTCACTCCGTCGATTCCCTTCGCTTGGCTGAACGGATGGAAAAAGAAGCAGCCAGACAAAACCTCGTTCAGGACATCCTGATCGAGGTGAATATTGGCGGCGAAGCGAGTAAGCAAGGGGTGTCGACCGAAGAAACGCCGGCCTTGGTCGAAGCCATTCGCAGACTTTCGCATCTTTCGTTGCTGGGATTGATGACCTTACCGCCCTATCGCGCCGATCCTGAAACGGTTCGGCCCTATTTCGCAGCCCTGCGCAAACTAGGCCAGGGTCTTGCGCTGGACCGCTTTTCAATGGGCATGTCGGCCGACTTTGAAGTGGCGATTGAAGAAGGCGCAAGCTGGGTAAGGATCGGAACGGCCCTCTTTGGAAAACGAGCAGCATGATGAAATCGACGAAAAAAAAACGCACTGAGATTGCCTTCCTCGGTTCCGGCAATATGTCGGAGGCCATCATTGAAGGCATACTGGATGCCGGATTGTTTAAAGCAAGCGCCCTCTTGGCTGCGGATACGTCCTCGGAAAGATTGGAAATCCTTCAGGCGCGTTATGGCATTCGCACGACCTTATCCAACCGGGAAGCCGTACGCGAGGCTTCACTGGTTTTTCTGGGGGTCAAACCTGGCGTGGTTGAAGATGTGCTTGCAGAAATCAAATCAGAATTAGGCGACAAAACCCTAGTCTCTATCGCAGCGGGCGTGCCCTTGCAGCGTTTGGCCGCCGGCCTTATGCGGGAGGCACGGATTATTCGCGCCATGCCGAATGCTCCGGCACAGGTTCAAAGGGGCGCGACGGTCTTGGCCCCGGGAAAAGGCGTCGGCAAAAAAATCATCAAGCAGGTAATGGGCCTCTTCGAGGCGGTCGGTAAAACCTGGATTTTGGACGAACAACATTTGGATGCGGTCACCGGCCTTTCGGGCAGCGGTCCGGCCTTTGTCTTCATGGTAATTGAGGCCATGGCCGATGGCGGCGTGAAAGCAGGACTTCCGCGCCAAGTCGCATTGTCGCTTGCCGCTCAAACCGTGCTTGGCGCGGCCCAAATGGTTCTCGAAACCGGCGATCATCCCGCGCAATTGAAAGACTTTGTCGCCTCGCCCGCCGGCACGACCATTTCAGGACTTCACCAACTTGAAAAAGGAAAGATCCGCGCGGCCTTTATCGCTGCGGTCGAAGCGGCGACCCAGCGCGCCAAGGACCTGGGAAAAGAATAGATTCTCGTTCTCGATTGTATTAAAGTAAACCTGTCGTTCAGGGCGTTGGAAAGAAATTATGTTTGTTGCAGGAAATTTCATTTCGGCCATGGCCACAATCATCGACATGGTCTTGGGCTTTTATATGTGGGTCATTATTGCCCGGGCGCTTGTCTCCTGGGTCAATCCCGACCCCTACAATCCCATCGTTCAATTTTTATACAAAGTGACCGAACCCGTCCTATACCCCATTCGCGTCCGGATGGGCGCCTACAGTAGCGGGATGGACCTATCGCCCATGATTGTCATTCTCTTGATTATTTTTTTAAAACAGTTTTTAGTGAGCTCTCTGATGGGGTTAGCGCATCGGCTCCGTTAGATTCCCTTATCCGACCTTTATGTATAGAGAGGTTCGTCATGAAATTAACACCGCTTGAAATTCGTCAGATCTCATTTACAAAGAGCATGAGGGGTTATAGCCCTTCGGAAGTTAACGATTTTATCGAGAACTTGTCCGACGATCTGGACGAACTCGTAAAGGAAAATGCCGATTATAAAGACCAGCTTGAAAAACAAGCCCGGACCATTGGTGAATTGGAAAAAGCCGAAGGGGCGATGACCGAAACCCTTGTCATGGCGCAAAAGGCCATGGAAAATGTAAAAATGAATGCCCAAAAAGAAGCAGAGCTCATCATCCGTCAGGCAGAAGTCCGGGCCGAAGAAATCACCGCAAGTGCCATTAAACGAGAGAGCACCCTTTCCGCCGAAATTATGACCCTGCAACGCCGAAAGACCACCTTTATCGAACAAATCCGATCTATGATTCAAGGCCTCTCCAGAGAAATGCAATGGTCGGCGGAACAGGAACAGCAAGAGGCAGGCCATCAGCCCCAGGAAGCGGAAACACAGCCGGATTAAACACAAAGGAAAAGGGCGCCCTTCCATGAAACCTGCGCGCCTGCAGCTTAAGGTTCGAACGAAGGAATCCAAAACGGATTCAGTCCTTTCGAAACATCCCGTACTTGGAGTTCGAACAATGGAAAGTCGCTTGCATGGTTCTCATCGCAGACAAAGACCTCGACGTCGCCCAATAAAATTCACAAAAAAAGGCCCGATTTTTTTAGGGATTTTATTTCTTCTTTCTCTCGGAAGCTGGGTTTGGGGAGAATTGACCCATGACCCTTTTTCACAGGTCCCACTTTCCCTAGCGTCGGGCGTACTCCGTTTCGATAATTTCACACCCGAACTCAAAGAAGTTGAAGACGGACATTATCTGACCCGCTTTGAAGATGGAACGACAGCACGCTACACCGTCGATGCCGGGCTTCAACGCGCGGTGAAAACCTTTTTCGAAAAATACAAAGTCCCTTACGGCGCCTTTGTCGCCATTCATCCGAAAACAGGGAAGGTCCTCGCCTTAGTCGACCATTCAACCCGAGAACCAGAGGCGGCCCATCTGTCAATACGCGCCAGCTATCCGGCCGCCTCGCTCTTCAAACTCATTACGGCGGCGGCGGTGGTGGAAGAAAAACAAGTTGCAGCGGATATGTCCATTCCGTATCGTGGGGATTTCAATCGCCTGAAACCGGCCTACTGGAAAGACAATCCTAAAAAGGATGTTCTAAAAACAACCCTGGCGGAGGCTTTTGCCCATTCAAACAACGTCGTCTTTGCCAAAGTGGCCACCCAATGGCTTGATACAGAAACCTTGCTCACCTACGGACGACATTTTCAGTTTAATACCCAGATCCCTTTCGAAAGTCCCGTTGAGCCCAGTCGGATAGAAATCGATGAAAGCGAAAGCGGCCTGGCCAAAACGGGCGCTGGCTTCGGCGCAGTATACCTTTCCCCGCTCCATGCCGCATTACTCGGTGCGGCCGTTGCCAATGATGGGGTGATGATGAAGCCCTGCATGGTCGATTTCGTCACGAACAAGGCGGGAGAAACACTCTACGAATGCCAAGCGCAAGCCTTGTCGAAAACGGTCTCCCCGGAAACCGCCGCAACCCTCAGAGACATGATGGGGCTCACGGTAAAAAAGGGAACCGTTCAAGACGTCTTTCATCACCACCTGCTTGAACGAAGCCTGCGGGGCATTTCTATCGGCGGAAAAACCGGTTCGCTCTACGGGAACAAGCCCAAGGGACGCTACACTTGGTTTGTGGGGATGGCCCCCCTCGACGATCCGGAGATTGTCGTCGCCGCCATGGTTGTGAACGACCCCGTCTGGCACATCATCGCCCCGCAAGCAGCAAAAGCCGGCCTGGCCCACTATTTTGCCACGCACGAAACAGGGAAGAACTAGTCCCTTTTAGACCTAAAACAAGCAAAGCCGCCCACCGACTCGATTCCGCTTCTGCAATCCAGATCGCGCCGATCACACCTTTAATTTAAACGGGAGCCTTTAAATAGAATGCCGACGACCGCGTGTTGACAAAATTATTTTGAATCGTTAGATTAATCTCATCTAAAAATTCTTGAGGAGCGTAATGGAGCTTGAATATCTCACCATACTCGAGAAACGCGTTAAAGAAATGCTCGAGATGATTAAAACCTTGCGCGAAGAAAACCACCGCTTAGAATGCCAATTGACCGAAAGAGAAAAATCTACACAGGCCCTCCGGCAAGAACGGAGCGAAGTGCGAGGCCGGGTCGAAAAGGTTCTGACTAAACTCAATCACCTTGTCGATGACGAAAACCATTCGATCTTGGAGACGGAAGTTGAACAAGCCACTTCATATTGAAATTTACGGTCGTAGCTACACGCTTCAAGGCGAGACCGATCAAGCCTATGCGGAGGAACTGGCCGCCTTTGTCGATCAAAAAATGCACGAAATTGCAGAACGCGCCAAAGACAATTCCTACTCGAAATTACTGGTCCTCGCCGCCATCAACATCGCCCATGAACTTTTTCAATTAAAAACGCAGCAGAAAGAACAAGATGCAATTGCGGGAGGAAAAGCCCAAGGCATTATTGAAAACATCGAAGAACAGTTCGAGGCCTTTCATCTTGAGAACACATCCCGCAAGCTATCTTGAGAAACATCATCCGGTCTTTGATCGTTTCGCTTCGAGAAGCCTGTCCCTGCTTTGCGCAGTGGTTTCGGTTCTCCAAACCGAACAATCTCAGCAAGGGTGCCGAGTCCAAGGAGATTGTGAGCATGTTCCCCTTTGGGTGGAAAAGCCTAATGTCTTCATCTTGGCGCCCCCCTGGTGATCCCGGGTTTGAGATAACCATCCACGGCAAAGCGGGGACTCCCTTTTCAAGGTGTTGTCGACGTCAGCCCTTCAATAAAATATCGTGTTAACAATTGATTCCAGATGCATTCAAGGCCTTTTTCATCTGCCGCTTCCCATGAATAAACCATGAACGCGCGACCGATAACCGATGCCCCTTTGGCCTGGCGGATGCGGCCGAAAGATTTTTCGGAATTCCAAGGTCATTTCAATTTACTGGGACCGGGGAAATTTTTGCGCCGTGCCATTGAGGCCGACCGTGTTTCTTCCCTGATCGTATTCGGGCCACCGGGCTGCGGAAAGACCGCCCTGGCTCATCTTATTGCCGACTTCAGCCAAGCGACTTTTTCAGATTTAAATGCAGTCACCTCCGGGATTGCGGAAATCCGGAAAATAATCGCCAAGGCCCGAAAAGCCAAGGCGACAGAGAATAAACGAACGCTTCTCCTGATCGACGAAATCCATCGCTTTAATAAGGTGCAACAATCGGCCCTCCTGCCGGATGTGGAATGCGGCAATATCACCCTGATTGGGGCCTCGACGCAAAACCCTTTTTTCTCCATCATCCCAGCCCTCTCTTCACGCTCCCAAATCGTGGAGATGAATGCCCTCTCTCCGGAGGCCCTTCGGTCGATATTAGCGCGTGCGCTCAAAGACGAAGAACGCGGACTGGGCAAACTGAAGATCGAGTTGCACGAGGCCGCAGCCGAACACCTCATTGAATCAACGGAAGGCGATGCCCGCCGGCTTTTAAATGCGCTGGAAATTGGTGTACTCACTACAACGCCGGATACAAAGGGGAGGATTGACTTTGACCTCGCGGTCGCGGAGGCCTCAATTCAAAAAAAAGCCTTGGCCTACGAAAATAAGGACGCGCACTACGATACGATTTCAGCTTTTATCAAAAGTATTCGCGGCTCCGACCCCGACGCCGCACTCTATTGGTTGGCGAAGATGATCGCCGCCGGAGAAGATCCGCTATTCATTGCTCGGCGTATCGTTATTTCTGCAGCCGAAGATATCGGCAACGCCGATCCGGCCGCACTCGGCATCGCTGTTTCGGCGCATCGCGCCGTCGAAGCCATCGGTATGCCGGAGGGACGAATTCCCCTGGCGGAAGCCGTGATCTACCTCGCCACTGCCCCCAAAAGTAATGCGGGCTACCTGGCCATTAACGCCGCACTGGCGGAAATTGAATCAGGCCGGGTCATGGCCGTTCCGGACGCCCTCAAAGACACAAGCTATGCCGGGGCTAAACGACTCGGCCGCGGTAAGGGCTATCTTTATCCTCACGATTTCCCCGACCATTTCGTTCCTCAGGCCTACCTCCCGGAAGACCGTCGCTATTACAAGCCCAGTTCACAGGGCAGAGAAAAGATTCTCGCCGAGCGCCTTGAATACTGGCGGCGTCAAAAACATTCTTCCCTGAAGAAAAAGGGCGGCACCTAGTGGCCTCGCCTTTCTCTGATGCAAGCGCCAATCGTAAGATTCTCAGTGTCGGTGAACTCACATCGGAGGTTCGACAGACTTTAGAAGGACGTTTTTCCGATGTCTGGGTCGAAGGCGAAGTCGCCGATATGAAAATGCCGCATTCGGGACATCTCTACTTTAGCTTGAAAGACAGCACAGCCGCGATCAAGGCAGTTATCTTCCGCTCGCATATGCGATTTCTCCGCTTTCGGCCAAAAGCCGGGGATTCGGTTCTCATTCGAGGCCGGATTTCCCTCTATGAGGCACGCGGTGAATATCAACTGATATGCGACTATATCGAACCGCGTGGCGCGGGAGCGCTCCAGGCCGCATTTGAAGCCTTAAAAAAGCAATTGCAGGAAGAAGGACTTTTTGAGATCGGGCGGAAACGCCCAATGCCATTTTTTCCAGCGCGGATTGGACTTTTAACTTCACCCAGCGGCGCGGCGATCCAAGACATCTTAAAAGTCATTCGAGAAGGCGATTTTCAATGCCGCATTCTCTTGCACCCTATCCCCGTTCAGGGATGGGGTGCCGCCGAAAAAATCGCCGCGGCCATCGAAGTTATGAATCGCTTGAGCACGCAATCCGAATTCCCCATCGACCTTTTGGTCATTTCGCGGGGCGGGGGATCCCTGGAAGACCTCTGGACCTTCAACGAAGAAGTGCTCGCGCGCGCCATTGCCCACTCTAAAATTCCAGTACTCTCGGCGGTGGGACACGAAAGCGATACGACCATTGCCGATTATGTGGCCGACATACGGGTCCCAACGCCTTCTGTGGCAGCGGAACAAATTGTCCGTCAAGGCATGGCCCTCCTCGAAAGGCTCAATACGGCGCAACACGCTTTGATTAATTTGATGATCGCCCAAACACAAGCGGCCCGAAACCGTGTGACGACATTCGCACGACTGTTAAATGCCCCCAGTCGGCAAGTCGATTTTTATTTCGGTCAAGTCGATCACCTGCAGATCCGGCTCGTACGGGCCATGCACCAACAGATTGAACAGAGGCAGGCCGCGCTCGAACGATCCCAAAAGGGTCTAACCCACCTCAGCCCGGTCGGCCAACTTAAAGCATTAAGAAGACGATTGGAGCAGTTGCGAGAAGGACTTTTCAATGAAGGCCGGCGCAGTATTACCCAATGGAAAACACAAGTACACAAACAGATGACAGCGCTTAATCTCCTGAGCCCCTTGAATATTCTTGGGCGCGGCTACAGCATTACCCGAAAGCTTCCAAAGCAATCCTTGGTCCGAAACAGTACGGAAGTCGATACGGGCGATCGGGTTGAAATCCTATTGAGTCAGGGGCGGCTCATTTGTTCTGTGGAGGAAAAAGCAGAAAGAGAGAATTAAAAAATGTCGGGAAGATGCCGGTCTTCTCGCAGCGCGCTTTCGTTTTAAGGTTTTTCGATTTTTCCGGGACGGCCCAACAAATAGCCTTGCCCGAGGGGAATGCCCATGTTTTTTACGATTTGGAGTTCTTCTTCCGTTTCGATCCCTTCGGCGATAATGCCCTCAGGCGCATAGTGCGACATGGCCTCGGTCAAGTGATTTAAAAAACTCCTGAACTTTTCAGAAGAAACGGCAAGCAAAAGGGTCGATCGATCCAATTTGATATACTCCGGACAGGCCAAGGCGATAAAAGGCAAGGAGATAAATCCGGCACCAAAATCATCAATCGCAAATTGATAACCCTGATCCCGCCACTTCTCCACGATGACCAGGCTTTTGTCCACATCGCGTATGGCTTCCAGTTCTGAGATCTCGATAATCACCTCTATCCCTGAAGGTTTTTTAATTTCGTTCACGTACTCCAGTAAATTAAAATCGGCGTTTACGAATATTTTTTCCAATCCGAGCGCGGACGCCTCCTTAATTTGTGTCCTCAAGCACAAGGCCTTTAATTCCCGAAGTTTTCCAATTGCGGCATATTTATTAAACAATGCGAAGACGCTCAGTTCCCCTTTGGGGTCGCGAACCAGGGCTTCGTGCGCTCGAACCTCAAAGTTATCCAAGTACACAATAGGTTGAAAAACGGCCTGAACCGCGTCTTCGTCAAGCCCATAGGCCTCCTCGCCCACTTGGATTTTCGCTTGGCCCCGCTTGGCAATATATAAGGCGCGGTCGGCCAATCGGATTAATTCATCCGGATCGTCGGCATGATCCGGAAAAAGGGCAATACCAATACTCACGTCAAGATCGAAGTCCAACAGAAGCGATTTGTCGATGCCCCGGACAGCGGCACGAATTCGCTCCGCAGGCGGGTGCTCTTCCTGCACATGGAATTTAGGTAAAATCACGACAATTTCATCTCCACCCCAACGAAAAACCAAATCGTGCCCCCGGAAACAGTCCTGTATCGACTTGGCGACCGATTTGAGAATTTTATCCCCAACATGGTGTCCCAAAGAATCGTTGATGGTTTTAAAGTAATCAAGATCGCAAAGTAAAATTGCAAGCTGTTCTTTTCCACGCTTGGCCCGGTTGAGCTCTTGGACAATCCGGCTTGCGAAATATCGGCGGTTATACAAACCCGTTAGGGGATCGCGAATGGCCTTTTCGGCAATTTCTTTTTGAATACGCATCCCCCGAAGCATGTAGCGCAGCCGATGGGTCAGAATGACATGGTTAATGGGTTTCGTAATAAAATCGGTTGCCCCGACCTCGTAGGCTTGATTAATGGAATCAATATCGTTTAATCCGGTCGTCATAATAATCGGAACATGTTCACACTTTGGATTTTTACGCAGTTCGGCGCAGGTTTGGTAGCCATCCATTCCGGGCATTACGACATCCAATAAGACGGCGTCTGGTTCGTATTTTTCGAAGGCATCTAGCGCCGAAAGGCCATCTTCGGCCTCTTCGACCCGAAAACCCGATTTTTCGAGCACCGTTCGTATAAGGAGACGCGTGGTCTCCTTGTCTTCAACAATCAACACCAGTGGCAATTCAGTTGAGGCCTTGCTTTCTTCCATATTAACGTCCGCTTACATCTCTCCGTTCATATCTGACATGCACCATTAACTTTAACATAATCTAAAAAAATCGCCCGAACCCCGAGAACACCCGATCCAGAAATTCGGCAGCTTGGGTATCACTCTGAAAAAAAACATGCATCTCCAAAAAATCCGCCCCAATTTAAAAGGCTTAACCTAGGCTAAGTCCTTGAATATATAGGCCTTTAAATCTTGAAGGACGACAGGCTTTCATCCGACCTTTCAAAGTGAAGAATTTGTGACATTTTCGTGATAGGGCTTTGAATTCTAGTTGCGATAGTAGGTACATCACAGTACTATAAATTGATAAGGAGGAGCGTGATGAATAAATCTAAGCGAACACAAGGGCTCATTCTGGTCCTGGTCCTTTGTTTTTCAATGATCGGGGTCAATAGCGCCATGACTCCGAATGAGAAAACATCGCTCGAAACCGCAACCTTCGGAGGCGGGTGCTTTTGGTGCATGGAACATGCGTTCGACGAAGTGGCCGGGGTTGTCTCAACGATCTCGGGCTACATGGGTGGCCAGGTCGAAAATCCGACGTATGAAGCGGTTTCGGCCGGAAAAACGGGACATGCCGAGGTCGTGCAGGTCGTCTATGACACCAAGATCATCCGCTACGCGGATTTGCTCAATGTCTATTGGCGGAATATCGATCCCACTGTCCACGATCGACAATTTTGCGATTGGGGCAACCAATATCGCCCCGAAATTTTTTATCACAGTGGGGAACAAAAAGAGCTGGCCCTCGCGTCCAAACTTCAATTGGATCAAACCAAACCTTTTGCAGACCCCATCCTCACAGGAATCAGCCAAGCCAGCGCCTTTTATCCGGCCGAAGAATACCACCAGGATTTTCATCATAAAAATCCGGTGCGCTACAAGGTCTACCGTTTCAGTTGCGGGCGGGATAAACGCTTAAAAGCCCTGTGGGGCTAAGGCCCTTTGGAGGAGGATCAAATGAATAGAAGACGATTCATGATTAAAACTGGCACGCTCATCTGCGTTCTCGTCGCAGCGCCTCGGCTCTTCGCTTCTCGTCCGGAACGGGGGCTAAGTAAAATGACAAAGAGTCAGGCCGAATGGAAAAAGATCTTGGGTGAAAAACGCTTCCACATCCTTAGAAAAGAGGGCACGGAACGCGCCTTCTCGAGCCCGCTAAATAAAGAAAAACGGGCGGGCACCTATGTCTGTGCCGGATGCGAATTGCCCCTCTTTACCTCCGACATGAAGTACGATAGCGGAACGGGTTGGCCCAGTTTTTTTAATACCATTGAAGGCAGCGTTGCGACCCAGTCCGATTTTAGAATGATTATTCCCCGCACGGAATATCATTGCGTCCGCTGTGAAGGACATCAAGGCCATGTCTTCAACGATGGGCCCGAACCCACCGGAAAACGCTGGTGCAATAACGGCCTGGCGCTTCGCTTCCTTCCGAGCGAGAAGGGGGCCTAAGAAGCGCGTGCGCCCGAACCAGCGGGTTGTTTCCAGCCCAGCTACTTCTGCTTTAAGGCCACAAGGGTTTTGTGAATTTCCAAGGCATGGTCTTCCGGCTCGACGGACGGAAAGAGTTTTTGAATGATGCCTTCCGGGTCGATGATTACCGTGCTTCGCCGGGCGATTTTCATCCCCATGAAGCGGGTTAAGGTGCCGTACTGTTGGGTCACGACATGCCGATCGTCGGACAAGATTTGAAAGTTCAAGTGGTGCTTGTCGGCGAATTTTTTATGGGAAGCCACCGAGTCGACGCTGACACCCAGAACCTTCGCCCCGATCTGCTGGATGCTGACGATGTTGTCTCGAAAAGAGCAGGCCTCCTTGGTGCAGCCCGGCGTATCGTCTTTGGGATAAAAATAGAGCACAACCCATTGTCCGCGCAAGGCGGAAAGCCGCACGGCTTCGCCGTCTTGATCCGGTAAGCTAAAATCGGGGGCAACCTCGCCTTCTTGCACCTTAAATCCGCTGGCACCGGCCTGCGAGAGTCGGCCCGACAATACAATCAAGGCCGAGACAAGTCCCATCAAAAATAATATCTTCTTGCTTCTTTTCATCACGTCCTCCTTTGGTGATTCATCGGCATTGGACTGCATCGCTTAAAAGGCCCAGTCCTCATATCAAAAGCGAGGACTTACGACTTTAACAGGGGCGGCAAACCCTTGCCTTGGGGGCCGGCCGACAAATATTTCTCCAAGTCTTCTGCCGGCAATGGGCGACTGAAATAATAGCCCTGTACTTTGTGGCATTGGTGTTCGCGAAGAAAGTCCAAATGCGCCTCTGATTCAACCCCTTCGGCGATGACATCGAGGTTAAGATTGTGCGCCATGGCGATAATTGCAGCGGTAATGGCTGCATCGTCCGCATTTGTCGCCAGGTCTTTGATAAAGGATTGGTCCACCTTGAGCGTGTGGATCGGAAACTGCCTCAAATAGCCCAAGGAGGAAAAACCGATGCCGAAATCGTCAACGGCAAAGCGGACCCCGAGCTGATCCAGCTTATTCATCGTTTCGATACCCTTATCGATATTTTCTAAGGTAATACTCTCCGTGATTTCTAATTCCAGATCTGACGGATTGATGCCCGTTTCTTCAAGGATCTCCTGGACCAAGGAGGGCAGTTGGGCCTGTCTAAATTGTACGGCGGAAAGGTTGACCGCCATTCTCAAGCTTGTCAGACCCTGCGCGCGCCACAATTTTAATTGACGGCAGGCCATCCTGAGTACCCATTCGCCAAGCGGTAAAATAAGGCTGGTTTCTTCGGCCATGGGAATAAAAGCCGCCGGTGAAATCAATCCTTTTTCGGGGTGCTGCCAACGCACCAAGGCCTCCACGCAAAACACCGTGTTACTTCTGAGATCAACCTGGGGCTGATAATAGACTTTAAATTCCTTGTCTTCGATCGCACGTTGAATGGCCATCTTCAATTCGATCCGCGCCAAAGTCTGCGCACCCATTTCTTCGGAATAAAAACGGTAGGCGTTGCGGCCCTCGTTCTTCACCCGCCGCATGGCTTCTTCGGCATGACGCAAAAGAATTTTGGGCTCAGCACTGTCGGCGGGGTAGAGGCTGATCCCGATACTGGCCGTCAAGCGGATATCTGGAACATCCGGCAACATGGGCTCCGAAAGGAGAGAGAGGATTTTCTGCGCAATGGTCGCCGTATGCTCAATCTCGCTGCTTTCCGTCAACAGGATAATGAAGGTGTCGTGCTTCATGCGAGCCACGGTATCGGCGTCGCGCACGCAATTTTTAATTCGTTGTCCGGCCTCAATCAAAATCCGATCGCCGATTGCACTTCCCAGGGACTCGTTCACCGGCTTAAAATGATCGAGATCAACATGCATCAAGGCCAACTGCTCTCCTTTGCGATCGGCTTGCTTTAGGGCTTGGACAAGCCGATCCTCTAAGAGGCGACGATTGGGAAGGCGCGTCAAGATATCGTGATGGCCGAGATAGAGCAGGCGCTCTTCCGAAATTTCGCGTTCACGAATGTCGGATAAAATGCCGACATAGTGTGTGGTCTGTCCTTGCGGATTCTGGATAACGCTGAACTCCAGGGAAGCGGGAAAAAGCAGGCCGTCCTTTCCTCGGCACCAAAGCTCGCCTTGCCATTGCCCCGATTCACGCAGGCGCTTCCAGAGCGCCGGATAATAGTCTGCCCCTTGGTGTCCGGAATAAAAGTGTTCGACCGTCTTACCGACAAGGGCCTCGAGCGCATATCCTGTGATGCGCGTAAAGCTGCTGTTCACTAGTTCGATACGACCCTCCGGATCGCAGACCATCATGCCTTTTAATCGATGCCCCATGACAGAGGCCGCCAAGCGAAGTTGGTCTTCTTCTCCGCGTGTTATTTTAAGGGAAGGATACATCGTGAGATAAGCTTGGGCTTTCCCTTCCGCGTCGAAGATGGGAAAGATCGAAAGCAAAAATCGTTTTTCAGATTCGACGTCTCGATGCCTTACGATTTCTCCACAAAAGATCGCCTTCTCGGACAAAGCCGCCATGACCCTTATAAATGCGGCCTCTCCCCAACACAGAGTGGCTGTCTTCCCTAAAAGAACCGCATCCGGGAAACCGAAGCAGGACTGATGTGGCCGGTTCTGCATGAGGTAATGCCCTTTTAAATCCAAAACGGCAAGGGCGTCCTCGGAATGTTCTAAAATTTTTTTGTATTGTTCTAAAACCTGCACGCGTGCGATCCTTGTGGCGGCTCACATTATACGAGCCGGGAAATTTAAACGCCTTCATTATAACAATAAATGCAATGCCTGTCCCAGAGGGAGAAAAAGCCCAGATCCGCAATGAAAACTTAGGAAGAAAGTATTTCGCGCTAGAAAAATCATACGCCGCTCAAGGCTGCGTTAAGTTGAAGGCCATTTCGTGACTTTCTTGCCTTTGAACAGATGTTTCCGATACAGTGTTGGAACTTGAGCGTCATAAATCGGTGACCCCCTTGTCCTCCCTCAAAAAAGATAAGCCAGACATGCAGCCAAATAAGACATGAGCGCCCCTGACCGCACAAGAAAAAAATCCGGTGGCAGCCGGATTATGCTTGGGATCGTGATCGCCATCATAAGCGGCACCCTTATGGGCGGACTGTTTCCAGCGCAGGCTGTCAAGGTGGAACTTTTGGGCGAAATCTTTTTGAATGCCTTGATGATGATCGTCGTACCGCTCGTGATCTTGTCGATGATCGTGGGAATCACCGGGCTGGGTGACATCCGTAAGGTCGGCGCTATCGGGAGACGAACGGTAATATTTTACATGATCACCACAGGGCTATCGGTTTTAATCGGCATCGTCTTGGTTAATCTCGTCCAACCCGGAAAAGGGATTTCTCCGGGTGAAAAACACCCTGAATACCACTACACCCTTGAGGGCGAAAACCTGCGCGGTCTCTCTCTCTCCAAGACAACGCTCGAAAAAAATCACTACAACGAAAAGTACGTTCTAATATTAATTGACCAAGAAGTGCAGGGCGTCATCGCATCCGTCTCCAGCGATACGGTGACCGTTCAATCCTGGGAACCGCGCCAAACTGAGGGTCTTTTCTTTCTGAAGGCGGAAGACGGCACACGCATGCCCTTCCGGCGCGTGGAGGGACAACTACAATCCGCGGAACCCAAACTCGCCCCGGTCGGACGAGGCATCGAAATCGCCCTGCCCCTCGCGCAAAAGCTCCAGGGGAAAGAAGGCCGTAGTATGGGTTCAACCCTGAAGGAAGTGGTTGTCGGGAACAAGTCCTCCGGAAAAGAAGGCCTCATTCCGCGTAATCTGTTTAACGCCATGGTCCGCAGCGACATCTTGCCCCTTATCTTTTTTTCCCTTTTAATCGGCGCCTCGCTCTCGATGCTTGGCGATCGCGGCCTGGCCGCCATTGGGGTGTTCACCACACTCAACGACGCCGTTATGCAAATTGTCCATTGGCTGATGATGCTCGCCCCCATAGGCATCTTTGGGCTTGTCGCGGCCCGCATCGGACACGCCGGAGGCTTCAGCGGCTTCCTGCCTGAACTGAGTGCGCTCGGCAAATATAGTTTTACAGTGGTCTTTGGCCTCGCCCTCCATGCCATGGTTATTCTGCCTCTCATCCTCCACTTCATCGGAAAGCGGAACCCGCTCCGCTATGCAAAAGGCATGGGCAGCGCCCTGCTCAATGCCTTTTCAACCGCCTCGAGTTCGGCCACCTTGCCCCTGACGATGGAAGGGGTCGAAAAAGAAAACGGTATCTCCAACCGTACCGCCAGTTTTGTCTTGCCACTTGGGGCAACCATCAATATGGACGGCACGGCCCTCTATGAAGCCGTGGCCGCGATGTTTATCGCACAGGTCTATGGCATAAGCTTAGGGCCGGTTGAGCAGATCGTCATTTTTATCACGGCGACCTTGGCCGCCATCGGCGCGGCAGGCATCCCTGAGGCCGGGTTGGTCACCATGGTCATTGTCTTAAAAGCCGTGGGATTGCCGATAGAGGGCATTGGCTTGATCCTTACGATCGACTGGTTGCTCGACCGCTTTAGGACAACAGTGAATGTTTGGGGCGACAGCGTCGGCGCCGGGGTCATTGAAACCCTCGAAATTAAATATGGGGATATTGTCGCGAAAAAACCCGACCGGCCTTCGTGAACCTACTATTTATTTTTACTGAGGATGGCGATGGGCAGGCTTGAAATGAAGGCCTTTTCCGACAAAGCGATTTCACGCATCTGCATGGCCCATTCCATGGACGAACTAGAAATAAAATAAATATCTTTAGTGGAACAGTCTAAGTCTCTTAGCGTTTCAGGGGAAGTCGGCGACGGAGAAAGCATCTTTCCTCATCATACGATTGCTCTCACTTATACGGCGGGCTTCACCTTTAAATTTCCTTCGAAAGACGCTTCGTCGCCATTGTTCTTAAAAACAAGAACACGCCGTGCAAAAGGGATCTCAATTCCTTCGGCATCGAAAGCCTCCTTTATCATTTTTCTAAATTCCCGTGCGACGAGACCATGGCATCCGTTTTTTACTTTCGTCACGGTTCGAATCAAGAGTTCGGATTCGCCAAAATTTTCTAAACCCAGTACCGTCGTTTTCCTGAGAACATTTGGATTTTTCTCCTTTAACTTTTCTCCTGTTTCTTCCAAAACACGATAGACATGATCCAAATTAGAGTCATAGTCCACCCCGACTTCAACCATGGCAAAGGTATAGCGTTTCGAAAAATTGATCACCGGGCCAATCTGTCCGTTTCTTAAGATATGGAGTTGCCCACTGGGATCTCGAATACGAACGGTGCGTAAGGCAATCTCTTCGACGACGCCCTGCGCTTCATTGGTTTCGATATAGTCTCCCACAAGAAACACATTTTCAAAAAGGATAAAAAAGCCGGAGACCATATCGTTAATGAGCGGTTGCGCGCCCAATCCAATAACAACACCTGCGATTCCGGCCCCAGCCAGGAGTGGCATCGGATTAAGGCCCACCGCTTGTAAGATTAGGACGAATGCGGCGAAATAGATCAGGTAGGAAAGGAGGCTTTTAATGATCGGGAGAATGGTGGCCTGCTGTTGCTTTTCCGATTCCGAGATATCCTCCCCTTTGCCGAAAGATCGATCGACTAGAAGGTAGGCGACTTCCGCCACAACCCGGGCAATAAAAAAAATGCCGATGGCGCTGGCCAAACCCGTTCCATGCTCGGCAAAGGGCGCGATGAATGCCACCTGCCTCATCACGAGGGTTGCCACAATCACATAGATAATGTATTCGATGCAGCGTCTCAAAAGTGTAATCAGCTTGCGCAGTTTTTCGTAGACGCCCATCCAAAGTTCTGTTGTTGCATATTTTTTGCTCAGTGCATCAAGGCTGTCGACAATTGCGGTCATGGCCTTGACCACCAATAGGCCGATAGAGACAATGAGGTAGATTTTTAAAAAAATGGTGAACGATTCAGAGATTAGGGCTGGGAAGGGAAGACGCGTTGTCGCCCAGATGAAAACCAAGAGCCAAATGCTGTTCTTTTGTATTCGATTGAGGGAGGAGAAAAAGATATCGATGCTTTCATTATTCGCCGTGATTTGTTTATAGGCTTTGGCTTTTTCTTGAAGCTTCGCCAATATCTGGCCGATTGTGCGAATGCACGGAAAGGCCACAATAACCAAGGCGATGACCGCCAGCGTGTCGATGGCCAGGGCAGCCCAAAACCCCGGGGGAATGCGCTGGATCCACGCGAGGGTGTATTCGAGGGGATCGCTTTTCTGGTAAATCAAAACACCGTTGAATCCAAGAATTGCGATACAAAGGAGGACACAGAAAAATACAATCAAGCTTCGGAGACGAAGTCGGATTTTTTTGAATCGATCCCGATACGCCGCTAAGGATGGGATGCGCTCAAGCTTAAGGAGGAGAAGGCGAAAAAGCACATGGATGAGCATACACCCGACAATCAGGAGGATTAATTCAGCACCAATGAGCGCAACATTCCCATAAAGCCCTCCCAAATTTGATAGTTGATTCATGCGTCTCATTCTCCCAATTCTGATGATATGGATGCCCTAATAAAAATCGCTGCGTGCAGGGTCTTTTAATATAGAAGACCTATCGTTCGCCTATTACGATCGCCGCCCTTCTATTATTTCAATACCCCGCTGAGCAAACCCGCAACCTTATCCCCCCCTGCGCCCTGAGCATATTCGAGAACAACAGGCACAAACTTGCCCACCATGTCCGGAGCCAAACCCAGCGAAGAAAACCCGCCCGCCAAGGAGGCAAGACCGCCAAGAGACTTTTCGCCGCCCCCGAGCATAGAAGACATGCCGCCGAATTTGCTTTTCAAGCCTTCCACCTTCGGGGCCGAGGCTATCAGACCGTCTATCCCAGATAGCCCATCGCTGACCGTCGAAAATTCGGAAGCACTGAGCTTTTCTTTCGCCAAATTAAAGATTGAGCCCGCTCCACCGGAGGCCTGGTCTTGGGTCACACCCAGTTGACCGGTCAACATCCCGACCAAATCCATATCGGCCCCGGTGACAATTTCAGGCTTCGAGATGGCCATTCCACTTATGGCCAAGAGAACGAGACAAAGTTTAAATCGGACTATGCGAGATTTTGTTTTCATTAGGACTCCTTTTCCATAGATGATCTTCGTTTTCCTAACTGCAAAGCGTTCTAAACCCCTGTGGCGAGCTTTCGTGGGCTTAGCCATTTTATCTTAAGAAACACTATGAAAGTCTAACAGTGAAGAATTGACGGAGACAACTCGTGGATATACGAGTTTTTTTAATTTTTTTTACGAGGCCTATCTATATGGATTAAGTATAAAGACAGGCCTACGTCGAATTTATTGATTGAGGATTTAAATCGATATCTCGTGGGGCATGAACAGGGGTTTTAGGCTTTACTTCTTTTCCGTGCAAAGCGCCTGATGATAAAAAGCATCAATCGATTCGGCTTCGATGGGGTCCCATTTGCGCGCGATGGCCCGGATGGAGTCGAGTAGCTTTCCATTTTCCCCATAGTCGCTTTGATCCAGAGTATTTTTGGTCTTCTCCGGGCAGTTTATCTCAATCGCCTTGAGCGTATATTGATACTCTTCGTAGCCGCCCATCAGAAACCCTTTTTGTTTTCTTACTTTCATGAGCAGGTCGTAGGCTTCTTTTCCGCGAGGCTCAACCTTAATGAGCACTTGGACGATGTCCTCCGGCAAACGGTTAATCGATACTTTGTCATAGTAATGATTGAAGAGATTGTCCTTCACAAAAAACACCCATTCCTTCTCCTGTGCAAGGGCATTCGAAAATACGGAGGAGAAGAGGGAAAGGATTAAGGCCAAGCAAATGGCGATTGATCTTTGCATCATGATTCTAAGACTCCTTTAAACATGCATTAACTTTTTCGTTCTTTCGATGGGTCTTCTGAACGATTTTTCGTATTGGGTTCTGCCGACTTCGCGCAACGAAAGCCCGCTGAGATGGCACGGGTCTGCGGTAGCAGCGAGATTCGGTTGAAGGTTTGAAATGAGATGCCGCAACGGTAATTGCTGCAGTCGTAAAACGACCCGCCGCGCAGCACTTTCAGGGTTTCGCCAAAATTAGGGTGCGGCACCTCGTTGCCTGGATAAGGCAAGAACCAGTTACTTGTCCATTGAAAAAGATTACCCGCCATATCGTAAATGCCGTAGGGCGATTTGCCTTCCGGGAAGCGGTCGACCGGGGTGGTGTCCTTATAGCCTTCTTGATAGATATTGGCGCGCAGCTTCTCGTATGCCGTTCCCCAGGGAAACATTCGTCCGTCGGTCCCGCGCGCTGCTTTTTCCCATTCCGCCTCCGTGGGCAGGCGCTTTCCGGCCCAGCGACAATAGGCCTCGGCATCAAACCAACTCACAAAAGATACGGGATGATTCGCCTTGGCGGGCGGATATTGGGTGCCGAACCAATGCGGCGGTGGCAAGCGTCGCGTCGCGTCGACAAAAACCTGATAATGCGCATTGGTCACATGGTAACGATCCATATAGTAATCGTCAAGAGAGACCTTGTGGCGCGGCCCAAGACTTTTTTTCGAAAAATTCTCACCCATCATAAACGCGCCCGACGGGATCAAAACCATCTCTTGCGGAACGATCCCCTCGGCTGTTCCGCTTTTCTCTTCGGCCAAACGAAGCAACTGCTTCGAATAGGTTTTTAAGCCGAGGGTTGTGCCGACATCGTGCATGCGGTGGCAAGGCACGCACCAGGGCGCGCGGGAATCGTCAATCTGGTGCATTTGCGGGCCCTTGTGGCAGGCGCGGCAGTCCTCACGCTCGTAAGGATCCACCTTTTTTTTGGAAGCGATCTCACCCGAAGTGCCCCTTAAAAAAAAGAGCAAGGGGGCGAGGATAAGCGTAAGCAGAAAAAGAGGACGAAAAAAGCGATTCATGACTGCGAATCATAACATAATTCGCCGCTGAAGTGGAGATGTACAGCAAGCCGCTCATGGCTTTGAAGCCCATTCCATTTAAGAAACCTTGTCAAGGCAGTCTCCCCCTCTTGTATCTTTAAGCCATGATTGAGATTCTCCCCCGTTTCCTCTAAGATACGACCCCATGTTTTTATTCGTGCCCATACTCTTTTTTCTTTCCGGCTTTACCGCGCTGATTTATCAGATGGTCTGGATGCGCGAGCTCATTTTGGTCTTCGGGGCCTCCATGTTCGCCATCTCGACCCTGCTGACGGCCTTTATGGGGGGCTTGGCTCTGGGCAGCTGGTACTTCGGCAAACGGGCGGAACGCTACGCCAATCCGCTGCATGTTTACGCCTTGCTCGAATTGGGCATCGGGGCCTATGCCTTTCTGGTGCCCCTCATGTTTACGGGCCTGCTTCCGATCTATCGTGTGCTTTCGGATTGGTTCGATTTTTCCTTCTACGCCTTTAGTCTCGTCCGCTTTGTTTTAGCCGTTTTCATTTTACTCATCCCCACAGCCTTAATGGGCGGCACACTCCCCGTCCTTGCCCAGCGCTACAAAAACCAAGAGAGCGTGGGCCAGCGCATCGGTCTACTCTATGCCTTTAACACATTTGGAGCGGTTGCGGGGGTCTTGGGCGCAGGATTTATCTTGCTTCCGTCCTTGGGCCTTCAAAAATCCGTCTTTATCGCGGCAGGGCTCAACGGCTTGATCGCCCTCATGGCCTATCTTCTGGGAAAAAGGGCCATTACTCCAGTGCCTCTCGTCGAAGAAACCCCCGTTCCGATCAACCCGATCAACTCAATCAAAAAGAAGGGCAGTCAAAAATCGCTGCGCGCAGCGCAAGGAGCCGAAAAAGCCCTGCGAAGAAGAAGGCAGGTTCTCCTTATCGTCTTCGCGGTTTCCGGCTTCGCCGCCATGGTCTACGAAGTCATCTGGACGCGCATCCTCACACTGATTCTCGGCTCGACGGTCTATTCCTACGCCACCATGTTGGGGACCTATCTGCTTGGACTCGCCCTCGGCAGTTTTATCTTTTCCTTGCTCTTAAAGCATTTCAAGCGTCCCCTCCTGCTTTTTACGCTCGTCCAAGGCGGCATTGCCCTCAGCTGCTTTGCCGGGGAATTTATCTTCCCCCTCCTGCCGTCGATCTTTTTGAAGATCATGACGGTCTTTCACACCTGGAAACTGGTCCGCGATACGGCGAAGTTTATTCTCTCCGCCGCCGTCATGCTGGTCCCGACACTCTTGATGGGCGGGGTCTTCCCCCTCGTCATCCATCTCCTCACTACTAAGGATGATGCGAATAAACCCCTGGGCGCCATCGTGGGTAAGGCCTACGCCGTGAACACTTTGGGCACCATTTTTGGTTCCTTCGCCGTCGGCTTTATCCTCCTGCCGACTTTAGGCATTCAAAAGAGCCTTCACCTGGCAATTACCATCAATGCCTTTTTATGCCTGGTGCTCTGGTTTTTATTTACCCAGCAGGAAGTCAAACAATCGCCCGCATTGGCGCAGAGTAAAGGCTGGGCGACGGGCGGGGTCTTTGGCTTTCTACTGATCGTCTCCATCTCCTCGCCCACCTGGGACCCGCTGATGATGTCGAGCGATCTCTTCGGCCAACAGGCCAAGTTGAACCTGCTTTATTATAAGGAAGGCATTTCTTCGACCGTGACCGTGGTCCAGCACCCCACCCTGGCCAAAGAACCCCATCTCGCTTTGGCCATCGACGGCAAGGCCAATGCCTCAACCACGGGCGATATGAAAACACAAGTCCTTGTCGCCCACCTGCCCATGCTACTCGTCCCGCAAGAGCCGAAAGAGGTCATGCTCATCGGCCACGGCAGCGGCATTACCACGGGATCGATGATCACCCATCCCGTCGAAAAACTCATTACCCTCGAACTCGAACCCGCCGTCATCGAAGGCTCGCGCTTCTTCGATCGTTTCAGCGGCAGCGTGTTGGACGATCCGCGCGTGACTTTGGCGATGGACGATGCGCGGAATTATCTGCTCCGAACGGATGACCGCTACGATGTAATCGTCTCGGAACCCTCGCATCCCTGGCGCAGCGGTTCGGCAAAATTGTTTACCCGTGAGTTTTTTCAACTCGGGAAGGCACATCTGAAGCCCGGCGGCATCTTTTCGCAGTGGATCCATTTTTATGGCATCCGTGCCCAGGAATTAAAATCCGTTATTCGCACCTTCGACACCGTCTTTGAGGAAGTGATGATTTTTTATACGGATGCGGGCGATCTCATCATGCTCGGCTCGGAAACGCCCTTTGAGGTCAACCGCGAGCTTATCGCACAGCGGATCGACGACAAAAAAGTGGCCGCGGATTTGGCACGCGCAAACATTTTTTCCATCTTCGATCTGTGGTCGCACTTTATGATCGGCCCAAACGAAATCGCGCGTTATGTTGGCCAAGCCGACTTGAATACGGACGATTTCACGCGGGTGGAATTTCAAACGCCGAAATCCCTCTTCGAGGACACCATGTCCATCCACATCGCGGAATTGAAAGGGGCGGCCACGGCGGGTGGCAACTATCTCTTCGGCAAAGCGGTATCGGACCAAGAAAAAGCCGAAGGCTATTTCAATATCGCCAAAGGCTTTATGCGAAACGAAAAATGGAAAGAAGCGGAAGAAACGATTACGAAGGGACTTCGCCTGACCCCCTCGGCGGAAGGAGAATGGCTCTTGGGCCGTCTGCAATTCGCCCAAGGCGACCGGCAGGGCGCGGAACGATACTGGCTTCGCGCCCTGACCCAAGATGCGCAACACGAGGAAAGCCTATTGAGTCTCTCGCAGTATTATCAATCGCAGGGGGCCTATCAAAAGGCCGGGGCCTATCTTGCGAAAATAAAAACCGGAACGATGGTGGATGTTAAGGCGGCATACTATCGAGGGGTCGACGCCTATTTTAAAGGCGACTACCGGGGGGCACTGGACGCGCTGAAGATTGGTGAGTTATTTTCCACGCCCTACGTTTATTACTATCAACATCTCACCCACAATAAGCTGGGTCAGGAGGAAGCAGGAAAAGAGGCCTTGGGGAAATTCATTGTCGCCCTCGACGATTGGCGCAGAGAATTGGAGGTCGATCCGCAAGGCTTTAGGTCACTCACCTATTGGAAGCAAGTGGCATGGCGGCGCGAGGTCGGCATACAGATCCCGGAAGAAATGCGCATGGCCCTCATCTTCGAACAGATAGTCGCAAAACCCTTGGGCGATCTCTACGGCGGCGCAGGCCTCTATTTACTCGGACACTACCAGGCCTCGGCCGACATGCTCGAAGCCGGCATCGCGGGCTTGGGACGCCAGGCCGCCGGCAGCATGCTCCACTACTATCTCGGCCTGGCCTACAAGGAATTGGATAGAAATGTCGAGGCGAAAACCGCCTTTGGGGCCTTCGTGCAAAAGACAACATTAGACAAAAACGACATCCGGGTCATCGAGGCCGCACGAGAGGCGCAGATTACCAACCCCGTGTCGGCCAGTTTGCGGCAATGACACGCCCTGCTAAAAAAATACGCCGTTTTTCTGATTTCAGCGATCGGCTTTTAAAGACCATCGAACCCTTAACGGGCATAAAGATGCGCGCGCTGGGCGATATCGCCTATTTCGGCGAGGCCTATCCTTTTTGGTGTGCACAGAGCGACGGCGGTTCCGATAAAAAACAGGTCTGCCTCAGCGGCGGCATTCATGGGGACGAGCCCGCCGGGGTCGAGGCCGTGCTGCAGTGGCTGACTGCCCTCGCTAAAAATCAGGACCTGTTTGAGCGCTTCCAGTTTACCGTCTTTCCCTGCATCAACCCCTTCGGTTACGAATACAATACGCGCGAAAACGGCGCGAAGGTCGATCTCAATCGGGAGTTTGACAAGAAAACGCCGCAAAGCGAAGTGCGATTTTTGAAGGAAGCGATTGCGGGCCGACGATTCGATTTTGCCTACGAATGCCACGAGGATGTCGATTCACAGGGCTACTATCTTTACGAAATGGCCCGCAATGGACGAAAGCCTATCGGCACCGCCATCATCGAGCGCATCGAAAAGATTTGTCCCATCAACACCGCCGACGCGATTGAAGAAATGCCTGCTCGGGGCGGGGTGATTTCCACACCGACGGAGATGGACGCAGATTTTTTGGCGCGATTGGACCAACGCGGCGGCTGGCCGCAAACCATCTACCTCAGCGCGCAAGGCAGCGATCTCTGCATCACGGCGGAAACCCCAACCCGCCTGGCGATGCAACAACGCGTCGCCGCCCATCTCTTGGCCTTCGAAACCGCCTTAAATTTAATCTAAGACAAAGCGAATCATTTGCATTGCATTAAACGTAGGGGCAGTGCTGCGTGTCTGTCCGGTTTTCGTTATCCCCCCTTTTTCAAAGGGGGAAGCTTTAGTTGACTTTACTGAAAATTGAATAGACCTATGCGCGGTTTAATCTAATTGAAAAAAGGGTTTGAACTGAAGCCCGTCGAGTTTAATGTCGGCGGGCAGGCCCTTGGCTTGGATGAGGACTTTAAAGGTTTGGCCCATGGCGTCCGGGGCCATGAGTTGCTTCATGGCGAGAAATTCTTTTTTCGCTTCCTCCGATTCGAACATCTTGCTCCCCGGCCCTTCCATGCGTTGGGCGATGCCCAAGCCCATGAGAAAGTGCATCTGGTCGGTGAAGCCGAGGGTTTCTAATCCCACAGATTTTCCTTTGTTTGCCAATGAAGTAAAATCGATGTGGGCCGTCATGTCTTGTTCACCGATGTCTTCGTAGGGCTTCTCGTTCGTTTTGTGCTTGCGGTAACAGAGGAAGGTGCCCTTCGGTCGCTTGATGGAATAGAGTTCCCTGGCCGGGTAGCCGTAGTCGATGGTGAGCACAAAGCCTTTCGCCAGGGACTGTCCGACCGATACCATCCAATCCAAGGCCCGCAGGTTGATTTCGATTTCGACGGGTTTTGCAAAACTCAGATCGAGGCGCTGAACATAGGCCGCCAAGGCCGGGGTCGAAGGGGGCTTGAGGACTTCGACAAAGGCCTCATCCTGCCAATCGACATGGATTTCCTGAATCGCCTCGCCCTCAACGCGGAGTCGGTGCACGGGGAAGGCGTCGATCAGTTCGTTGGTGAGGACGACGCCCTTAAAACCCTTGGGAATATCATCGGCCCACGAAAGGCGCTCCGGGAAAAGCGGGGCCAGCCATTCCTTTTGTTTTTCTTTCAGCCAAGGACTGCCCTCGACGATGACATAGTCCAGGCGCGCAAACAAGGCGGAATGCTCTTGTTGAATGGCTTTGAGGATATCGTGGCAGAGCGTGCCTTTGCCCGCCCCGACTTCGACCAAAGTAAAGGGCGCGTCGCCGATGTGTTCCGCCATCTGTGCAATTTGTTTGGCGAGCAGTTCGCCAAAGATGGGATGCACCGACGCGCTGGTGTAAAAATCCCCCTTCCACCCAATCTTCTCCCCCGCCGAACTGTAGTAGCCCAGCTCCGGATGGTAGAGGGCCAGCTCCATGAAACGGGCGAAGGGCATGGGGCCCGCTTGGGCGATTTCGTTTTTGATGGCGGCAACGAGTTGGGGTTTGGGCATTGGGGAGTCTCTTTGGACGTGCTGTCATCATAAGGCCTGGACTTGCGCATGATCAACAAAGGAATTGCTAATTGACCTTTAATTCGCTACCATCCGGACAATCGGGAAGTTGTATATTGTGGAGGATTTGTGGATTCACGCCGCGTTGGACGGAGCGACCCGCAACGAATCTAAAGCAGTATAATCTTTTGTGGGAAAGATTTCATATGCCTACGATTTCGATGTTTTATGGTATCATCATACGAATGTACTTTGCTCCAGGTGAACATCCTCCTCCGCATTTCCATGTCTATTATGCAGAACATAAGGCCAGAGTGAATATTCGTACATGTGAAGTCATTGAGGGCGACCTTCCGAAGAAACAGACAAAGCTGGTCATCGCATGGGCCGAACTGCGTCAGGAGGAATTATTGGCCGACTGGGATTTAGTCATGAACGGAGAAGAACCCTTCAAAATCCAACCGCTTCAATAAGGAGTTCATTAATGTGCCCTTCAGTAAAAGAAGTGACGCCTGGTGAGGACTATGTGCTCTCGATTGTTTTTGATAATGGAGCGCGTGGCACCTTGGACATGAAACCGTTCTTAGATTTTGGCGTCTTTCGGCGTCTCAGGGATGTTGAAACGTTTCGGCAGGTCAAGGTGGCCTTCGACACCATTGAGTGGCCCCCTGGAATTGATCTTGACCCTGAGTTTGTCTATGAAAAATGCACAAATGTCAAAGCCGCCCACCCCGATACGCAAGGCGCCCGCGAATAAGTAAAGCCGCTGGGCTTGTGCCTTACGGCTATGAGCAAGCGTAAAACGCGATCCCCATTGCCGGCCATTCCCTGAAAATGCAATGCACCGAAGCGCTGGTGTAAAAATCCCCCTTCCACCCAATCTTCTCCCCCGGCGAACTGTAGTAGCCCAGCTCCGGATGGTAGAGCGCCAGTTCCATGAAACGGGCGAAGGGCATGGGGCCCGCCTGGGCGATTTCGTTTTTGATGGCGGCGACGAGTTGGGGTTTTGGCATGCTTTATTCTCTTGGACCTGCGTTGGCGTTATCATAATGCCTGGCCTTGCGCATGATCAACAAAGGAATTGCTAATTGGTCTTTAATTCGCTACCATCTGGCTGCTGGAAAATCGTATGTTTCAGAAGACGCTGTAATCCTCACTCCTAGAGTTAGTCGGCCTAATCGGACACGGATATGCCCAGAAAACGGACACAGACATTTGACTTATATCGATTTCAAATTTTACCTACGACTTCTAACGTTCAGATGACACTGTATGATGATCGAGGTCCAAAATCTCGGGAAGAAGCCGTGAGCAGGAAAAACGAGTTCTTGGCTTTATCTCTCTCTGAATTACCCGAGATGTCGCATCAGGGACATACGATAGCTAAGCGCGTGATTGATTCTTCTAATGAGTTCAGCGTGCTCCTACTTGGAATTCAGAAAGACATCGAGCGAGTGACTCGAGAATTGACGCCGGAGCGTCTCGAGAGCTATCCAACAGTGATACTTGCATTGAACAACCAACCTGATGTTCAAATCATTGGTATCTCTCGGAACACCAAAGCGTTCTCCTCAACAGCAGTCGTAACTCGAGTCCTGGAGCGTGCCCTAAACAAGCTCTTACAAAATTTTGCCTTGGCGGTTCATTTCGAAGCTCTTTTCGATGAGTCTGAGTTCTGGGACTTGATTCAAGAACATCGAACCAAAGTCCAATCTGTAAGATTTGAGCTTATTACGCCAAACATGGCAAACATCTCAGATACACTGGAAGTAGACTTGGTAGCACTAAACAAGGCTTCAAACTCACATCAAACTGATCTCGAATTGAATAGTCCCCCCGAGGGTGCCTTAGAAATTGACCGTGAAAATTCTACGATTGTTAGCTTAGTCAACTATGCGTCTAAAGGTGGTGGAGACATATCTTTAAAAATAAGAGGACTAAAGAAGCGAGTGAGGACATCTCAATCGACTAAAACGACTGAAGTCGAAGAGTTAAATTTAGAAGGAGACCCAAATCTAATCCGAGATATTCTTCGCGGAGCTATCAATGTTGAGTAGCTTAAAGGAATATAGTTTTTACTTGGTAGTGAGTATTTTTTTAGTGGTAGGAAGTTTAATTATGAAGTCTGATTTTTTAGCACGGTTTCTTTTGAGCAATCTAGTTACTCTTTTAGTTGCTTTACTTGCGATTAACACAACTACCAGTAGCGTAGTAATGACAAAACTAAAAGAAATCTCTGATAAGAAACCAAAGGCTAACTTCTCGGCAACTATATTAGAGCTGAAAAAGTCCATGACCGAGCAGATCGCCTACGTATCTATGGCCATCTTTTTCTCCATTCTGGCCGAAAGTGTGACCATATTGTCCTGGTTCGAATATGCTTCAACTTTAATTGCCATTCTACTAACCACTATTTTTGTTGCCGCGCTTGGAACTCTGTACGACACCGGTCGCTCCATTTTTGTGATTCTCAGTTTTGAAAACAAGAGTGACTGATATTCGCTTGGAAAGATTAAGATATAAACAATGGGTACAAAACCTGTTGGGGTCATCTCTCGCAATCATTAGAATTCTTACCGACCTCCCCGAATGTCGAACCTTTAAGGATTTCATTTCCTGCTGCGGTTTATCTGTGACCCATCGAAGGAATCCCCTCTACTTGCCGGGATGACGCCGCTTGTGAATCGCTCTCGCCAGCATTGACCTCGCTGCTGTAAAAGTCTATCGTCGATATAGAGTCACGCTGTAGTTTGCCCGTTTTAAAAGGAGCGTCGAAAGATGATTTCAAAATTCAGGACAATCAGGGCACAATCCCCTTCACAACAAGAGACCGTGTTGAAGCCAAGGCGGAGAACCCAGCAACGGATTCGCCGCGCCTGCCTTTCGGCGGCCTTGCTGATGACGATGGCCACCCTGAGTCAGTCGGTGCACGCCATCGGCGGCAGTGAAACAAAGTTCAAGCGCATTCCGACACAGTTTATCGCGGCCTTGGGTGATCCCGCTGCGAGCGCCGGGAGCGGCGCGCAGTTGTGGGGCGTGTGGCCTCTGGACCCCGGCCCTCGGGGCGTGCGGTTGAACCGCTTTGAACACCTAAAAGCAGCGGGCGGCCTCGCCCCGGCGCGCTGGCGATTCGACGAAAAAGATTGGTGGCTGGAGGAACACGGCTTGATTATGGAGCAGCCCAATTTTCCCCTCCCGCCCGGCCAATACCGGGTGACCGGTGACCGCGAGATGACAGCGGTGCTCACCATTTATCCGACGGATAAGAACGGCGACCGGCGTTGGGAACTCGATAAAGGCGCAAGGCTCCACGACGTGACCCACCTGGCCTGCCGCTCCGCGCGCTATACCCCGGCGGCGGGTGAAGGATCGTGTTCGCCTGCAAAAGCGCAACAGGCGGCGTTTCCAGTGGCGCCCGGAGCCGTGATGCCTCCGGTCGCGGGCTGCAAAAAACAAGACTATGCAGTTCTCTTCGTGACGGGTGTGGCGCTGGAAGATTGACCGCAGGTGGGGCAGGCAAAATGAGTCGCGTATCGAGAACATCGCCCAACAAGCGCATGCAGTTGGACAAAGTCTTCCCGTTGCTGACCATTCGTTTACTTGCCACTGAATGATATTTAGCCTGGTGAGTGTAATCCCCCCTTTTTCAAAGGGGGAAGAATAAGATACCTTTTGCTGAAGATTATATAGAGAAGTGTCCGTTTATGAAGTCACATATATTGATTTATTTAATAAAGAGGAAACGGCATGCCTAAATTAACACTGGGAGTCATTGGGACTTCAAAAAAAGAAGATGAGCGACGGGTTCCAATCCATCCGAAGCATTTGCCGCGCGTTCCTGAAAACATTCGGCGCCAGCTGATCTTTGAGGAAGGCTATGGCGCACCATTTAATATCTCGGACTCGGAAATTGCCGCTCAGACGGGTGGCATTGCCACACGCCACGAACTATTGGCCGACATTGGCACGGTGATTATTGCCAAGCCCGTATTGGCTGATTTACAAGAACTTCGCGAAGGAGGAACACTTTGGGGCTATGTGCATTGTGTGCAGCAAGAGGATATCACCCAGGCTGCACTCGATCGTAAGCTAACCCTTATTGCCTTGGAGGGTATGTTCGTTTGGGGACCCGATGAACAGATTGGCCGCCACACCTTCTATAAGAATAACGAAATGGCGGGCTATTGCGCGGTAATACATGCCTTACAACTGAAGGGGATTGATGGACACTACGGCAACCAACGCAAAACGATTATTTTCGGTTTTGGTGCAGTCAGCCGTGGGGCCATATACGCCCTTAAAGCGCATGGTTTTAGAGATATCACCATCTGCATTCAGCGCCCCGACCACGAAGTGCGTGAAGAGGTGCTTGATTGCCATTATGTCCGGATACGGACAGGCAATGAGGGCGAGGCCCGCATGGTGGTGGTGGAACACGACGGAACCGTGAGCCCCTTGACGGATCTGATCCGTGAAGCAGATATCATCGTAAACGGGACTTTTCAAGAAACGGATAACCCCATTCACTTTGTGACCGAAGCGGAAAGTTCATCCCTCAAACCCAACAGCCTGATTATCGATGTCAGTTGCGACGAGGGCATGGGATTCTTTTTTGCCAAACCCACCACATTTAAAGATCCCATATTTAAACATGAAACGATCGATTATTACGCCGTGGATCATACGCCAAGCTATTTCTGGGAAAGCGCGTCCCGCTCAATCTCTGCCGCGCTCATTGTCTATTTACCCACCGTGGTGGCAGGCCGTGAGAGTTGGAAGAGAAATGAAACCATTCGACGGGCGATTAACATTGATGCTGGCGTGATTCTGAACCCCTCTATTCTGTCATTTCAAAATCGCGAGCCGCACTACCCCCATGCCCACATCAATCCGATTGAAAATGCTGTCTCGAATAAGCTTGATGCCTAACCATCGCCTCAGCCGACACCCAAAAATAGCGCGTATCATTTTTATCGATGTGTTTAAGGTTGAGCATGTCTCAATCCCTCACGAAAGGAACACATCACATTGGCCTCACCGTATCGAAGCCTGAGAAGAGCGCATCATTTTTTACTTCAGTTCGGGGCTGGAAAGACGTGAGACGAGATAAGGCCGACCCGGCCATATGCGTCCGCGAGGGCAGGGTGATGATACGTCCTGGAGAAATAAAAAGGAACCTTCCACGCCTTTAGAGAGAAATCGGATTTTCGGTTAACATCCTCTTGCATTTGAACTTGATAGCGATTTTAAATTAAAATCAATTTATAACAAGCGGGTGAAGCATCAGCGCATAATGGCATTCCCTCTCGAATGCCCAAGAGAGGACCCCTCCAAACCGAGCCTCAAAACCAGCACGGCATAGACGGGCCCTTGCCAAGACAGAAACCCAGGCCAAATTTGGAGATTGATTATGACTACGAACGCCTTATTCGGTGAACTTTTAATTCAGGGTATCAAGAGAATCGGCCTTAATGTCGGCATTATCAGTCAAGTGAATGGAGAAGTGTACAGGGTCATGTTAAGCGCAATTAATGATTATGTTACGAAGCCTGGAGATACTTATAGTGTTCGGACTGGAGAAGAATTTAAATTAGCGGACACCTATTGTTCTGAGGTCATTCGTGAAAACAAAACAAAGTATTATGCGGATGTCGAAAATTTTACCTCATTGTTGAAACATCCATGCTATTTAAGTCACCAACTAAGAGCTTATATCGGTACACCCATAAACCTAAACGGGAAACGATTTGGAACATTAAACTATTCATCCATCCATCCACGAGAGGATGCGTTCTCCAAAAGTGAGATCGATTTTATCGAATCCCAGGCCAAATCGATTTCAAACATATTGCATCGACAAGAAACACCACAGGGCACTTCAGCCGATGCTAAAAAGCAACGGGCTTGAGTTTTAACGTTCTGCTCATGGAAAACAAAACAGCCCCAGTCACCAAAGGCATTCATCATATCGGCCTCACCGTATCGAAGCTTGAGGAGAGCGCGGCGTTTTTCACTTCAGTGCTGGGCTGGAAAGAAGTGCGACGAGATGAGGCCTACCCGGCCATATTCATCAGCGACGGCAGGGTGATGGTGACGCTTTGGAAAAATAAGGAAGAACCCGCAATCCCATTCGATCGGTATCGGAACATCGGCTTGCATCACGTGGCCTTTGAACTTGAAAGCGAAGCCGAGCTCAAGCAACTCTACGACAAGCTGCTGGCGCATCAAGTTGAAATCGAATTTGCCCCCGATTTCGTGAGGGAGGGACCGGCCAAACACATGATCTGCTACGAGCCCAGCGGCCTCCGCGTGGAATTCATCTGGCCCGGCGCTTGATGAGGAATCGACCTAAACACGGCAGTCACGATTCGAACACCTTAAATGGACGGCGTATGAGAACGCAGGCAGAGAAAACCCAAGAACCTCAGCCTAAATCGGCAGCGAATCAAGGCGCTCAAAAACAAAGCGGCGGCCTGGCGGCTATTCGCTTTGTGGACAATCGACCCGAAGCCCTTGCCCAAAGAAAGCTGCAAGCGATGGCGGCGCAATCTGTTTCTCAAGGACCGCTTTCCGAATTCAATAGTCCTCAGGCCGTCTGCGCGATTCAACAAAAAGCGGCCATCATCCAAAGAAAAGGGCATAAACCTCGCGTGGGCGATACCGTCCGCTACCCCGCAACGGGCCCTGCCGATGGAGATTTGTATACGGTGCTGGCATCGGATGACGGAGGAGGCCTTCAATTAAGGAAGCAAAGCAATAACACCACCCACAACCGAAACTGGCAGAATGACAATATTTGGATCGTCTATGCGGCGGATGCAAAAGATATCGATCGGCGGCAATCCGATCCGGCTTGGGCCCTCTTAAGCAAACTCCAAAAAACGACGATATACGATAACGCAAAAAATGACGCGCTCGGCCTCATCAAAGCCTCCGTAAAGCCAGGCATGCTCAATGCCACGAACAGGGGCAATATCGATAATCATCTGACACTCGGGTCTTTTAACAAGGAACGAAAAGGGGAATGGAAGGCCACTTGGGAAGAAGCGGGCGGCCGAAAATGGCAATTTACCATCGATATGGATAGCCCCGAAGCGACGAGCTGGCAAGAGCCCCATGTGGGCTGGGAAGTAAAATTGCTCGTACGCGGAAAAAATCACGCGGATGTGCCTTATGAAAATTTTGCAAAGGAACAAGGACACATTTGGCTGAACGATGTCCCCGAAGCGCGCGGGCAATAGCCCGACCAACAAATTGTCCCTATTCCCTCCAGAATCGACCGAGGCGCATCATGAATTTGAAAAAACTAAAACAGGCCGAAAAATCATTTTTAAGGCGCTACCCCGGCGGTTTTAATCACCCTGAGATGCTGACCTTAGGCAAGAAACACAAGATGGATCAGATGATCGCCTTTACTCAGGAGCATTTCGCCAAGGGGAAATTTAGTGCCCCCGAAACGATGATCGAAAATATCGTCAAAGTCATTGGTCGCTCGTCCATGGTATCGGTCTTTGAAAAGCCGAAGTTCAAAGACTTCGCACTGGATCTAGCGCTCGAAGATCAGAAACGGCTTGTCGGCGGATTGAAACAACAATTATACGGAAAAGAACAGAAAGGATTTGAAACGATTCTCGATGTGCTCAAAGGGGGCAAGCTGGCGAAATGGTCCTTGATGACGATTTGCCCCCTCTATTTCCGCCCGCAATTTGAGGTCTACGTCAAACCCACGACAGCCAAGGGCGTGATCGATTTTTTTGAACTCAAATCCCTTACCTATCATCCCACACCGACTTGGGCTTTTTACGAGGCCTATCGCGCCCTGGTAAATGAAATGAAAGCGGAGATTGATCCCCGCCTCTCTCCAAACAACGCGGCCTTCACCGGATTTCTGATGATGAGCCTGGATAAAAATTGATCGAAAATAACCGTTGGGATGTCGAGATAAATACGGAAGAACGAAAGCAGAAAAATAACTGAAGCACGGGCAAATCGGCAATACCTAAACTCACCCAAAGAAGGCTGCAAGAAATGGCGAACAAAAGTCTCCGGTCGAAGCCGTCGGGCCAATAAATTGGCGCAAGCCTTAGACTGTTTTTCTAACCACACTGTTTTAACCCTGGGCAGATCAAATGACAAAGGCAATGAAGGCGGCCCTGATTTCGGCGTTCATCTTTCCCGGCTTTGGGCATCTCTTTTTAAAAAAGCACGTTTCCTGTATTGTCTTAACAGGAACGACGTTTGCCGCGCTTTATGTGGTGATGTCGAAGGTGGTGGAAAGTGCCTTGCGCATTGCGGGCGAAATCCAAGCGGGGGGCGGGCAACTCGATATCGCCGACTTGACAGAACGCATACTCAAGCTTCCGACAGGCGCTGAAGCGCAAGGCCTCAATGTCGCTTCAACCGTTTTAATGCTGACTTGGCTCATCGGCATTGCCGATTCCTATCGCCTTGGGCGGCAACAAGACAAAGCCTAAGGCGATGGGAGCAAGTGGAATTGGGCTTAGGTTCTGCCTGTTGCTCGGCGACCGGGCGCTTAGTTGCTCGCCATTTAAGAATAGGACTCACAATGCAACGCTATAAAATTCTACATCGCACTTATTACAATTTTTCGGGTGTCGTGACCCTCGGCCCTCACACCTTGATGCTCCGTCCAAGGGAAGACCATGAACTTCGGATCGAGTCTTCAAGCCTGACGATTACGCCCGCCGCGACCCTGCTTTGGCGCCGGGACGTGGAAGGCAATTCGGTCGCCCTGGCGACCTTCGATACGCCCACAGACCAACTCTTGATCGAAAGCAAGGCCATGATCCAGCAATACAACGAGCAGCCGCTTAAATTTTTGGTGGAGGATTACGCGATCCATTACCCCTTTCGTTATTTACCGGACGATAGAGTCCTGCTTTCGCCCTATTTGACGCTCCCGGAGGATCGGCGCCGAAAGCGGCTCGATGAATGGATGGCGAATTTTTGGAAACCGGGCGAGGCGATACAGACCTACACTTTGTTGCAGCGTATGGCGGCGTACATATTTAAAAACCTGTCGTATCGTATTCGGGAAGAACCGGGGGTGCAGAGTGTGGAAGAAACACTCGCTCTCCGCACGGGCTCGTGTCGCGATTTCGCCGCGCTCTTTATGCAATCGGCGCACTGCCTGGGCTTGGCCTCGCGCTTTGTCAGCGGCTACCTCTATGCCCTCCCCTCCACAACCGATTTTGGGGCCACGCATGCCTGGGCCGAAGTCTACCTGCCTGGCGCAGGCTGGAAGGGTTTCGATCCCACAATCGGGAAAATCGTCGGAGCCGATCACATCGCCGTCGCCGTGGCCCGTTTGCCGGAATCCGTGCCACCCATTGCGGGGTCCTTTGTAGGGCCTCCGGAGGCCAGTCTTGATGTCGGTGTGTGGGTAACAAAGGAGGCCTAGAAACTCATGGCCTTCAATCGCGGGACGCGGGATTATGCTCCGGCTTTCACCCTAGGCCAGCGTGTCCGCGGCAATATGCCATTCCAGATCTTCAATGACACTGAGTTCGACGATATTCCCCGCCTTCCCCAGAAGCCTGCGGCATTCTTTACTTAAGTTCAGCAAGTGAAGTTTTTTGCCATTTTGACTATAGCGCTCGGTCACATTTTGTAGGGCTTCCAAGCCGGAGTGATCCCAGACGCGAGATTCGGCAAAATCGATAACCACATGCGCTGCATCCTTTTTAAAATCGAAAAGGCCTTTAAAGGACGTGACCGAGCCAAAAAACAAGGGCCCGCTTAGACAATAAAGCGTGCGACCATTTAATTCTTTTTTTTCGGCCAACATCGTCTTTCCGTGTTCCCAGGCAAAGACCAGCGCCGAAATCACAATCCCCACCAAGACGGCAATCGCCAAATCGACAACCACGGTGACGGCGGATACCGTGACAATCACCAGCAGGTCCGATCCGGGAATTTTGTTCATCAATCGCAGGCTCGACCACTCAAACGTCCCGATAACGACCATAAACATCACGCCGACCAGGGCCGCCAGCGGAACTTGTTCAATGAAGGCCGCGCCAAACAAGACAAAGCCCAACAGACAAAGCGCAGAGGTGATGCCCGAAAGACGACCGCGCCCGCCACCCCGGATATTGATCATGCTCTGGCCGATCATGGCGCATCCACCCATGCCGCCAAAAAAACCATTCACCACATTTGCCAGACCCTGCCCGACACATTCTTTATTGCCTCGGCCGCGTGTCTCCGTGAGTTCGTCCACCAAAGTGAGGGTCATGAGCGATTCAATCAAGCCAACAGCGGCGGCCAGGACGGCATAAGGCAAAATAGTGTTGAAGGCTTCAAAGCTGAACGGGATGGCTGGCAGACCGAAGGTCGGTAATCCCGCCGCAATAGTTGTGATGCTTGCATTTCGATCCTGTACAAAATCGAGCACGGTTCGGACGAGGCCAGGGTTGCCTTGATTAATGAAATGCCCGAGAATAGAAACCACCGTAATGCCAACCAATGTGGCCGGAACGGCCTTCGTGAGCTTGGGCAGGAAGATACCGATCCCCATCGTCAGAAGGATTAGACCACTCATCACGGCAAGTGGGGTCGTAGCGAGTAATTCGCCCCCGACGGTAAACTGATCGAACTGGGCCTTAAAAATAATAATGGCCAGGCCGTTCACAAAACCCAGCATGACCGGATGCGGGACGAGGCGGATAAATTTGCCCAGCCTTAGAAGACCACAGATGATTTGGATCATCCCCATCAAAATAACCGCGGCAAACAAATAACCCAGGGCGCTTTCCATGATCATTTCGGTACTCATTCCCGCGCTTTGCCCTTCGGCCACGACTTTAGCCACCAGGGGCGTAAAGATGACGGCAACCGCGCCGGTGGCGCCGGAGATCATGCCCGGACGTCCGCCGAAAATCGCCGTAACAAGGCCCATCATAAAGGCCGCGTAAAGACCCACCTTGGGATTAACACCCGCAACAAAAGCGAAGGCGATGGCCTCCGGCACCAGGGCCATGGAGACGGTTAAACCCGAAAGCACATCGTTTTTTATATTTTGAGGTCTTTTGATTTTTAAGGGGACAAATCGATTCCCCGTGGCGCTGAGTTCCTTAGAACGCTTCGTTTCCGACATAAAAATAATTCCTTTTTAACCTTTCGACTGGCTACACCTTTTTCACAAATCTAGAAACGACGCGGCATGAAATCGCCGAATCGCCGTAAAATAGGCCTGATCGACCTTTGGACGCCTCAGCGAAGAGGCGCGCACGCTTTGCTTGATAAATGGCTTCGGGCCTTGTTTTTCAGGTGACTTGAGGGTTTAAGCAGGATCGATCTTGGGATCTTGGCTTATTGATTCAAGTGGGATTGAAATACAGAACGCGCATTCAAATCGGACCGGAATAACGGGGATAAAGCGATCAATGGGCAGGCGACCGGCTTGCCTTTTTAATTATACACAAATAATGTTGCAAGGGTAACTTAGCGTCTAGGCTCAAGTAAAGAAAGAAGCTTGGGTCTCATTTTTTGGGGTTGTTCTCGAGGCAAACAAGACCACTGCGAGCGGATGCGCTAAACACGCGAAAGCGAGATTAATCGAAAAAGAAGGGATTATCCATTCGAGATATTTCTTTTTTGATGACATTAACCTATTGGGGAAGGCACTTCGGTATTTTTTTCCTTAGTGTTTCCTAAGAATAGGCCTAGGTACGGGCCTTGGCGCTGTGCAAAGGTGGCATTGCAAATTGGACTTCATTTCGTTAATATCGAGAAGTTGGGTAAGAGGTGTTTCGCACCTTATCAGAGCGGCTGAACGGTCGCCTGGGCTAAAGACAACAAGAAGGGTGCGAAGCCGAACCCGGCCAGGTAAAAATCTTGAATCTCAAATTTAAAACATCCCATTCAACAAAAGGAGCGCCTCAATGAAAACGATAACCTGTAAAGAGCTTTCCGGAGGAGTATCGCCCTGCACCACCCCCATTTCGGGAAACACAGCCGAAGAAGTCAAAAAGAGTCTGATGGCCCATGGCCAAAAGGATCATCCCGAACAAATTAAAAGCATGACCCCGGAAATTCAAAAATCGGCCATGCAAAAAATTGACACACTCTTTGCCTAAGGCTTTAGGCCAGCCACGACATGGCCCGAAAACGAAGAAAGGGACCTAGAGAAGAAATCTTAAAATCAGCACGAATCTATTGTATTGCGGGAGCGAAAAGGGCAGCGACCTCAATGGTTCCTTCGCCCAAGGCAAACCGTCATCCGAACAGGCAAAGTTCGAAGGACGGAGCCGCTACGCCGCCTGCGTCTTTCCATCCCGACGCGTCGAGACAAGCAGAGGCTCACTTTCGATTGGGATCGCTGGCGGATCAATGGTCATGTTGTCCTTTTTGGTTCGAAGCTTCATCTGGGTCGGTCCTAATCAGAAGACCATAAGGCCAGACACCCAATTTTAATACATCTTCCTTCACAACAATGATCTCTTACACGAGGACAATATAAAAATGCGTTCGATGCACATGCTCAGCGAAGAATTTGTCGATTTACTCAAAGCCATCATTCGTCAACCCAGCGTCGTCGGCGCGGAACATCCCTTCTTTCGCGTCTTACAACGCGAACTCGAAGAACGCGGCGCGCGCGTCACTTGGTACGAGGGCCTTTTGGTGGCGCAAGGAAATAAACCCATGAGCACCATGGTGTCCGCGCACATCGATCGCCACGGCCTCATTTGCACGGGACCCAATGAATTTCAATTCGCCGCCTTTGTCGCCGGAAACCGTTCCGATCTCCTCGGCAATTCCGTCTCCGAAGACTTGATGACCAAGATTACGGGGCGATTTCAGGCCTTGCCGGTTTTTGCCTACGAGCCCTGGTCCGGCGCCTATCGAGGCAAGGGCGTCATTGAAAACGCCTATGTCTGCGAATTCAGAAACAACCTGATCTTCGAGATCGAAGGACTCGACCACGTGGTCGCGGGAACGCCCGTCGCTTTAGAAGACAAACTAAAAAGCGAGGACGGCCTCTTCGAAGGACAGCTCGATAACGTCCTCTCCGCTGCCGTGCTGGTCCATTTATTCAGTCTCGGCTTCGAGGGCACCGCCTTTTTCACCGCGCAAGAAGAGGCAGGGAAAAGCTGGCGCTACCTGCTGGAATGGTTCCGCCGTTTTGGGGGATCGACCAATAGGCTCTTTGTCTTGGACACCAGCCCCTTTCCCACCCTTGAGGCGGCAAGCAAGCAGGAGGTGATCTTGCGGGAAAAAGACGCCAATGCCCCCTTCAATAAAGAGGCGACCGGCCTGATTGAACGCCTCTGCCGTGAAAACAATATCAGCTATTTATTTAAAGACAAATACGTCGAGGAAGAAAATAAGAAGTTAGTCAGTGCCGGGGAACGACCACGCTCCTTGGGGAGCACGGAAATGGGCCGAATCATCGCGTCCTCCAAAGGCCTGGTGGACGGCACCACGATACAAATCCCGACCACGGGCTATCACACCATGGACGAATCCGTTACCTATGAGTCCGTGAACGCCTACATCGAATTACTCACGGCCCTATCCACCCAGTCCGCGTGACCGCCCCAAAGCCCGGCTTAATCCACAGCTATTTGGCATCCCCGATGGGCCCGCTCTCCTGTTCGACAAGAAATTCGAAAGGGAAGGGATTGGGGCGATCGAGTAGAAGAGAACGAAACCGCAAATCGTAAACGTCCACCATAGCCCTCCCATCTTCTTCAATTTCCGAAACGCGCCACACCGGGGCTTTAAAAAACCATAAAAGCCGTTTGGCCAAAGGTCTTTCTTTCACCTGCATCACGAGGGGATGATTGATGCGCGTTGGGATGGCCTCCTCGGCTTCGACACGCCCCTCTAAAGAATGGATTAAATAAAGCTGGTACCTTTCCCCCTGCCGGACCACGCCCCGCCAACGATGCGGTCCGAAAGGCTCCGGAAAGACATAACGAAAATCGATTGGAGCACCCGGGTTCTCTTGCCCGGCCAAGCGCTTCGCGGCCAGCGCCCGGTTGAGGCCGCAAAATAAAACGTAGAGCGCTACCAGTGCCATCGCGCCCTTCGACAAGGGGACGATATGGCGTCGCATCTTTTTAGAAAGACAGATCAGAAGCGGCAAGGCCAAGAGGCCGGTCAAACTCAGATCGATAATAAAAAGAATCCCAAGCTCCGGCCGCCAATCGCTTAGGGGCCAAAGCGGTACCACGCCGAAGGAATTTACGAGATCAAAAAAGACATGCACCGAGGCCCCCAGCAAAACGATGCCAAACAAGGACTTTAATTTTAGATCGGGCCAAAGGCGCTGAAAAATCAGGCTCAGTATGAGGGCGAAAAGGGGAAGGGTAAAGATAGAGTGGCCAAAGGTCCGGCGCATGAGAATGGCCTCCGGCGCGCCCGTGAGGTGGACCAGGGCATCGACATCGGGCAGGTTCGAAGCGAGGGCCAAAATGGAAATGGCACGCGGGCCGATCTTTTCGCGAAAAAAGGCGTTGCCGAGTCCAACGCCAACCAGGGTGTGTGTCACCGGATCCATTGGCCCATTGTAGTCTGTATTTTTAAGTGCGACAAGATAGAAGCATCGATCGGCCGGATAAAAGAACCTGCCGTGATTTGACGCCATCATCGAGAAAAGGTACATTAGGCCAATTTTTGGGGATGCGCCTGCGTCCAAGAGATGTGACAAACGATGCCGTCGCGAGACCTTCAAAGCAGGCCCCCCGGACTTGGGAGACGCCAATGAGCGAAGCACTCAAAACCTACAAAGACATCGATGCATCTATACTAAAGGCCCTCCCCAACCCGGTGAAAAAGGCCTATGAAATTAAGATTAAGGTGCCCGAGTGCACCTTCCTCGGCGTGCAGGAACAGCCGGATTTTGCAACGGTCTATCTCTCCTTCTATCCCAAGGACAAAATCATCGAACTGAAATCCTTGAAGCAGTATTTTTTCCATCTTCGCGCCATCGTCGTCTCCTACGAACGTCTCGTGAATATCATGTATGATCACTTCATGGAAACCTACTTGCCGGAGCGTTTACGCCTCGTGATGATCTGTAATCCCCGAGGCGGAATCAGTTCGAAATTGACCATCGATTCGGACTGGAAGGTTCGCGGCGGAAAAGAAAAATTCAAGGATTGGGAAACTGCCGATGAGGACTGGCAAGTCTTGGTTTAAGCGGGGCCATTGAAGCTGAATACCCGGTTGCGGTTTTCCCTCAGTCCGGGCGAAACCACTTTAGAGACTTCACCCGCGAAAAACCCCCTTTGTTCAGGCCTCCGGTCTTAGTTCGTTATCATCAAAGAAAGACCGCAGCCTTCTCCCTTGAAAAGTCATGGAGTAACATGATTTAATCCATACGGCACAGGCGAAGCGTATATAAAGACCGACGACTCTCCGACTTGCACCCCTTTAAACCTTTTTTTAGCCCATAGGATGACTATGAATAGGATTTTTCTTTTATTTATTCTGAGCCCACTGCTCTTTATGATGGCCGCAGCCATCAACCTGCCCCTGGCCGGGGCCCAAGCCGATCCGGCCGCATCCACAAAAACGAGCGCCTCAAAGGAGAGCGATGACGGGGCCTTCCATATCGCTTGCCGTCCGCAAGTGCAAGCCGCTTTTGATCGAGGCCTTACACTGCTCCATGCCTTCGCCTACGACGCGGCAGAGGAAATCTTTTTGGCCGTCATTGAGGCCGACCCGGATTGTGCGATGGGCTACTGGGGGGCGGCGATGTCTCGCTACCCGCTTCACGGTAACACAGATCCGGTGGCCTTGAAAAACGGCTTGGGATATCTTGTGAAAGCAAAAAAGATCAGTCCGAAAAACGCGAAAGAGGCCAGTTACATCGCGAGCCTCGACGCCCTGTTCGAAGACTTCGGTTCGCGGGATGCACAGATACGCCTTCTCGCCTACCAAAAAGCGATGGCTGCACACTACCGTGATGATCCTGAAGATCAGAATGGCGCCATATTCTACGCCCTATCGCTCTTATCCCCTGCCGTACCCGCCGAAAAAAACGAGACGAACCGGAACAAGGCGGAGACGATCTTACTCGCCATTCTGAAAGAAAGACCGCAACATCCCGGTGCACTACACACCATCCTTCATGTTTACGATGCACCTGAGCGTGCATCCAAGGGCCTCGAATTCGCCCGGACCTATGCGAGGATCGCCCCTTCGACACCCCATGCCCAGCATATGCCTGCCCACATTTTCAAACACCTCGGTCTTTGGCAAGAGGCGATCGATGTCAACCGGATCTCTGAAGCCGCGGCAAGGACCAAAATGAATCGGAATGCCGGTGCCCGGCTGCACGCATTGGATGATCTTGTTTATCTTTATCTTCAGACCGGCGAAGATCGAAAGGCAGAGGCCATCGTGAACGAAATCCTTTCCATGCCGCCCGATCTCGCCCCCAGTAAAGACGCCGCCTATGCCCGGACTGCGATTCCCGCTCGCTACTTTAGTGAACGCCGCCTCTGGACGGGTGCCTTAACCCTTCGTCCACGCCCGAGCCCTCACGCCTATGCCGAGGGATTAACCTATTTTGCCTATGCCATCGGCGGGGCCCGGAACAGACGTCCCATCGAAGCTGCGGCTGCGCTCGAAGGCTTACGCGCGGTGCACGACCGACTGCGAGCATCAAAGGAAATGCCGGAAGCCGAACGCACCGAGGCCCTCCTCCAAGCCGCAGCCGGTTGGATCGAATATGCCGAGGGAAAACGCGACCGCGCGATTCTCCATTTGCGTGCCGCCGCCGAGATTCAAGAGCGGCCGGGAAACCACAGCGCCTTTCCTGAAAACATCCTGCCGGCCCGGGAAATGCTAGCGGATCTCCTCTTGGAAGAAGGAGAGCCTCAGGCAGCCTTAAAAGAATACGAACGATCACTTTTGCTTAGACCGAATCGCTTTAACACCCTATACGGCGCTGCCCGTGCCGCCGAACGCGCGGAGAAAACCGAAAAGGCGCGGGACTACTATCAAGACCTTGTCCATCTGGCCGGAAAAAGCCAAAGCCGCCAGCGCGAAATACTGGAAGCAACGCTTTTTCTGAAAAATTCGACCCAACACACAAAAAAGGGGCAATGAGTCACTAAATCTCCTTGTTCTGGCTGTCTACGATTAGACCGCTTTCGCTCCTATTTATTTTTGCGGAAACGGCTGGAATGCAGGTGGGAAGCGACATTGAGGACGAAAAACCCGGCTTAAGGTCTAAATAGAAGGATAAAAACCGCGACGTCCATCCCGAATAAGGAGGCTCGCATTGCCAAATACGCATGTTTTTTCTTGAATAGCGCGGCACGAATGCTTATGATATCGAGGTTTGCGTATAATCACCAAGCCTTAATTAAAGAGGAAACCAGATGATTACAGTTGGCATGAATTACGAAGTGATCGAAGGGAAGGAACAACCTTTCGAAAAGAAGTTCGCCCTTGTCTTAGACGTCATGGCCAAGACAGAGGGACATAAGGTGACGCACCTCTATAAAAACGTCTTTCAGGGACGCTCTTACTTAATTGTATCGGAATGGAAAACGAGAGACACCTTCGATGCCTTCATCACCTCGGAGGCCTTTAAAGCGGTCACCGACTGGGGAAAAGAACATATTTTAGCCAGCCGACCGCAACATGAAGTGTATGGAGACGAACCCGCCGCACCGGTTACGGGAGGATGCCCGGTCGATCACTAAAACCGGCCTTACCGAAACCTACCTCGATCTCAAAGGCACTCAGAAGGGTCCTCCCGAACACGCATAGCGCTTCTTATCGATATGAATAAAGTGTTCGGGGCAATGTGTACGAGATGCCCTAGAGTCGGCCCCTTTGCGCTAAAAAAACCAGCTATTCACTTCATCATCCAATTCCGCCTTGCAACGCTTCAGCTGCGCGCTGTATATCGCCGACTTGCGTTTCACCTTTTTTGCAACGTGCACTAACCAGGCTTTGTTCTTCCAGGTGCCGCGTTGATACCCGCCGCGCCCTTCGTGGTAGGCGAGATATTGACGAAAAGCATCCCACTTGGAAATCCCCAGTGTCCGCTGCGTTGTATGGGTGTACCAGCCGACAAAGTCGATGGCATCTTCGAAATCGTCTCGGTCGGCGCCGCCCCGACCCGAGGCTCTGATATAGTCTTCCCAGGCGGGATCCTGTGCTTGCGCGTAGCCATAAGCGGAGGAAGGGCGAGGCAAGGGAATGAATAGAAACCAAGGGCGCGGCGGCTGGGCATCCTCGATGAATCGCGATTCCTGATGAATGATCGCCATCATCACCCAGATGGGCGTTCCCCATTTTTTATTTGACTCTAAGGCCGCATCGTACCAATCGATTTCATCTCGAAAGATTGCGCACACATTATCGATATAAAGCGGTCGATAGGTGATGCACCCTTCGATGAACAAGGAAAGAAGGAGGACAAGACTCAGCCCGATTTTTAAAATCCTTCGATTCGTTCCCTTTAATGACCATCCCCGCATACAGGCTATCTTAATAGATGGTTTATCGAATGTAAATACGAACCCAAAAGGCTACGATTACACCTAAAATATGAACTCTTACGCAAACACCATCATAAGCTTCAGAAACCTAAGGGTGATTAGGGTATTTGCGCTGACATAAAAGCCTCTCTCAATATCCGCTTGCCGGTCCGGAGAGACGCCGATTTTAGTTGAACTCCGTGTCCTGATCGGAAAGGAGGTTGACAAGAAACCCCTCCTCCTTTCCGATATCGCTAAATTCAAAATGCAGTGGATCGATCACCCCCTATATGGGGTTTTCCGCATATTTACCAAGGATTTAAATCTTGACGATGCCTAAAAAGTTCGTTACCCTTGGGTCAATTCCTTTCAATCTGATTCATTTTGTTCGGAGTATTCGACGATTCTGAAAAAAATTCGATATAAAATCTATCTGGGTGCTTTTCTCCTGGCGCTTCTCCCGCTTCTGGCATTGGGCCGTATTAGCGCGGGCCACTCCCCTCAGGAAAAAGAGGAGGCGTCTTCCCGTCCAAACTCCGAGTATTCGCTTCTTCCACATTTGAATCCCGACAAGCTTTTTCTACGTTCGGGAAGCGCGCTCGTTTTGGATGTCGAAAAAGGCGATGTTTTATTCGAGCGAAAGGCCCATGAACCACAACCCATCGCCTCCCTTACGAAGTTAATGACGGCCATGGTCATACTCGACGCCAAACTCCCGAAAGACGAGGTCATTCAAATTTCCAGGAAAGATCGTGACCGCCTGCGCGGATCCAAATCGCGGCTGAGTTACGGAACCAAACTGACGCGCAGCGATCTATTGAAAATCACCGTGGCCGGTTCGGACAATCGTGGGGCGGCCGCACTGGGGCGAACCTTTCCCGGCGGACACAAAGCCATCGTCGCCGCAATGAACAAAAAAGCTCAGGCCCTGGGTATGAAAAACACGGTCTTTAAAGGCGTGTCCGGCTTACGGAGCGGGAATGTCTCCACGGCTGCCGACTTGGCAGCCCTGGTCGAGGCGGCGCATCGATACCCCACCATTCGAAAAATCTCTACCCTCAAAAAAGGGCATGTGACCGATCTGCGCAAAGGGTGGAGGGTGGAATTCATGAACACCAATCGCTTGGTCCTCAATAAAAAATGGGACATCAGCTTGAGCAAAACCGGCTATATCGCCGACTCGGGACATTGCCTGATCATGCGAACGGAAATCGCCGGACATCCGCTCACCTTGGTCCTATTAAATTCCTGGGGAAAGCTCAGCAAGTATGGCGATGCCAATCGCATAAGAAAATGGCTCAACCGCGCCGACCAAAAGGCCAGGAAAGTTCAAGGGGCCACAGAAAAAACACGAGCCGAAACACGCCGCCGCGTCGCGCTGTAAGTTCTAAAACCGCCTCCAATGCCTTTTCACATCGCCCCCCGAGCACTTTGATACAAGCCCGAAGGAGATGCTGGGCGACCATACACGGTCCCACGTTCCGCTCTCCTTTTGCTACCGCAGCTTGAAAATGATGAAATCATTGTTAATTAATAAGGAAACCCTTTTAAAATTTCTAGGTGTTTCCAAACAACCAAGGCTAAATCGTGGATCTGCTTGAAGAACAGAATAAAACGCTGAAAAGTGAAAAGTTGCCTTACGGACCCTTGTCTCGAATCCTATTTTGGCTTATGGATTTGATTTACGGAAAACCGCGCTCACTTTCAAAATTTAAAGTTTTGGAAGTCATTGCGCGGGTGCCCTATCAAGCCTGGGAGAATGTGGCCTATGTGGCCATTACGCACACCTATAAAACGCCGAACTTTGCGCGTCGTATCTTCGAATTTGTGCGCGAGTCGCGCGAGCAACAAGACAACGAACAATGGCATCTCCTGATCTTGGAAGAACTGGTCTACAAAGAAGGTATTCGGGAAGGCTTTATTCGACATCGTATCATTCCGCAAATCCTCGCTTTTTTTTATTATCACATCAGTTGGATCTTGTATGTCATCCGCCCGGCCTATAGTTACCGCCTCAATGCCCACTTTGAGGACCATGCCGAACACGAATATATGCACTATGCCGCAGAAAACAAAGCGCTCGAAGAAAAGGCCTACGACGGCGATTTCAGCAAAGACTATGGCCGATTCAACACCCTGTCTGACCTCTTCCGGAAGATCGGGTTCGACGAACGTCATCACAAAGAAATGAGTCTGCTGCGGATGGCCGATGCCCGTTTTTAGGCCTTCGGTCCACATGATTTTTTACGTTTCATGGTTTATTGATGTCTCTCTTTCTTTCTAAAAGACACAGATCCGACAATAAAATCTCAACGCAGGGCATGATTCAAAAGGAAGGACAATATGAAGAAATGGATGCACGGTTTAGGAATACTTGCCGCTTTCTTCTTCGTGCACGAGGCGGCTTTGGCGGGCACGCAAGAGGAAAATAATAAAAAGAAGGTGCTCGCCTTTTACGAACAGGCAATCAACTTAAAGGATTTTGAGGCGGCATCGCAATACATGGGAGATCGCTACACCCAACACAATCCCATGGCGGCCGACGGGCCCGCAGGATTAAAGGATTTTATCACCTTCCTGCGGATTAATTATCCCAATGCCCACAGCGAGATCAAGCAGGTTTTTGCCGAGGGCGACCATGTCATCCTCCATGTCCACTCCGTTTGGACGCCTGGCGCTCGAGGTCGAGCCATTGTCGATATCTTCCGCTTGGAAAAAGGAAAGATCGTGGAACACTGGGACGTCATCCAAGACATTCCCGAAAAGGCGGCCAATACGAACGGCATGTTTTAATCGTGGCTTAAGACACACTGGCCCTGATGACCGTTTTCCAAAACAGATCAATATGGGAACTTCGTCTCGCCTGCATCATCTCTTCTTGATCTTCTGCTTTTGAAGAGATACACTCGGCCCTGTGACCGAATATTGAAAACCGCTTGTAAAACAGCACCATCTTTCGTTTCATTTTAATGTTGTTGTATTGAAATAAGATAGATCCGTTCCAATCTATTTCCGAGTGAAAGGCGTCCCTCATCAACAACGATAAACCCATTCGGATCAAGGTTTTGAAAGACGGGCCCTATGAGGTAAAAGGAGCCGATCTAAGGAAAATGCGCATGGTACTGAACGATGCAGGGCACCCTATCGAATGGGAACAGGGACCGAACATCGATCATGGCGTATCCTATCAACTCTGCCGCTGCGGCCATTCGGCCAACAAGCCCTTTTGTGACTGGGCACACGCTTCCGAAGGCTTCGACGGGACAGAAACCGCCGACCCCAGTCCAACAGCAAATCGACGCGAGGCCTACCAGGGGAATGGAATCGTTTTGACGGACGACAAAACGCTGTGTGTACACGCAGGTTTCTGTGTCACAGAAAAAATAGAGGTCTGGGATCTGATTAACAAAACGGCTGATCCTCAGGCACGTCAGGAGGTCATTCAAATGGTTCGTAATTGTCCCGCAGGCCGATTGGAGTATCAGACGCCGCCGGACGATACCCCGGTGGAAGACCTGCTTCCGAAAGCGATTGGCGTGGTGGCCGACGGGCCGCTCTTTATTCGCGGAAAAATTGCGATCGAAGGTGCAAATGGGGATGATTACGAACGTCGCAACCGGGTTACCCTGTGCCGTTGCGGCGCATCAAAGAACAAACCCTTCTGCGACGGCATGCATGCGGAAGTTGGTTTTCGAGATGAAGATTAAAGAATCGACATTGTAGAAAAAAATATTAACGGTAATAAGGAGTCATACGCATGAGTAAAGTCAGTAGTAACAAAGAAACATTCGAATACAAAGCGGAGATGAACCAACTTTTAAATCTCATCGTCCATTCCCTCTACACGCATCCCGAAATCTTTTTAAGAGAACTCATTTCAAATGCCTCGGACGCGTCCAACAAAGTCCGTTACTTGCAAATCACCGATGAGAGCATCATTGATCGGAATAAAGAACTTCGCATTCAAATCGAAGTGGATGAAAAGGCGCAACGGTTTTCCATCGAGGATGACGGTGTCGGCATGTCGCGTGACGATTTGATCAACAACCTTGGCAAGATCGCCTCTTCGGGCACCTTAAAATTTTTACAAGAACTTAAAGAAGAAAAAGGGAAGTTTGGCGATTTGATTGGGCAATTCGGCGTCGGATTTTATTCCGCCTTCATGGTCACGGATGAAATTGTGGTCGAAACGCGCCACGCCGCAAAAGAGTCGGTCGGACTACGCTGGACCTCTTCTTTATCGGGACAATACACAGTCGAGGAGATCGAGCGGAAAGAAAGAGGCACTAAAATATCGTTTAAATTAAAAGACGAATTTAAAGCCTTTGCATCCGACTTTAAAATTAAGGACACGATTAAAAAGTATTCCAACTTCGCCGACTTCCCTATTTATGTCGGGAAGGAAAAAGTCAATACGATCGAACCGCTCTGGATCAAAAAAACAAAGGCATTAAAGGACGAAGAACTCAAGGAATTTTACAAATTTGTCGCCAACGATTGGGAAGACCCCCTGGACCATCTGCATCTCTCGCTTGAAGGGGTTGGGGCGACCTTCAAGGCCCTACTTTTTATTCCGAAACGCGCGCCCTTTGAACTGATGCGAACGCAGGATCACAAAACCGTTCAGCTGTATTCGAACCGCATTATGATCATGGAAGATTGCAAAGATCTCTTACCCGAGTATCTTCAGTTTGTCCGGGGCGTGGTCGATACCGCCGACCTGCCGCTGAATGTTTCACGGGAGATGGTGCAGTCTTCACCCGTGATGCAAAAAATTAAAACCACGCTGACCAACAAGATCCTCCAATGGCTCGAAAAAATGGCCACAAAAAAAGCCGAACAATATTCCGAATTCTATACGATCTTTGGCAAGCTCTTTAAATACGGTGTGAATAGTGATTTTGCTAATAAAGACAAAATCGTGAATCTGCTCCGTTTTGAAACCTCGCAACAAAAAGAGGGTCTGCTGTCTTCTTTCAAAGACTATGTCTCCCGCATGAAAGACGATCAAAAAGAAATCTATTATTTGTCTGGGGAAAGCCGCGCGCATGTCGAAAGCAACCCGAATATGGAGTACTTCAAAAAACATGAGACAGAGGTCCTGTATCTCATCGACCCTGTGGATGCTTTTATCATTCCCTCTATTCCGGAGTTTGATAAAAAACCGATCAAAGCCATCGACAAAGGCGATCTCGATTTAAAAGAAGAAGAAAAAGAGGGCGACAAACAGGAGAACAAACTCTCGACGGCCTTGATCGATCTATTCAAAGAAACGCTCAAGGATAAAACGGAGGATGTTCGGGTTTCTAAGCGCCTCGTGGATTCTGCAGTGACCCTCGTGGCTAGCGCAGGTGGCGCGGACAAACATACCGAACACCTGATGAAAATGATGGGACAGGATGCGCCGCAATCGAAACGGATTTTGGAAGTGAATGCCGACCATCCCCTCATCCGAAATTTATCGAAGCGCTACATCGCCAACGACAAAGACCCCATGATCTCCAAATGCATACTCGGCCTGTTTGAAAGCGCCCAATTGATCGACGATGAATTGGTTTCGAAAAACGATTATGTAAAAAGAATGATGGACATCATGGAAGCGGCAACGCGATAGATGCGTTAGAGAGGGAGATGCATCGATCCACTCGATTCGAAATGCTAGTCTTTATTGTTTGAAGGGAACGCGATTTGGGATGCTGTGGTGCGTGGTTTTAAGTAAAATCCACACGCCGAGGATTCTAAGCGATATCATCCACTATGCATAATCCCCGCTCATAAAGAAAAGATGAACACAAAGACCTTTCAGGCCTCTAAAACCCATCATAGCCCGAATGCGACCCATACCACATCGAAGACCCCGACCCAAGGACAGGCCCTAAAATCGCCAGAGGGCATTTTGGCAATTGAAGACCTGCGTACTGAGTCGGCGTGGCAGCGAAAAGTTCAAAACCTGGCCGATCAAAGCGTCTCGATTTTGAAGACCGCAGGGCGAACGCGAAAGGTCAATCAAGGCCCGGAGAGTCCAAAGCCCCTTCAGCGCGCGATGTTGCCGGTGGAAAAACCGCAGGATGAAAGCGGTTACGAGAAAACCGTCCTCGCCTACATCGATTTACTTGAATACCGTAAGTCCCGGCAGGAATGGGGAAAAGAAGACAAACGCGCCGTGGTCTTCGAGCTCATGAAAACTAAGGCAGCAGAAGAAGAATGGGAGACAGCCTTCAGTTTTTTGCTCAAATTGGAGCCTATGGTCGCCGAAGGCGACAAGACTTCGGCGGTTGCGCGGGGGCCGGTCGTCCTCAAAGAAAAAGAAAAGCTACTCATTCGGGAGACAGCTAAGTCAGATTTTGACGCCGCGCATAATCTCCTGATCAAACTGGCGAACGACGAAGAAACCCTTCGTTCGGTTTTTGGCGATAATAAGTACGATCTCCTCCACGCCCGCTTAAACATGATCGCCATTGCGGTCCAACTGCTTAACTATACCCTTCACGACAATATCCTCACCGATGACAATGGCAAGGCCGAGGCTTCGGGAAGCCTGGCGCACAATGTGGGACGAGGGAAGGGCTCGGGATCGAAATTGATGTTGACGCTTGCCTATGCCAAAACGCCAGAGCATCACCGTCTGGGCACCTTAATTCACGAGGCCTCACACGGCAGCGTCATCACCGCGACGGCAGACATTGTGTATCTGAGAAGTTGGGCGGGCATGGCCGTTCGCGGAAAAGTCGCCCTCATGAATGCCGACAGCTACAAAAAGGCGGCCTTATTGGGCCAAGGGAAAGGAGAGGCGCTAAAGCCCCTGAATGGCGGTGGCGAACATCAAGGTCGCTTGGAACAGCTTCTCGGCTGGACCGATTTCCGGATTTCCCAGGCCCGCAGCATGGCCAGCCGTCTTCGACAACGTGCCGTTTTTAGAAAAGAGCAATCAATCGGCGCGCCGCATTTACAATCTTTTAGTCAAGTGGCGGAAGGAGAACCGGAGCTCTATGCGATGTCCAAGGTTTTAAAACTGCCCTGGCAGGAAGGGCGAGACCCCAACTCCCGGTCTCGTTATGACAAGTACCGGAATTATGAAATCAAAAACATCGATCTCGATCTTATGGATATGTTTGTGAACGCCTTCAGCGTTGCCCTGGGTCACCTCGATTTGATCGATGACCTCGAAATTGTTGACAACCCCAGCCCAGGCCTCACGTATGGAAAACGGCTCATGGTAACCACCGGTGCGCTGACCAAGATGTCTAATCAAGAGATGGGCCTCTATCTTTCAGCGCAGATTGCCGGCAGGCTGCCCATTCCAAAACATTGGCGAGCGGCCTTCCACACCTTAATTGAGGACTTATCCACAAAACGTATCGCGGAGGAAGGGGAGGCCATGGCCGCCTTGGAGACCGCCCTATCGGGATCAAAACAATGATGAAAAACCCGATGGCAAGCGATCAAATAATTACCGAATAAAAACGATAAATCGTCCGCGATTGCATAGGGTAGACCCCTATGATAAGAGACCTGTCGCAGGGATTTACAATTTACGAAAAGGAGCTTTCTTTGAAAATCCAAGGGAAATTATCCACTTGCTTTAGCACATCACTCGTTATCATATTCACCCTTCAAATGACGGCCTGCGGCACCTTGATCTATCCCGAACGACGGGGTCAAAAGACAGGCCGTATAGACAGTGGCGTTGCCATTTTAAATGGCGTGGGGCTCCTTTTTTTTATTGTGCCGGGGGTCATTGCATTTGCAGTTGATTTTGCAACCGGGGCCATTTATCTTCCTCCTGGCCAGGGGAAGACCAATGTATTTGGAGAAAGACAATTACCCCTTGTCTATGTCGATATCAAGGAACTTAACCAGAAAAAAATTGAAACGGTCATTGCCAAATACACGGGCCACGAGGTCTCCCTTGATCATCCTGATCTTGTGATTACAAATTTAGAAAATCGAGTCGTGTCCCTTCGCTCGTATCAATAATTGTGGCTTTTGATGAAAAATAGTCCAAATAAATGAGCACAAATCTGAAAAACCCATACAGGACGCAGTATCGCCTCAATGTCGCAACATCTCGTCTTTCTTTATTCTCTACTGCTTCTTAAATTCAATAATGGGTAAACGCCCACAAAAAGGAAGGGGCTTAAGATTATCGCTATCGGCGCTGCTCATTCTTCAGCACCACTGCTGATGGGTAAGCAGTTTTTCTCATCACCTCGCTTTCTGTAAAAGAAGCTCACCTCCCTGGATATTGTTTAAAAACAAGACTTTCAGCCTTATTCGCAGCTCTTCTATTTTTTTGGAACACTTTATGCTCTATGACACATATGAGAGCCAAACCTGGCCTCGAAGTATTCCAAGCCACGAATGAAGAAGGAGAGGACAATGAAAAAGTTTTTCGCAACGGATAATTCGACCGCAGCCTTTATTTTACGGCTCATCTTAGGACTGGTGATGTTTCCCCACGGCGCGCAAAAGCTCTTCGGTTGGTTCGGGGGCTTCGGTTTTTCCGGCACCATGGGGGCTTTTACAGGGAGCATGGGTATCCCGGCTGTGATTGCCTTTCTTGTTATTATCGGGGAGTCCTTCGGGGCGATTGGCCTCATTGCCGGTTTTCTCACACGCTTCACGGCGGCGAGCATGGCTGTCATTATGTTGGGTGCAATCAGCATCGCCCACTGGCAACACGGTTTTTTTATGAACTGGTTTGGCAACCAGGAAGGGCAGGGATACGAATACCATCTTCTCGTGATTGGTATCTCCGCCGCGCTCATCATCATGGGTGCAGGCAAGTGGTCCGTCGATCAGGAAATCGCGAAGCGAATTCCTGCTTAATCCGGTAGACGCGTCACGAAAAGTCTTCTTTATTTACGCATAGAACACACATCAAATGAAAGGGTGAAAAATGAGAAAAATGATTGCAATCGGTTTTCTTCTTGTACTGCTTCCACTATCCGCATGGGCCCAAGGGAAGGAGGCAAAGACGGTCAAAATTTCGGAGAGCGTCTACGTCTACGACGCGGGGATGTATCTCTCTATGTTTGTCGTCACGAAAGACGGCGTCATCGCGATTGAGCCGGTCAATTCGAAACATTCGAAGGGCCTGTTGGCGGCCATTCGAAGCGTCACGGACCAGCCGATTCGCTATCTGCTCATTAGTCACAATCATTGGGATCATGCCAATGGCGGAAAAATCTTTCGGGACGCCGGGGCGACAATAGTGGCCCATGTCGAGGCCTACGAATGGATGAAGGCCAACCCGCATCCGGACTTGGCCCTGCCGGACGAAAGTTGGTCAGGGAATCGAAAGAATATCCTCCTCGGCGGAACAACCCTGGAGTTGCACTACATGGGAATGAATCATGGACTCGGCATGACCGTGTTTCGATTGCCGAAGGAAAAAATCGTTTACGTGGCCGACCTGGTTGCGCCCAAGCGGGTTTTCTTTGCGACCGTGCCGGATTTCAATATCAAGGAATGGAGGCGCGCCTTAAAAGCAATCGAGGCCTTGGATTTTGAAACCGCCGTATATTCTCACAATGCCAGCGGCAAGCCGACAGGAACAAAGGCCGATGTCACCGAAACCCTCGCCTATATGGACGATCTGCAGGCGGCTATTTTTGCGGAATTTAAAAAGGGCACCCCGTTTACAGAAGTGCCGACCGCTGTCAAGCTGCCCAAATATAAAGACTGGGCCATGTACGATCAATGGCTTCATTTGAACGCGTGGCGACTCATGTTGGATAGCCACATGGGGGCCTTTCCCTGGCGTCCGGACCATGCCTACGAGGGAAATGAGTAAGGACGGATCATTCTTTAAGATACGGAGGAAACCAATGAAAATCGCGATTACAGGACCCACGGGAAATATCGGAAGACAATTGGTGAAAACCCTTTTGGGGAGAGAGGATCTTCAGCTCGTCTTAATGGCTCGGGACGGCAAAAAACTCGAAAAGGAACAGATGATGGGGGCCGTCGTCATCGAAGGCGACATCAATGACGGCGCCTATGTCCGGAAAGCGACGGAAGGCGCGGATGCTCTTTTTTTATTGATCCCGCCGAACATCGCCGTGAAAAGCGTGCGCTCGTATTACAACCGTATTACCGACAGTGCGGTCTGCGCCGTGGGCACGCATAAGATTCCGCGGGTGGTGTTGCTCTCTTCGATCGGCGCGCATCTTAAGGAAAAAACGGGACCGGTGCTTGGGCTGCGCGACGCCGAATTGTCGTTTATGCAGGGCCATGCGGATCTCACGATATTGCGTCCCGCTTATTATATGGAAAATTTTCTGGCCGCCGTCGGAGGCATTCAACAAACCAACGCCATCTATTTGCCCGTGTCTGGATCGGCCAAGTCGGCTTTTATCGCAACCGCCGATATCGCAGCAGTGGCCGCAAAAGTACTGGTTGACTTTTCTTGGAAAGGCAAGCGCGTAATGGAATTTCAGGGCGCGGCCGATCTGAGTTTTGACGAAGTCGCAGGCATCATCTCAAAGGCCACGGGTCGTGAAATTAAGCATGTGCAAGTGACGCCGGAGCAGGCCTTCGAAGCCATGACGGGGATGGGTTTGGGCGCAGACTACGCCCAACAGTTGGTTGAACTGCATCAATGCATCGAAAGTGGCGAATTTAAAGCGGAGCAGCCCCGTTCCGCAGAGACCAGCACGCCGACGAGCTTTGCACAGTTTGCGCGAGAGGTTCTCGCGCCGGCGATCAAGGGCTAGCTATGGGCTGATGGGCTTTACTCTCTCGCTTCCCTTGTTTTATAGTGGAACCTTATCTTGCAAAAAACCTTGGGATCGCGTTCATAAAGTAAGGACGAAAGACGGCGCTCCACTCAATGGCCCCCATTACACGAGGGAAACAATGGCAAGCCGACGCTTGGAAGCTATCGGTTTAGATCCACAGGCCTTGGTGGAGACCTTGAACGCCTTGGTCTCCTGCCGGGCTTCGCGGGAATTTGCTGAAGTTTTGGATCGCGAACTTTCCCGCTACCTCAAATATGATGTCGCGGGCGTCTACCTCTATAGCGCCTGTTCGGAGACCTTTACCTGTATTTCGGCAGAGCATCTCGACCCGGATGCACCCGGTTACGAAATCAGCCAACTGCCTGCCGAAGGCTCCATGAAGCAGGCCGCCACTGAGGCCCAAGCCGCCTTGCTTTGCGACAACCTCATCGGATCCAGTTGGTCGGAAGGTCTGGCCTTACGTAAGTGGCATAAGGCCTCTTCCTGCATCATCGCTCCCTTAGTGCTTTCGTCGCAGACGGAACAAGAAACAGACCGGACTATCGGGGTGATCTTTGTCGGCACACATCGGAAAGCGGCGCTCAAAGAACAGGATCGCTTACGCATGGAAACACTCGCCCGGAGAATCGCTCCAATCCTTCAAGCCGTCTTGGCCATCGAAGAACGCGATGCACTCTTGGCCATCGATCACCGCGCCGTTGTCGGCAGGGTAACCATGGAGACCCTGCTGCCCAGTATCAGCGACATCGTTCAAGCGCTTATTCCCAATGACGGCAGCGCTCTGATTGCCTTGCACAAAAACGATGCCGGGGTGAAGTTGGAAACAATTTCCGGCGAAGGCCTTCGGCTTGATTGGGAACACTTCAGCCGTTTTCCCTACAAGGACCTGGCCTTTTCGGAGGCCATGGAGACCGGCCATTCGCTCTTGTTGAACGGGCACAACCGTTGCGATTCTCCCGAAATTCCCTACATGGAATCGCTCGGCTTTTTATCAGGCCTATTGACGCCCTTATTTATTGAGAAAGACCCCTTTGGTTTTTTTATTCTTGGGAACCACCGCCGGAATGCTTTTTCCGAACGCGACCTCGCCCTCTGCAACTACCTGGGACACCATCTCTCGCAGGCCATCGGCAACATCAAAGCCTTTTCAGAAATACAAGAATTGAAAGACCAAATCGAAGGGGAAAATCGCTACCTGCGAGAGGTTATCAAAGGTTCCGATCGCCATCGGAAATTGATTGGCAAAAGCCCCCTCTTCATGAAAACCCTGAGCATGATCGACCAAATAGCCCCGACGGATTCCACAGTGCTGATTATGGGCGAAACCGGCACGGGCAAGGAAGGTGTCGCGCAAACGCTCTATGAAAATTCACCTCGCCGGAACAAGGCCTTCATTCGCGTCAATTGCGCGGCCCTGCCCGAAACCCTGATCGAATCGGAACTCTTCGGTCACGAAAAAGGGGCCTTTACCCATGCCGAAGCGCGCAAGATCGGCCGCTTCGAACTGGCGAACGAAGGCACGCTTTTTCTCGATGAATTGGGCGAGTTGCCCCTTGCCCTACAGGCCAAGCTGCTGCGCGCCATCGAAGCACAAGAATTCGAACGCCTCGGCGGCGTAAAAACCATCAAGGTCGATGTGCGGATTCTGGCGGCAACCAATGTCGATTTGGAGGAAGCCGTCAAAGGCGGCCGTTTCCGCGCCGACCTCTACTACCGCCTTAAAGTCTTGCCCATTACCGTCCCTCCCCTGCGCGAGCGGCAGGAGGACATTCTCGTGCTTGCAGAATATTTTTTAAATCGACACGCCGCACGGCACCGGAAAAAAATCACCCGCATTCACCCCAAAACAAGCGAGGCCCTGGTCGCCTACGACTGGCCCGGAAATGTCCGTGAGTTAAATCATATGATCGAGCGGGCCGTCATTCTGGCGCAGGGACAAGACTTGTGGGTCGAAGAATTAGTAGACAAGTCACCAACAAAGCGTGAATACAATACGACCCAAGAAAGCGCCGATGGTCTCGAAACCATTGAACGCCAGCATATCGTCAAGATTTTAAAAGAATGCAATTGGGTGGTGTCGGGCCCCAAGGGCGCGGCAAAGCGTTTGGACATGCACCGGGCGACTTTGCAATACCGCATAAAAAAACTAGGCATCCAAAAACCGGAGCACTGACAAGCGTAGTTTTTTTTCACTACCCCATGAGTAAAAAGTGGGGTAAAATCATCAATAAAAAGAATCCGAGAGATGCAAAAATGAAAGCACAGTATCTAGGGCATGTCGTTTTTTATGTGAAAGATCTCCAAGTTGCGCTCGGTTTTTATCGTGACCTGCTTGGGTTTAAGGAGATTGGAACAATTTTCAAGGGCAAGGCTGCGGCCCTGACCTCGGGACGCACCCACCACGAACTTTTGCTCATCGAAGTGGGCGAGGCCCCGAAGCCGCCATCGGGCCGCCGCTTGGGCCTCTATCACATCGGCATTAAAATCGGCGACGATCTCGATGCGCTCCGCGCCGCCAAGGCCGAACTGGAGACGAAGGGCATTACCATCGAAGGCATGAGCGATCACACGGTCAGCCAAAGCCTCTACCTCAGCGATCCTGACGGCAACGAGGTGGAGCTTTATGTCGATGCCGACCCTACAATTTGGAAAGACGATCCGGCCGCGGTCCTCTCGCCGATCAAGCCGCTGCAACTTTGAATGACCTTTATCCTCCATCTCAAAAATGGACTGAGGGAAAAACGCACCGCGCGCTTGCCCTGCCCCCTTTGTATTCCATACCGCCTCTACTCCAGGCGTGTCTCTCGCAAATCCCTTCGGACCATAGCCCGCTCTATACCCTGTGTGCTTTTGTGAAGATGCGATCTCTTCCGCGAATCGCGCTGTTTATGATTTTCTTGATGATGAGCGGACTCCTTTCGTGCAAAAACCTCCTACCTCGAATTGAACCGAGCCTGACCCTCCCGGAATCGTTTTCCGTATCGGGCGATGCCCCTTTGAAATCGCGGTGGTGGGAAGCCCTCGAGGATCCGATCTTGGACGCCCTGATTGTGCGCGCTTTATCCGACAATTTTAGCCTCTTGAGCGCCTGGGATCGGCTCGACCAAGCGACGGCCCTCGCTGTCCGCATGGGCGCAGCGCGTTTTCCGACCCTCGATCTGCAAGCGGATGCAAGCCATAGCGAATCACGCGGCTCCTCCGGCACCTTAGCGACGGGTCAACAAACCCGCAGCTTTAAACGTTTTTCCACCGGTCTGCGAGCCGAATATGAGCTCGATCTTTGGGGCCGGATTGCCTCGGAAAAAGAAGCGGCCGCCTTCGAACTGGAAGCCAGCAAAGAAGATCTTCAGGCTGCGGCCATCAGCCTCAGCGCAGAAGTGGCCGACACTTGGTACCGCTTGGTCGAACAATATGGCCAAATCGAATTACTGAACAGACAGTTGTCGGTCAACACACAGGTTTTGGAATTCGTCACCTTCCGTTTCCGGCGCGGCCAGGTTCGGGCCGCCGACGTGCTCCGCCAACGCCAACTGCTTGAATCGAGCCGGGGCGAGATCGTCCTCGCCCAATCCCGGACGCGTGTGTTGGAGCATCAGTTGGCGGTGCTCTTGGGACGTCCTCCGGCCACGCGGGTATCCGCCCGGCCGACGCGTTTTATCCCCCTAGCCCCTTTACCAGAGACGGGGCTTCCCGCCGAGTGGATCCTGCACCGTCCCGATATTCGAAGCGCCCAGGCCAGGGTGTTCGCGGCAAACGAAGCGGTCGGCACGGCCATCGCAAACCGATTTCCTCGATTGAGCTTTTCTACGCAGATCAACAGTTCGAGTGAATCGATTGACAAGCTCTTCGATAACTGGCTTTCGACTTTGGCGGCCAACATCCTTGCGCCCATCATCGACGGCGGAAGTCGCCGGGCTGAGGTCCGACGAACCTTGGCACTGCTCTCCCAAAACTTGAACGACTTCCGGCAGACCGTCCTCACTGCGATGGCGGAGGTGGAAAATGCGCTGATTCAAGAAGCGAAACAGCGCGAATGGATTACCAGCCTGAACAAGCAACTGGCCCTCTCCACCCAGGTCCTTGAACGGACGCGCGACAGCTATCTCCAAGGTGCGGAGGATTATTTGCGTGTCCTTGATTTCCTCCTAAGCCATCAAGCCCTCGAGCGCAGTTTGCTTCAAGCCCAGCGCGAGGCCCTGGCCTTTCGTATCGCCTTACACCGTGCACTCGGCGGCGGCTGGGAGATGAACCCTCCGCATCAAACGAAGGTGATCGAGACTGCTTCGAGGCAATAATACGAAAAAAATGAAGACAATGCGATCGGTGGAACAAAAACGATGACTGAAGATCCAATGCCCAAAAGACCCCAGCACGCCAAGGCTAAAACCCTGCCTGCCTTATTGCGCCTGCTGATGGTGCTGATCATTCTGGCCCTTGCTGCGGCCTTGACCCTCGCTTTAGTAAAGACGGGGCCGAAAACGAAGCGCCAGCCGCCTGAGCGCCGCGCCCGCTTGGTCGAAGTCCAAGCGATCCAATTTTCGAATCACCGCGTCCGCGTGGAAGGGATGGGGACGGTTCGACCCGCCCGCGAGATTGCGCTTTTTCCCCAGGTGAAAGGCGCAATCAAAGGGGTCAGTCCCGCCTTCGTTCCGGGCGGACGATTTCAAAGCGGCGATGTGATTCTCCATATCGATCCTTCCGATTACGAACTGATCGTCCGGCAACGGGCCGGAGACCTCCAGCAGGCGGAGGGGAATTTAAAATTGGAACTCGGCCAGCAAAGCATCGCCCTGCACGAATTTGAATTACTGGGCCAGGCCATCGATGAAAAAGACCGCGACCTTGTCTTGCGTCTCCCCCAACTTCAAACCGTTCGGGCCGAAGTTGAAAAAGCCAAGGCGGCATTGGCCCAGGCCAAACGCGATCTCGAACGAACAAAAATCACAGCGCCCTTCAATGCCATCGTGAGAACACGGGACGTCGATTTGGGCGAATCGGTCGGCACCGCGACCCGCCTGGCCACGCTGGTGGGCACGGACGAATATTGGATCGAGGTTTTGATTCCAGTCAATCAATTGGCATGGATTGCCATTCCCGGATTAAAAGGCACACAGCAAGGCGCCCCAGCGCAAATTCACAACCCCACGGCTTGGGGGTCTGAGACTTCGCGCCAAGGGACCGTCCTGCGTTTAGCCGGGGATCTCGAGGAAGCAGGCCGTATGGCCCGACTTTTCGTATCTGTCCCCGATCCCTTGGCCGACTCCCTGCCCCCGCTCTTGATCGGGGCCTTTGTCCGCGTCGACATCACGGGACAAGACTTGAACCAGGTTGCGGCCATCGACCGAAAGCTCTTGCGCGACGGCGATGCGGTGTGGATCATGAATGCGAAGGACCAATTGGAAATTAGACCGGTCGGCATCGCCTTCCGGGGTCGCGATCACGTTTATGTCCGCACAGGGCTCCAGCCTGGCGAACGATTGGTCTTAACCGACCTGGCCGCACCGGTCGCTGGCATGCCGCTTCGAGTGAATGGACAGCAAGTGAAGGAAGCAAGCAGCCCGGCGTCCGGTTCCGTTGCCGCTGAACAAAGACCGTCGGAAGAAAAGGTGGAATAGCTTCGAAGATATTTGGATTTCACCCCCCCCCTTTTTTCAAAGGGGGGCTATAAAAAATAAAAATGGAAAAACCTAAAAACCAAGATACAACAAAATCCCAAGGCAAAGGCCCCATTGCCTGGATGGTCCACAATCGCGTTACGCCCAACCTGCTGATGATCGCCCTCTTGGCCGGAGGCCTCTTCATGTCGACAAAGATCAAGAAAGAGGTCTTTCCGGATTTCGATCTGGACGAAGTGCGAATTACCGTGGCCTACCCCGGCGCCAGTCCGGAGGAAATCGAACAGGGGATCGTCTTGGCGGTAGAGGAAGCCATTGGCGACATCGACGGCATAGAAGAATTGAACAGTACGGCCAGCGAGGGCAGTGCCACGATCGTTGCGGAATTAATCGAAGGGGGGAAGACCCAGAAAACCTTTCAGGACATCAAGCAGGAGATCGACCGCATTCGAACCTTTCCGGAAGAAGCCGAAGAACCCGAGGTCTCCTTGGCGTCGAGACGCCGGCTGGTTGTGTCCCTCGTTTTGTTCGGCGAAGCGGGAGAAGGTATCCTCCGCGAATTGACAGAAGAGGTTCGGGACCGCCTGCTCCAGAATCCGGGCATTACCCAAGTTGAATTGGGCGGTGCACGAAACGCAGAAATTACGGTCGCCGTTTCCATGGATGCCTTGCGGACCTATGGTTTAACCCTGAGTCGCATCGCGCAAAGCATCCGATCCACCGCCGTCGAACTGCCCGGCGGCGCGATCGAAACGCCAGGCGGCGAAATTTTGATTCGAATGAAGGAGCGGCGAGACTGGGCCCGAGAGTTCGCACAAATCCCCATTATCACCACAGCAACTGGATCCGAACTGCGGCTCGGCGATATCGCCGCCGTGAAGGAAGGCTTCGAAGAAAGCAATCGCGCGCTGACCTTTAATGGCAAAGCCGCCATGGCGCTGGAAGTTTTTCGCGTCGGCGATCAAACCCCCATCGGCGTAGCCAAAGCCGTCCGAGACAGTCTCTCTGAAATCATCGCCGACCTGCCGCCCGGTATCGATCTCGAAATCAACCGTGACGACTCGATCATCTACCAGCAGCGGCTGGAACTAATGCTAAGAAACGGCTTCTTCGGCCTGGTCTTGGTTTTTGTCCTCTTGGGACTCTTCCTGGAATTCAAGCTCGCTTTTTGGGTGACCATGGGCATCCCGACCTCCTTCCTTGGCGCCTTTCTTTTTCTTCCTGGAATCGGTATTTCGATCAACATGGTCTCCATGTTCGCCTTTATTATCGCCCTCGGCATTGTGGTAGACGATGCCATCATTGCCGGAGAAAATATTTACGAATACCGATCACGGGGCATGGGCTTTCTTCAGGCCGCCATTCGTGGCGCGCAGGATGTGGCCATACCGGTTTCCTTTTCCATTTTAACCAATATTGTGGCCTTCGCCCCGCTTTACTTTATACCGGGCCAAATCGGGCGAATCTTTCGCATTTTACCCTTGGTGGTTTGCAGCGTGTTTATTATTTCCTGGGTCGAGGCCATTTTTATTTTACCTGCCCATGTTGCCCACAGTCCTAAAAACCGGGAAGGATCGCTAAGCCGCATCATTCACGCGAAACAACAAGCTTTTAGCCTGCGCTTTTCACGCTTTATTGAGGAGGGCTTCGGGCCTTTTCTCAATCGCTGTATTCGCTATCGCTATGTGACCGTGGCCTTGGGCCTGGCCTTTTTAATGATTGTCTTGGGCTATGCCTTCAGCGGACGGCTCGGCTTTATCCTCTTTCCCAAGATTGAGGCCGACCAATCCGTGGTGACGGCCGTACTGCCTTTCGGAAGCCCGATGGATAAGGCCATTGAAATTCGGGATCGCCTGGTAAAAACGGCGACGGCCATCGTTGATCGCGAAGGTGGGGAAACCTTGAGCGAAGGCATCCGCGCTGAGATCGAAGAAAACCAAGTCGAGGTCGTAATCTACCTAAGCGGCCCCGACATCCGGCCGATTAGTACCGCCAAAGTGACGGATCTCTGGCGAGAGGAAACTGGGCAAGTCCCAGGCTTGGAGTCCTTGCGTTTCGAATCGGACCGGGGCGGTCCGGGCAGAGGCGCGGGCTTGACGGTGGAGTTGAGCCATCGGGACGTGTCGGTGCTCGAAAGCGCGAGCGCAGGACTGGCCGAGGCCCTCGGAGAATATCCGAATGTAAAAGATATCGACGATGGTCTTGCCGCCGGAAAACAGCAATTGGATTTTCGAATGCGTCCGGAGGGAAATCGCCTGGGTCTAAGTGTCCGGGACGTGGCCAATCAGGTTCGGGGCGCCTTTTTCGGCGTGGAGGCGCTTAGACAACAGCGCGGTCGGAACGAAATAAAGGTCATGGTTCGCCTCCCGGAGACTGAACGCATGAGCGAATACGATATTGAACAACTACTCGTCCGTACCGCCTCGGGCCAGGACGTGCCTCTTTTACAGGTGGCTGAAGTGACCCGCGGCCGGGCCTATACCACGATCACCCGCCACAATAATCGACGCACGGTTGCCGTCACGGGCAATGTCGTGCCGATTGGTGAAACCAACCAAGTCCTCGCTGCACTCCAAACGGATGTGCTGCCCGATTTGGTGCGTGACCATCCGGGCCTGAGTTTCAGCTTTGAAGGCCGGCAGGCGGAGATGAGAAAAAGTTTACAAAGTTTAGGCGGGGGCTTCCTCATGGCCATGATGGTGATCTTCTTCCTTCTGGCCATTCCCTTCCGGAGTTATATTCAGCCCGCCATTGTGATGATGGCCATTCCCTTCGGCATCGTTGGTGCTGTCATCGGGCATTTGATTATGGGCTACAATCTCAGCGTCATCAGTGTGATGGGCATTGTGGCCCTGGCAGGGGTGGTCGTCAACGATGCCTTGGTCATGATCGAATACGCCAACGGCGAGCGCGATGCCGGCAAGTCGCCCATGGCGGCCATTTGCGCGGCGGGTGTGCGGCGCTTCCGACCGATTTTACTCACGACCCTGACCACCTTCGGCGGCCTCGCCCCCATGATTTTTGAGACTTCCCGTCAGGCGCGCTTTATTATTCCCATGGCCATCTCGCTGGGTTACGGCATCCTTTTCGCGACGGCCATCACCCTCGTCCTCATCCCTTGCCTCTACATTATTTTGGAAGATATTTTGACCATGTTTCAGCGCCTCTTTCGTTCCGGAGATCGCCTTCAACATCGCGATGAAGAATTTTCGGCGAAACAAGAACCTGTGTGAGAAATTATTGAGTCCAGAGCATCGGGAAACGAAAGATATATTCAGTGACACATGGCGTTTAAGTATCCCGAGGTATTTTTATGACGACACATGCGAAAGCGCTCACAGTGATCTTCATCCTCTTAATTAGTGGCTGCGCCTCCAAACAAGGGGCTCTCCCCCTCCATCTCTCAAGCTTGCCTGCCGATGATTTGAGTGTAAGCGAGAACACTTCCTGGCGAGCGTGTCGATTTAAAATAACATGGCCACACGATACCGAACCCGATTTTACCACCGACATTCTGATTGCACACGCCATCATCCAACCCGTCCTACAAGGTCATGTGAAAAAAATACCTTGGTGGCGGTTTCATCGGCGAGCCGCCCGCGACATTACAGGTCATCAATTTAGTTTTATGTATTATTCGGACGCGAAGGTCTCACAGAAAGTCATCCACGATATCGAACAAAGCTTGCTTTTAAAACAATTGCTTATAGCGAACTTTATCGAAACGCTCTCTTGCGACGATCCGAATCAAGTGAAACATCCGAAGATCGAGGCCATGAGCGATCCCAGATGGTCCCCCACATTACAAAAAAATTGGCCGACTTATATCATGGGCGTGAGTGCCTTATGGTTGGGACTCATCGATGACGCCATAGGAGAAGCCTTGAGAGAGACTGAGGATCCTCGGCTGCTGCATAAAAAGTATCAAGCCGCCTCAAGCCAAGTCACCGCCTTATGGTACCAAGAAGGCCAACACGCTTTTTTTCACCACCTCAGTGCGATCTTCGGCTACGCGCCTTTACTAATCAGGAAAAATATCACCTTTTGAAAAGCGCGTGTTCAGCCGCCTTTGGGCCTCTGCCTTGAAGCGGTGTTCCCGAACCGGCCTGCAATCCAGGAGAGTGTATTCGTCGAAAAATTTAGTCTGGGCATGGGCCTGCGCCGATTGAAGTTCCGGAGGGTCGTGCCATGCGGAAACCGATATGAGCTAAACGTGATGAGATCAAGCTTTGGGAAAGGACTTCAGCCTACCGGGCAGATTGCGAAGCGGACAGGGTCATATTAAGCGGGATTGCGCGCGTTAATCTCAAAAGGAAGATTCAAGCCTTTCAAGCTAGGAATATATATTTTCAAAATGATTTCTGAAAAATAAAAAAGCGGGCGCGACATTCGGTATCGTTGTCGCTTTTTTTTATCATGAAGGACTTTCCTCATTCAAGAGGCGCTGCCAATTTTCGGGAAGGCGGTCGATTCCGGCGACCTTCCGAAGCTTCTCGGGGCTGAGGGGCACCATTTTAAATCGGCCTTCTGTCAGCAGCTTTCCCTTGGCGTCACGGGCTTCAGCCTGTACAAGGAGGGGTTTCCAGGGTTTCGTCTCCTCCGCGATCCAGGCCGAAAGCGACAGCTGCATCCCCGTATGCGCCGGTAAAAGATAGCGCATTTCAGAGGACCGCAGCACCCACGCGGCCTTGATTACGGGACGAAGAAGGGTCGGCGTCCAAGAGGCCAGGCAATCGAGGGCCGTGTAGATGGCCCCGCCATGCGTGATGTTGGGAAAACCATTCATCTGCGGGGTGGTTCGAAAAGTACCGATCAAACGTTCTGTATTTTCGGGATCGCGGAAGACCGAAATCTTTAGACCCGAGGGATTGTCATGTCCACAGCCAAAACAGTCGTTGCCGGGTAGAACAAGGGTGTTAATCGCTTTTGTGTTCATAATCCGCCTGGCGAGAGTTGACGATCATTCGGGCCAGATGGCCCTGGCAATGACCGAAACAGTGGTGTAATAAACCGACCAATGCTTGGGCTTGGCCGCATTGGTGATATAAATTTCAAGATCCGCTTCCTCGGCCTCTCCTGTCGCCAAATATTTTTCGCGAAGGGCATCCGTTGATGCCGCCATCATCTTCGCAATCGCTGAGTTACCAGGGCACAGATGCAGGGCGGCCTCGGCATGAATCACTTCGAAACCCGCCGCCTGTAGCTTCTCCGGTAGGCGAAGCCCATAGGCCGGATCCAGACCCATCTTTGAATACATGCTGCAAATGGCCTGATTAACGCGTTGTGCCGAAAGATCGGCAGGCGGGTTCAGGCACAATGCTGAGCGAAAGTCGGGCTCTTCGAAGAGCGCCAGGCCGCCGGGCTTCAGTTGCCGATAAATTTTTTTGAGCATAGCCGCGTCCTTTGCGTTATGAATCAGGACGTAACGACCATGCACCAGATCAAAGTCCCCTTCAAGATCACAATCGAGCAGGTCTCCTTCGATGATGCGATACGGAGGCTCGTTCATCCCTTGAAGATGTTTGATTGTCTTATCTATCCCGACCACTTTGCCCTTGGGGCCGACGATTTCGCCCATCCACTTCATAATAGAACCAGCACCAGGACCTATTTCCAGACAGTGCCAGCCGGAAGCCATGCCAGTCTTTTTCAATTTTGAGCGGGTCGCCGTATCGAAGGCCGCTTCAATCATCTGCAAGCGAGCGCGTTCTTGCTCTTCTTCGTTCGATTCGAAAATGTATTGGTTCATGAGGTCAGACGCATGAATTAGAAAGGAGCGGAAATACCTTAGTCCACAAAGGCGACGATGGAATGCAGGCCGGATGTTCCATCGGGAAAGGCTCGGGCCATAAAATCAGTTTGGGTTCTGCCGATTCGGTCAGTCGCACGAACAAAAATACGGTATTGTCCCGGTTGTTGATCTTTTAAGGTGTAGTTCCAGAACACCCAGGAATAAGGGGAAGGCGTGGGCTCAAGCTTGGCCCTCACCCAGGTCTCTGCCCCATCGAAAGACAACTCGACCATGCCGATGCCGTTGTAACCGGAGAAGGCCAGGCCACGAAGCACGTAGCCATTTTGAATCCCATTGTAGGCCCCCGGATCGTCGATGCGGGAGGTCACTTTGATGGTGCCTTCATCGGTCCAGCTTTTTTTCTGCCAATAGCCCTTGTAATCGTAATTGACCAATTCGATATTCGTCAGCCACTTCACGTTTTTAATCCCGAAAATACCCGGCACCACGGCGCGAAGCGGAAAGCCGTGATTTTTATCCAAGGGAACGCCGTTCATTTCATAGGCCAAAAAGACATCGTATTCCATGGCGCGCATAAAAGGGATGCTGTCCGAATAATCATCCGCGCCGAACATGGCCACATCAACCACGGAGGAAAAGGGTTCGGTTTCTTCCAACAGGGTTTTAAGCGATACGCCTTTCCAGACGGCATTGCTGATGAGATCTCCGGCAACGAGGTTGTCGATACATTGGAGCGTCACCATTTTTTGAAGCGAACCCCGCGCCAAGATGTCTTCGTAACGGAGCGATAAGGGCTTGCGGACTTTCCCCGTGATCTTAAGCGTCCAATGCTTGACATCGACCTTCTGCGGGCCGGAATACTGCACAATGTAAAATTCTTCATTGGGTGTAATAAAAGGAATGTTTTTGGCCGGAAGCGCTAAAAAGCGCTTCATAAACATCGTCGCGGCCTCGCTCTCTTTCGGTAATAAGGAAGCGGCGGCCCCAGCACCTGCAAGCCGGAGAAAATCTCTACGATCTAGTTTGCCCGGCCCGCGGCCGGAACCCTGCTTCGACATGGCTGCGATTATATCGACCCCCCTTTCCGTTTGCAACAGGAGATCAAAGGCCAAGCGCTTGACAGTCCGGCCTCGGCTTTTTTATGCTGTTTGCACTCTTGAAGGACACGCCCCCCATGTCGACAGACGCTGAGCGCCCCCTCCGTCCCGCCCTACTCGCGCGCAAGCGCGCCGGTGTGATGATCCCGCTTTTTTCGATCCGAACAGAAACGAATCTCGGCGTCGGCGAGATCCTTGATCTCATTCCATTTATCGATTGGATGGCCGCGCATCATCTCAGTGTCCTTCAATTGCTCCCGCTGAATGAATGCTCCCCTAGCGAAACCAGCCCCTACCAAGCCCTCAGTAGTTTTGCCATCGACCCCATCTATCTTTCTCTCGACAAATCTCAAAGCCCCGAAGCCTGCCGAGTGATGGAGACGATGCTGTCTGAACCCGATCTCCACTCGGAGATTAAGCGATTACGGGAAAGTCCCACGGTCTGTTACGAGGATATTCGGACTTTGAAAAACCGACTCTTTCAAGCGGCCTTTGATCGATTCAAAGAAAACGAATGGGATCGACAAAGCCCGCGCGCGGTGGCCTTCCAAAGCTTCATCGACCAAAAATCATCCTGGCTCCATGACTACAGCCTCTTCCGCGTCTTGAAGGAAGTGCAACAATGGTCGCATTGGCGCACCTGGCCGGAGGCCTTTCAAAATCGCGAAGCGGAGGCCTTGGCCAAACTGCGGAAAGATCAAGCGGATCGGATTCTCTTCTTTCAATTTCTCCAGTGGAATGCCTGGACCCAATGGCAGTCTGTGCGCAAACATGCTGCCTCACGCGATGTGCTTCTTATGGGCGACATGCCTTTTCTTATCAGCGAAGACAGCGCCGAGGTCTGGAGCGATCAGGCCTCTTTCCACATGCATATCTCGGTCGGCGCACCACCGGACGATTTCAGCGCCACGGGGCAAGACTGGGGGCTTCCCTTTTTCAATTGGGAGGTCATGCGGCAAAACGATTTTAGTTGGTGGCGGACCCGAATCGCCGAGGCCCGCCAGATGTATGACATCATCCGACTCGATCACGTCGTGGGTTTCTTTCGCGTTTGGATTATAGAGAAAGACCGCAGTCCCCGATTCGAACCCGAGCACGAAGACGCACAACGAGATCGTGGCAATACACTCTTGAATATTGTGATTGAAGAAGCCGGCCATTGCATTCCCATTGGGGAAGACCTTGGCGTCATCCCAGACTTTGTCCGTCAGCGTTTATGCAATTTGGAGATCGCAGGCATGAAGGTCCTGCGCTGGGAAAAAGACGGGGCCCATTACCGCGAGCCCAGAGACTATCCTTTCATTGCCTTGGCGACCACCGGGACCCACGACACGACGCCCCTGGTGATCTGGTGGGAGACCGCTTCCTGGGAAGACAAACGCGGTTTTCTGGAGATGCTGGGCGACACCGATGGACTTTCCCCCGACACACCCTTCAACGATAACCTACACCATAAAATCATAGAACGCCTCTTAGACTCCGGCGCGGGACTCGTGACCTTTCCGATTCAAGACCTCTTTGCGCAGAGTGAGCGGATTAATACCCCCGCAACGGTCGGCCCTGACAACTGGCGTTATCGCCTGGCCCTTACGCTTTCCGAACTCGACACTCACTCGCCCTACAAAGAAAAACTAGCAGATTTAAAATCCTTGATCTTGCAGCATCATCGCGACTGAAAAAAGGCAAAAGAAATAACCTGAAGAAGGTCAAGCAAGTTACTTTAGCTCACCTGAACATCAACCAGGGCAAGGCGTAATTTAAAAAATAGATTTTTGAAAATAACCTTGTTTCAGGACGAAATGGTTTCTTCGAAGACGGCGCGCTGGAGGCCATCCCAGAAAGTTTTGCGATAGGCGAGGCAAGTCATGGCGCCATCACGGAGCAATTTTTGATTGGCTTCGGTTTCGACATGTCGGGTGATGAGCTTGTTAAAGACGAGGGCGTGTTCTTCGTCTTGGACGACGTGGCACGTAAAATATTCGATGTCCTCGTCATCCACGGCGAGGTTGTTTTTGAAGCCGGTGATGAGGTCATTAAACATGGTTGGGATCGCGAATTCGTGGGCAGGGCCGACAATGCCCAAGCCGTAGATAAAGTCGGCTTCTCGTGTGAGTTCCAGATGAGCTTCGAGGTACTGGGTGGTTTCCGGCAAAAATTTCACCCGGCCCCAAGACTCCTCCGGCAGTCCCAGTCCTTTTAGGAAATTGCGATACAGTGAGGGATGGCTTCTGAAAATGGTGTGCTGTCCGAATTCGTCGTCGAAGACCTCTCGAAAGAGTTCGGCGGCATCCTCATCGGGGATGCGGGGTAGGAGGTTCGTCATGTAGTTGACGAAGATTTTGACGAGTTGATAATGCTGAAGGCCAAAAATCTGAATCTGTTTTAGACTGAGGGTGTCCGAAGCAAAGCGCTTCAAAAAGGGGTGTTGCACGGCGTCGTGCTGAAGAATTTCTTCTTCCAGGCTTCGAAGAAAGGTCTGGGCATCCATCTATCAAATCAATTTAGCAATATCACTTGCGCACCTGCGACCCGAAACAAGCCTATCGCCCGCTTAGACCCCTTAGTAGCCCATTCCTAAAAACTTGCCCTTGGCTTCTTCCAACAAGGCGATGGAAACCTCTTTTTCGCCTCGTTCTTTCGCCATGCGTTCGATTTCTTTTCTGGCCATGGGTCGAACAAAAGCCGGGATATTGTCGAGATGTTGCTCCGCCTCTTTTGACCAAGATAAATCGCCGGGATCGTTTTTAGACGCTTCCATCACTTCTGGCGTGACGGTGGTGATGCCGTTTTTGCGCGCGTAATTTTCCACGCCCATTTTAATCATCGGTCGCATAAACGAAGGGATATTTTCAACCCGGTTCTCCGCTTCTTTGGTCCAGGTCAATTCGGGGCCGACCGGGCTTTCCTTCGTCGCCCCGCCGTCCATTCCGGCCATCATGCTCGAAAAAGGGCAGCTGCCTTCGCCCGCGCTTTCGGACTTGGCGGTTTCGGCCTTCAACATTTCCTGTTGGGCCGAAGCCGAGGGCACGCCGTTTTGAATGGTTTCGGGGGTTTCTTTTAAGCTTTCTCGGGTGAGCTCCATGGGTTGGGAATCGACTGTTTTTCCGCCAAGTTTCACACCCAGGGCCTGAACCATGGCAGTCTCTCCAGGATTGGTCACCATGGCGACTCTGGACTCACACGTGGGACAGGCAAACATCACACCCAGCGATTGTTCGCCAGGATTTTGTACCTTTTCAAAACTCATAAAACTTTCACATTTCATACAAACGAATTTCATAGCATCCTCCTTGACCCCTAGGAAACAAGGGATTTTTTAGATTCTAAATGGTTTTGAATATGGCGTGCAACCGCGTTAAAACTTTGCGAGACAGGATGCGCATCGGGAAGGGGAATGCCTTGGTCACAGGCCTTGGACAATTCCCGATCAAAGGGAATCTTGGCCAGTAAGGGAAGGTCGAGTTCGTCACAGATGTCTTCGCAGCCGCCCTCAAAGAGAGGAACGAGGGTCTTGCATTCGGGACAGAGGCCGCCGCTCATATTCTCGATCAGGCCGAGCATGGGCAGGCCGACATCCCGGGCATAGCTAATGGATTTCTTAACCACTTTCTTGGTGACTTCAGAGGGGGTGGCCACAACGACGGCTCCGTCTAATTCAGGGATGAAACCCGCTATCACAGGGGGCTTGTCGGCGGCGGCGCCGGGGGGAAGGTCGATGAGCAGGTAATCGATTTCGCCCCAGACGATATCGGCAAGAAACTCGCGGATGACATTCATTTCCATCAAGCCGAGCCAAACCGGAGAAAGCTCCATCGATCCCTTCCAACGTACCGGAGAGCTATCTTGTTTTAGAAAGAAATCCATGGAGGCGACTTTCATACCGAATGGCCCAATGGGCGGAAGTGCGCCATCGGCGGTCATTTCAAATTTGTCCTTCATGCCCAGCATCTTTGGAATGCAGGGGCCATTTAAATCGACATCAAGCAGGCCGACACGGTATCCTTGCCGGGCAAAAGCGAGGGCTAAGTTGGCGGTGGTCATGCTTTTTCCCACTCCGCCCTTTCCACTCATCACCACCATTTTGCGTTTAACTTTGCCCATCCGAAGCTTCACTTGCAGGGTGTTGTCCACAAGCTGCTTCATCACCTTGGCATCGTCGCGGTATTTCAGCTTGCTAAGAATGGTCTTAAGATCTTTTTCTTCAGTCATTTCACGGTTCTCAAAAGGAGGGTTATCTTATATCAGGGGCGCTGAGAATGTCAATCTATAGGGAAGACTCAAGATCAGAAAGGCGTCTTCTCCGCGTAAGCGTTGAAGCCCTCCCCGCGTCAATCGCCTTGATTCAATTTCACCTATGATGGATGGCTCTGAAGCCTTTACAAAGGGACCTTGAGGCCCTTAAGATGACAATTTCTCGAATATTGTCGAATTAATACTCAAAATTAGGGGGCCTCATGCCATCCAAACCGAGTACCAATCGTCTTGCGAAAGAAACCAGCCCTTATTTACGCCAACATGAAGAAAACCCCGTAGATTGGTATCCCTGGGGAGCAGAGGCCTTCGAGAAGGCGAAATCGGAAGGCAAGCCTGTCCTCCTTTCAATCGGCTATTCGGCCTGCCATTGGTGCCATGTGATGGCCCATGAATCCTTCGAAAATGAGGGCATCGCCGCCCTCATGAACGAACACTATGTCAATATTAAGGTGGATCGGGAAGAACGCCCCGACTTGGATCAAATCTATCAAACGGTCGTCCAATTTTTCATCAAGCGTGCGGGAGGCTGGCCTTTAACGGTCTTTATGACGCCCGAAAAGGTCCCTTTTTATGGCGGAACCTATTTTCCTCCCGAAGATAGACATGGTTTACCAGGTTTCCCCAAAATCCTCAAAGCCATCGCCGAGACCTATGTCCAAAAACCCGAAGAAATCGAGAAAACAGTCCTAGACGTCCAGAAAGCGATCCGACAACTTCGAGAACATCAGGCCAATCAAACAAAAAAAACGGTCGATACCGAACTTTTAAAGAAGTCTGTCGATGCACTCTGCGGGAACTTCGATGCCACGCACGGCGGTTTTGGCAAGGCCCCCAAATTTCCAGGCGTCCCGGCGCTCCATCTCCTCCTTCGTCATTACCATCAGAGTGGCGAAAAAAAAATACTCGAGATGGTGAGTTATAGCCTGGGGCGAATGGCCTGGGGCGGGATCTACGATCAACTCGGTGGCGGTTTCCATCGCTACTCGGTTGATGAGAAATGGCTGGTCCCGCACTTCGAAAAAATGCTCTACGACAATGCCCAGCTGGCTTCCCTTTATTTTACCGTTTGCCAGGCCACCGGCGACGACTTCTATAAAACCATCGGCGTCGAGATTTTAGACTACGTCTTGCGGGAAATGTCCGATGAGGCCGGCGGCTTTTATTCGGCGCAAGACGCCGATAGCGAAGGCGGTGAAGGACGCTTTTATCTCTGGACCCCTTCCGAAGTAAAAGAGATCTTAGACGTAGCAGAAGGCGCACTTTTCTGCCGCTACTACAACATCTCGGAGGAAGGCAATTTCGAAGGAAAAAATATCTTAAACATCACCCAACCCCTCGATCGATTGGCGGAAGAAATGCGCCTAAGCCCTGAAGTCGCGCTCAAACACCTACGTTCGGCCAAGCAAAAACTACTCGAGGCCCGGGCCTCACGTCCTAAACCCTTTCGGGACGAAAAAGTCATCACGAGCTGGAACAGCTTAATGATCTCAGCCTTCATCGCGGGCTATCGTGTGACCCGAAACCCCATCTATCTTGCGGCGGCGGAAAAAGGAGCAGCCTTTATCCTCAATCAGCTCTACCCATCGGGCCAACTCCTCCACACCTTTAAGGAGGGCGTCGCCAAATTAGAGGCCTACTTGGACGACTATAGCTTTTTCGCCATCGCCCTGCTGGATCTCTATGAAACAACCGGCTCAGCCGAATATCTAAACGAGGCACACACACTCGCCAAAACGCTGGAGGATCAATTCTTAGATGCAGCCCAGGGTGGATTCTACTATACCTCCAGCGAACACGAGGCGCTCATCGATCGCGTCAAGGCGGCCTACGATCAATCCATTCCGTCTGGAAACGCCCTTGCAGTGGAACTTTTTCTGAAGCTATTTTATCTGACAGGCACGCAATCTTATTTCGATATCGCAGAAAAGACCCTGCAAGCTTTTAGCCCAGATATGGAGGCCAGTCCCTTTGGCGCCGGCAACCTAATCGCTGCCGCCGACTTGTATCTCAGGTCGCCTAAGGAGATTCATCTTGTCGGCGACCCGAAAGCGCCCGAAACAGAGGACCTCCTCGCCAAACTTGACAGCCTCTATCTACCCAATAAAATTTTGACTTTGAATACGGGACGTTCTGCGGGAGATTTTAAGCAAGAAACGTGGAAACAAGTGGATGGGAAACCGACGGTCTATCTCTGCGAAGGCTTTACGTGTTCGCAACCTTTGACCGCTTGGACCGAGATCCAGAAGGCCCTACGCCCTTAAGCGCGCCGTGCGATTCATCCCCGCAATAGGGGCAGGCCAACCAATCGGGCTGGAGGTGCTTGCGACAACCGGGACAACTCAACTGAATATCGTACTTGCAGTGCGGACAAACGATAAAATCGGCATGAATGGATTTTTGGCAACCCGGACAAAGAAGCGGAATTTCATCCTGAATATCGATCACACGGTGGACTTCTTCAAGGGTGGTTTCGCCGAGACGGACCTTTTCGAGTCCATCGTCACCCATGGACTTATAGCCCTGCTTTAACGCAGCTTTTTTCACTTCCTCCTCGCTGCCTCCCATTAAAACCGCTTCCTTAATTGTGGATTCAAAAGGCAGGATTTCGAAGATACCGATGCGCCCAAAAAACCCCGTGTGATTACAAGACAAACAGCCTTCTCCCCGAAACGGACCCGTCTTTTCGGCATCGACGGCGTTTCGATTTTCGCCTTTTACAGTCTTTCGACCTGGCTTTTCTGTATCCGCTTCAGGATGTCTTACCTCAACCCGGCATCGCTTACAAATGGTCCGAACAAGCCGCTGACCGACAACGCCGATAATCACGGAGGAAACAAGATATTTCGGAATACCCATGTCGATCAATCGGGTCACAGTGGAAATAGCTGTGTTGGTATGGACGGTACTGATGACCAGATGTCCGGTCATCGCTGCCCGGAAGGCGATCTCCGCGGTTTCGAGATCTCGGATCTCACCCAGCATAATAACATTGGGGTCTTGGCGCAAAATAGAACGGAGGCAGTTGGCAAAGGTTAAGCCGATTTCCGGCTTCACCTGAATCTGATTGAGTCCATCAATGTCGTATTCGATCGGGTCTTCCACGGTCATAATGTTCAACTTTTCGGAGCGGATCTGATTGATAAAGGAATATAGGGTCGAGCTTTTACCGCTTCCCGTCGGGCCAGTCACCAAAAGAATCCCTTGGCGTTTTTTTAAAAACTGGGTCATTTTCTTTAGGTTTTCCCCGGTCAAACCAATCCCTTCCATGCCGGGCGGACTTGCCGATTGGTCGAGGATACGAATAACAACCTTTTCGCCATAATGCGCCGGCAGCGTTGAAACCCGGAGGTCGATGCTCCGGTTGTTGTACTTGACCCGAATCGCCCCATCCTGAGGAAGACGCCGCTCCGAAATATCAAGGGAGGCCAGAATTTTAATGCGTGATACAAGCCCAGCCTGCAGCTCTCTTTGCAGATAACGGTCGGTAATGAGGACGCCGTCAACCCGGTAACGTACGGAGAGCTTGTCCTTATGGGGATCGAGATGAATGTCGCTGGCGCGGGCCTTCATTGCCATGACGAAGATGAGATTAAACAACCGGACAATCGGCGCGGTTTCGCTTTTTTGTTTTAGGTCATCGGTCCGAAGCACGGGCGCGTCCGTGGCCAGTGGCGCAATTTCTATTTTTTCTCCATCAAAAAAATCAGTGTCACTGCTCGCGGCCCGAATCATGTCTTCGATCGATTCGTCGAGCTTGTAATAGTACTTGATCGCCTCCAGTATCTCCGTCCGCGTCGAAACGACGGGCTTCACTTCGAGGTTGCAGTGAAAACCAATATCTTTCATGGAATCGTAATCGAGGGGATCGACCATGGCCACGGTCAGAAAACCGGCATCCTTTTTAATGGGGATGCAATTATATTTGATTGCAACGGTATGTGGAACCTCGGCGATGGCTTCGGCTTGGACATCGTCAGGTTTCAACTCAATGTATTCGATTTTGAGCTGATCGGAAAGCGTTTTTGCGATATCGAATTCAGAGACGATCTTGAGGGATATCAACGATTCCCCAATGCGTTTTCCGGTGAGCCGCTGTCTTTCCATCGCCTGATGGAGTTCGGCAGAGGTAATAAGACCGGCATCGACGAGGAGTTCTCCAAAGCGTTTCTTAGTAAAAACGGTGTCGTCCATACGATTAAGATTACCCGATGTCGGGCAAAAAGCAAGTGAATGAGGGCATTTAGGCCTTCCCCTGCGGAAGAACACAGAAAAATGCCTCAAGCTGCGGTGAGAAGCTGAAATCACGATTTCGGAGGTGTAAATGGGAGCAGAGGGCGATCGACGTAATTAGAAACCTTTAGTGGTCTCTTTGAACAACATAATCCGCAACGGTAGAAAGCGCCCGCCGATGTGGTGAATCGTCGAAAATGGAGAGGTCTTTTTTGGCCGATTCAGCAAAATCTTGTGCCCTTTTTGTGGCATATTGAATCGACCCGTAAAAGGTCATTAAATCGATGGCCTTTTTCAGGTCTTCCTGCAGGAAATCCTTTCCAGCCACCATTTTTTCCAGCCAGGCCTTTTCTTTCTGATTGCAATGCTTAAGAAGGTGGAGCAAGGGCAGCGTGATCTTGCCCTCCTTCAAGTCTTCCCCTAAGGATTTCCCTAAACGCTGATCATCGGCGATATAGTCGAGGGTGTCATCCGCCACCTGAAATGCAATTCCCAGGTTCCGCCCATAACACGCCAAGGCTTCTCTTTCCTTTTCCGAGGCCTTGGCGAGGATGGCGCCGAATTGGCAACTGGCCGAGATGAGCGCCGAGGTTTTGGATTCGATAATTTGAAAGTAGGTCGTCTCCGAAAGCGACAAATCACTATTGTGCTTCAATTGCAGCATTTCACCTTCAGCCATCTGGAGACAAGTATCGGCCAAGAGCGTATTGACGTCATAGTCGTTGATCTTAACAGTTAAAGAAAGAGCCAAGGTATAGAGGTAGTCGCCGACAAGGATGCTCGCCTGGTTGCCCCATAAAACCCGTGCGGGCGCGATGCCTCTTCGAATTTCGGCGTTGTCGATGACATCATCATGCAAAAGCGTCGCCGTATGGATAAACTCGACAATGCCGGCACCGAGTAAAATGTGGTCTTTTTTGTCGTATTGACAGAGGTGGGCACTAACAATGAGAAGTAAGGGGCGTATCCGTTTCCCGCCACTGTTTAAGATATACGTGGATATTTTATTGACGAGCGCAACCTTCGATTGAAGGCCGCTCCGGATGCCCTCTTCGACTTCACCCAACAGGGCTTTATGGTCCGTCCAGACTTGGTCCATGCCTTCCACGCCAAACCCCAAAAAATAGGAAGATAGTAGGCGAAGCCATTCCCTATGTCAAGCTATCCCGTAGGGGATTTCCTTGCATGGAGGCCTTCCACTTGTTATTTTATTCGGCGTGATAGTCAAAAAAAAGAAGGCGATTCAAATCAACGCAATCTTGCGGTGCTTGAAGCGGGAAGTGATGGCATTGAAAGTTCCAGTGGTGGGCGTCATTGCCAACGAAACGGGTGACCCTTTCCAAGTTTTAATTTCATGCCTTCTTAGCCTCAGAACACGAGACGAAACCACTGCCGCGGCATCGGCCCGTCTTTTTCGACTCGCCAACACCCCTGAAGCCATTTTGGCGCTTAGACCGAAACAAATCGAAAAGGCCATCTACCCGGTTTCTTTTTATCGAAACAAAAGCAAGCAGATCATAGGCATATGTATGCGACTTCAATCGGATTATGGTGGAAAGGTCCCGAAGTCTATGGATGCCCTCTTAAGCCTACCGGGTGTCGGACGGAAAACCGCCAACCTGGTTCTGAGTGTCGCTTACGGCTTGCCCGCCATCTGCGTGGATATCCATGTTCATCGCATCTCCAACCGAATCGGTTATATCGAAACGACAACGCCGGATGAAAGCGAAGGTGCCTTGAGGGAAAAACTTCCTAAACGACATTGGATCACCTACAACGACATCCTGGTTCCTTTCGGCCAATATATCTGCAAGCCGATTTCTCCTTTTTGCAGCCGTTGTGCAATAGAAAGCAAGTGCCCCAAAGTTGGGGTCGAGAAACACCGATAGGCTATATTTATTGGGTGAAACGAAAATAGCAACAAGAATAGTGCTAGAGGAGAGTGAGAAGAGGATCGCAAATCGTAAAAAGAAAAGGAAAGGTGATTTGTAAATCGGGTCAAGCCTGATGGAGCACCGATCATGCGAGGGCAATTTGAATTAGGGTTCTTCTTTGAATCCTTTTTTCATCTTTTCTCGGAATTCGGGAGTGTCCTGATAACAATGCACTGCGGTCGCATGTTCAATCACCGCGTCGAGGAGTTCTTCTTCTGTATCGGCGGAAAGATAGAGACTACATTTCCCATCGCCACCGTATTCTCGACAATCAATATACTTACGTCCCATAGTGCCCTCCCCCTCTATCCGATTGATGAGGTCTTTTGAGTAAAAACCGCTTGGGTTTTCAAGAGGTTTACAATATAATGCCCGCTGAAGTGGAAGCTGGACTCATTTTGAAGTGCTCCTTCCAAGCCGCGCAAACCCAACTATATCATCTCTCGGCGATACAGGCCCCTGACTTAAGTGTGCTGATGAAAATTACGACCAAACGAGACAATCTATTAAAATTGACCTTTCCTTCCCATTGTATGCGGTGCTGGGCTAAACCGGCGAAGGCCCATATACAAATCATTGAATCGAATTTTGTACTGCGAAGCCTCCATCAATCCTTTGGTCTTCTATCCATTCTTCTTTTCTTGGCAACAGGTGCACTGACCGCTGGTCTGGGACAATTCTTTGAGATGAGCCTCATGTGGACCTGGCTGTTTGCATATATTTTCATCCTTTCCTTGCTAAAAAAATGGGCGGAAAAATCGTGTCGGGTAATTGAATTGCCCTATTGTTCCCCTTGTTTAAATCAATGGGAACGAAACACCACCATGGAATACGTTTTGGTGTTCACATTTATCTTCGCCTCTGCCGCCGCCTTTTCCGTCGGCGTTCATCAAGCCTACCCTGCTATTATTCCATCCCTATGGGCGGTTTCCTTCGTTCTCTACTTCTTCGTCAAAAAATACCACAAGCGATACGATCCGCCCCTCGATTTGCGCCAAGGCCCGGAGGACTCGGTAAGCTTAAAATTTGGAAATGCGGATTTTGCCAAGCAAACAATTACGATGAACGAAGAATTAAACGAAGACCTGAGATGACGCGACGGTGCCAATCAGTGTGGACAGAATTCGCCGTATGACGGTAAAGCGTCGACCTGCATTTCTATGAATGTCCGCCTAAGTCCTGCCAAAGACCGATAGTATTTTCTTCGGTGTCTGTCACCTGGGCGTAGAGGCCCATCTCGCCGATCTGAATTTGATCCTTAACCACACGCCCCCCGTTGGCTTGCACCTTCTTTAGGGAATCTGCGATGGACGAAACACCAATAACAACCACGGGCGATTTCGAGAAGCCGGCTTCGCGCTTGTACATCCCGCCATTAATCGCGCCCGCTTCCTTAGGCTGAATCGACCCCGATTTTCTAGACAGTTCCTAGCTTCACAAAATACTGCCGTTCGAACTCGATGGGTGACAGATTGCCATTATAACCATGCTTGCGCTTTGGATTATAGAACAACTCGATATAGTCAAAGATATCTCTCCG